>PEVD01000050.1 GCA_002780305.1 Candidatus Shapirobacteria bacterium CG03_land_8_20_14_0_80_40_19 | reverse complement strand
TGGAAATTTTAAAAAAAGAAGGTAGCAAGCCTACTGCCGGCTGGCTTGATTTTACGGTAACTAATTTGGCAAAAAGAAATATTTTAAAGAATGCAAGAAAAATCTAAGCAAGATTGTTATAATGACATTAATAATTTAAAATTTAAAATTTGAAATCAATTCCTGCCTGCCGGCAGGCAGGTTTAAAGTATACGAATGCTCAAATTTTTAAACAAAAACAAGCTTTACATAGTTTAAAAAATTAAATCATTAAAAATTCGCATATTTTGATTAAAAATTAAAAATTAAAAATTTAAAATTAAGACTTTATGCAAAGGACTTTAATTTCAAAAACACTCAATAAGGTTGGGCAGGAAGTGGTTATTGAGGGTTGGGTCAATACCCGGCGTGACCACGGGAAGATTATTTTTATTGATCTGCGGGACCGGACCGGTTTACTGCAGGTAGTTTTTCTAAGTTTAGAAGAAGCCAAAAACTTAAGATCAGAGTGGGTGGTGGAAATAACCGGACTGGTTAAAGAACGGCCGGAAAAGCTGGTGAATCCAAAAATTGCTACCGGCAAAATTGAAATTGAGGCAAAAAGTTTAAAGATTTTGGCGAAGGCCGAAGAACTGCCGTTTGATACCGGGGTGGAAAATCTTAATGTCAGTCTGCCGGTTTTATTGGACTTCCGTTCACTTTCTCTGCGCCATCCTAAAAACAGGGCGGTTTTTAAAGTGCAGGAAACGGTTATAAGTTCTTTCCGGGAAATTTTAACCAAACTCGGTTTTACCGAGATTCAGGTGCCGACTATCGTTCCCAATATTACCGAAGGTGGGTCACAGGTTTTTAAAATTAAATATTTTGAAAATGAAGCTTTTTTGGGCCAGTCCCCCCAGCTTTATAAACAAATAATGGTTGGTGTTTTTGAGCGGGTTTTTACGCTGGCGCATGCTTATCGGGCCGAGCCGTCGGTCACCACCCGGCATATGACCGAATATCTAGGGCTGGACGCGGAAATGGGATTTATCAGGGATTTTGACGAAATAATGGAGACGGTAGAAATACTTCTGCGGGGTATTTTTAAAGCCATGGCGGAAGAATGTTCAGAGGAATTGGAAATGTTTTCTGCCGTTTTACCCTCTCTTTCGGATAAAATTCCCCGGTTAAAAATGAGAGAAGCCCAACAGGTTATTTTTGAACGTACCGGTCGTGACAACCGCAATGAACCGGATTTGGAACCTGAAGACGAGAGGGAAATTTGCCGGTATGTTTTGGAAAAATTTAAAAGCGAGCTGGTCTTTATTACTCACTATCCGACCGAAAAAAGACCTTTCTACACTTATCCGGATCCAAAAGATCCAGATTACACCTGCAGTTTTGACTTGCTTGGCCGAGGACTGGAGTGGATTACCGGCGGACAAAGAATAAATGATTATCAGACCTTGGTCGATAATGTTAGAAAATGGGGGAATAAACCGGAGGATTTTGCGATTTACCTTCAAGCCTTTAAATACGGTATGCCGCCCGAAGGCGGTTTTTGTTTAGGGGCGGAGAGAATTACCATGCAGATTTTAGGCCTCGAGAATATCCGCCAGGCAAGTCTTTTCCCCCGTGATATGGAGAGAATTGATATTAGACTCTCCAGACCAGAAAAATGACTAAAAAATTAACCTTCCCTCTAACGGGATTTTTTATCATCTCCCTTTTTCTTTATTTTTCTTATTTGGTTACTTATCTAAAACCGCCTGAGGGTTTTTCCAAGGAAACGGAAGTTTCTGTCAGTGAGTTTGTTGATTTGCTGCCAACCCCCGCTCCTTATCCGGTCTTTCAAAATTTAACCTCTTTTCCAAGATTAACCGCGGAAAGTATTTATATGATTGATATTGATTCAATGGTCACTCTTTATGAAAAAAACGCTGAGGAATTATTATTACCCGCCTCAGTCACAAAAATAATGACGGCTTTAGTGGCACTTGAAAATTACCCGCTTGGTCAAATATTGACTTTCGACGGCACCAAAATTGAAGGAAACGGTCTGGGCTTGAAAAAAGGGGAACAAATGTCGGTTGAGAACTTGCTTTATGGAACGCTGATCGGTTCAGGGAATGACGCCGCTTATGTTTTAGCCAGTAATTTTCCTTCCGGACTGGCTGGTTTTACTGAGAGAATGAATCGCCGGGCGGAAGAATTGAATCTTTTAAACACCCATTTTGTCAATCCGATGGGTCTTGATCAAGAAGGTCAATATTCGACGGCTAAAGATCTGGCCATGCTTTCAATCGCGGCCTTAAAAAATCCAAGTTTTGCCCGGATTGTCGCCATCCCCTCTTTAATCATTACTGATGTTACTAAGAAGCTGGTTTATAACTTGAAAAATACCAATGAATTGATTTCGGAAGACAACGGTTTTAAGGGGATAAAAACCGGTTGGACAGAAAATGCGGGTGAATGCCTGGTGGCCCTTTATGATAAAGACTCACACCGGATTATTACGGTTGTTTTACACAGCCAGGACCGGAAGGGAGAAACAAAACAAATCACCAGCTGGTTATCAGATAATTTTGTTTGGGAAAAAATTACTCCGCAAATAAGTTATCGGTGACAGCGGGAACATAAGCCATAAAATCGCGATCACCCTCAAAAACAATTATCGGCTGTAAATAGTTTTGGTTTTTTTCTCCCTCGAAGTAGGCCAAAAAAGCGTTTCTGACAATTACATTTTCTTCAGGATTATTGCCTAAGTTGGCAACATAGCCTTTACCTTCAAGTAGTTGTGCCCAGGCAGCGTTGGCATCTTTAATCGGGTAAGTGGCGTTTATTTCCGTAGAAACAATGTTGTGAAGATATTTGGCCTCAATTACCCCATTGTAGTTATTTTTAATTGCCGAAACAATTACATAAATATTAGCGTTTTTTGGATCCGGAGGAAGAATTTTTAAACCGTCGGCCGTTTGACGGTAAAAATTTACCTTGCTGAAATTTGCTTCCTGAAAAATTGTTTCGACCGGGTTGTTATTGTCATTTTTCAGAAAAACAATTTTATTGTTTACCGGATTGATATCCGAGGGCATTGATTGGGCCGATTGTAAAAAGCTGGCCGCCAGAGAAAGAGACTGGCCCTCGTCCGGTGAAGATTGAAAAGAAAATCCCGGATCACTTTGCCAGTCGTAAAAAAAGGTGAAATTTTGAGTCAAGGTATTTACTTTAAGAGTGGTGTTTATCGGCGAAGAGATAGTAAAAAGGTTTTCAAATTCGCCGCCTTCGGCTTTCTGCGGTTTTTGATTAAACCGGAGCAACTTTGCCCAGTTTTCAATTTTTTCCTGGGACAGAAAACCAACGGACGATTCCGGCATAAAATAGACCTTTGCTTGGCCGCCGAGATCCGGCAGGATCCCGGAGATGGTTTCCAGCCGGTAAGTTATTTTAGTCGGAATTTTTTTTTCGGGAAATTGTATTTTGGGTAGCTTGCCAAAAGCAATGTTCGGCGGCGGAAGTGGGACAGGCTTGGGGGGGATTATTTTTTTTATGGTGATATAACCGGCTCGTAGTAAAATTAAAACGACGAAAGCAATACTGCCGTATTTAATTGCTTTTCTGGCAAAATATGCTGTTTGAGTTAAACTCGCCATTTAATATTTATATCTTTAGAAATTAGAAATTAGAAATTGTGTCCCTGATTGAGTATAGGCAGAATTTGAGGTAAAATCAATATAATTATTAACGGATTAAAGAATTAACGAATTAACGGATTACGGATTAACGGATTTTTTAATTTTTTAATTCGTTAATCTTTTAATTTTTTAATTCGTTAATGTGAATATGGAAATACGCACTCGTTTTGCTCCCAGCCCAACCGGATCTTTACACATCGGCAGCCTGCGCACGGCGGCCTACGCGTACACTCTGGCTAAACATAATGGGGGACAATTTATTTTACGTATCGAAGACACCGATCAAAAAAGAGAAGTTGCCGGTTCCCGCGAAAAAATTATGGAATTATTGACTCTTTTTGGTATGCCTTGGGATGAACTTTATATCCAATCTGAACGGGTAAAGACCGGTGTCTATCAGAAAGCTGCAAATGCTCTGCTTTCATCCGGTCACGCTTTTTTTTGCCAGTGTCCTCCCAGGAACTCGAAAACTGCCAGCGAAAAAGTGCTTCGCGACCCCTGTCGTGATAAAAATTTTACTTCCGGTGCGATCAAACTGCGCGTTCCCGATAATGAAAAAATTGAATTTCACGACTATGTCTTAAACACCGATATTCACTGGGATACCAATGAAGTTGCCGATATTACTCTTCTCAAAACCGATGGTTTTCCTACCTACCACCTGGCGGTTGTAGTGGATGATTCGGAAATGAAAATTTCCCATGCCCTAAGAGCGGCGGAATGGTTACCCAGCACTCCTGTTCATCTTCTCACTTACCGGTATTTAAATTTAATCCCTCCTCAAATTGGTCACTTAACTGTAGTTTTAGATCCCGAAGGAGGAAAGCTTTCCAAAAGAAAAAGCACTGTCTCGGTTGACCGATTTATTGCCGATGGGTACTTACCGGAAGCACTACTGAATTTCATCATTCTTTTAGGTTGGGCTCCGAAAGACAACCGTGAATTATTTACACTAGATGAGTTTGTAACTGCTTTTGATCCCAATGGTTTTCAAAAGTCCAATCCGGTATTCCATATCGAAAAACTGGACTGGTTTAACGGGGAATACATTCGCCAGCTTTCAGTTGAACAGCTTAATTCATTGTTCATTGTTCATTGTTCATTGTTCAGCTCTTTAAATCCGAAAAAACAAATTGCTATCACCAAACTGGTGCAGGACAGAATCGTAAAACTTTCGGATTTTAATCCTTTGGCCGGTTTTCTTTTTGAAAGACCCAAAGTGGATATTTCTTTGTTTGGCAATTTAGATTATAAAGAACATCTAAAATCTGCAGTTGAAGTTTTGTCTTTGGTTAATCCTTGGACAAATGAAAATATCCAGGAAAAATTAATGGGCTTGATTAAAGAAAAAGGCTGGAAAACGGGGGATTTTTTTATGAGTTTTAGAATTGCCCTTTCGGGCTCGAAATTTACACCTCCCATCACCAACTGCGCGGAAATATTGGGTAAAGAGGAAACCATCTCGCGCTTTGAAGCTGTTTTATAAAAGATGTCGAAAGATTTTTTAGAGACTATTTTAACAAGGCACAGCGTCCGGCATTTTACCGGCGAACCTGTCTCTGGAGATGATTTAAAGAAGGTTTTGAAAGCCGGTATGTCTGCGCCTTCGGCTGTTAATACTCAACCTTGGGCATTTATTGTTGTTACAAAGAAGAAGTTACTCGATCTTCTTTGTGAGAGTCTTTCCTATGCCAAAATGCTTGATAAAGCCGGCGCAGCCGTCATCGTTTGCGGAGTGCCGGATAAAGATAAAGATTACGCTTCAAAGTTTTGGGTAATGGACTGTTCTGCTGCTACTGAAAATATTTTACTGGCGGTTCATGGTTTGGGTCTAGGTGCTGTTTGGACGGCAGTATATCCGGATGAAGAAAAAATTAAGGCTGTAAGAGAAATTCTAAAAATCCCAAGTGAAATTATTCCCCTTAATGTGATTCCGATCGGGGTTCCGGTTGGAGACGAAAGACCAAAAGATAAATTTAAAAAAGAAAACATTCACCGGGAAATTTGGTAAATAGTCATTTCTTCTGTTAAAATTAGCCTGGGGTTGGATTGCGGGATAGTCTAACGGTAGTGACGTCTGCCTCTGGAGCAGAAGATCTTGGTTCGAATCCAAGTCCCGCAGCAACGAACCACTCGCTATCGCTCGGGTTCATCGCTTCGAGATATGCCATACGGCATATCTCTTTGCCAATATTGGAAAGATAAAGCGAGTGGTGAGGCAGAGATATACCGGAAAGATGCGCCGAATGGCGCGTCTGACTGGTATGTCCCCATAAAGATGTCAAAAGAAGAGAAGAATATCTTAAAACCACAAAGGGTAAAATAACATTAAAAGTGATGCTTAAAGAGTATTTTAATTGTCCTTATATGCTATACTTTTTCTCGGAGATATGTATGGAAAATCAAATTAACGTTGACGGTCAAAATAGCCAGAAAATCGGGCAAAATCCAGATAGTCAGCCCGTTCAAATTCAAGAAAAACCAAAAATAAATTA
>PEVD01000009.1:55145-56111 GCA_002780305.1 Candidatus Shapirobacteria bacterium CG03_land_8_20_14_0_80_40_19 | reverse complement strand
TTAAATCCCAAAAATTGGGAGAAAGACCAAAACAATCCTTCTATTCTAAGAATTTGAAAGTAGAAAGAATTTGGTGGGCTGTTTTATTATTTTCAATCGCATTAACCACATTGGGGTTTTCTTTACTTGTCGGAAAAGTTATTACAAAAATTCTGCCTTTTCTAGCAATATAAAACTCATCATACCAAACTCCTCCTTCATTCCAAATTTCTTCAATTGACATATTTAAAAAATCCCAGGCGTTTTCACCCACAGCATAAAGAGCAATCGCTCTTTCACTATCAATAGATATCTCTCGCTTTTCTTGATAACTCAATAATGAATTATACTCTGTTTTATATCGCTGTTCTAATTGTTTAACATATTCCTCCGAAGAAAGTTCTTCTATATTTTCACCAATTCTCAGACAAATACCTTCCCACTCATGTTGCTTTGAATTTAAGCGTAGAATTATATCAGGCCAAGCATCATCAGGGGTGAATATCGTCCGATCCTCTATTCTACCATCTTGTGAATATTTAAATTCAAATCCATATTTTCCATTTCTGTAAGTCTTCCAATCAGTTGTTCCGTCGGATTGATTCTGATTGAAAAATTTAAAAGAAGCAAGGATTTGCTTTTCTATTTGATTAAATTCGACTTTTTCACCAACACCCATGTAAACACGAAAAACATAAAGATACGCGCCTTTCTTTAAAACAGCGGCCGCAAAGGGAGGGCCACATTCACCTTCTGTGGCTAATACCAATTCTCCAGTCTCTTTCCCAAAGTAAACTTCTCCAGCAACTTCTTGTTTATGCTTTTCAAACGAACACGGATTTCCAAAAATGTCTTCTACTCCTTTATATTCGAATTTTTTTAAATCTAGTATTGAAAGCTCAGCACCACTTCTTCCTTCTCCAGCTTCAGCCTCATTCTTAAAGATACGGTTAAAATCAAAATAAATGGTCAGCTCTGTTTCCTCTC
>PEVD01000009.1:0-55105 GCA_002780305.1 Candidatus Shapirobacteria bacterium CG03_land_8_20_14_0_80_40_19 | reverse complement strand
GGGGTATTTAAACTCAAACCCGTATTTTCCATTTCCGTAAGTATTCCAGTCAGCAGTTTCATTAATTGTTTCGGTTGGTTCGGGAACAAGAGTAGGGAAAATCTTGGTTGTTTCTGTATTACCGGCTGTTTGCCTTTTCCCAATCTGCATCCCAGCATAAACCAGTCCCGTTCCTAAAAGCGAGATAGCGATTAACGATATAACGATTATCTTTAAATTAAATTTCTTCTTTGGTAAAAGGGGGTTCTCTAAAACAGGTTGAACTGACTCTCGAGACTGAATTGGAGTGGCTGGTATTTGCTCTTCCATATTATTATTTCTTTAGTTTTGAATATAATTTTTCAAAAAGCGTCAAATAATCAGGCAAACTGTCGTAAATCTCATCCGCCATTTCTTCTTCATAAAGATGAACTACTAAATTTCTATCTGCCAACATGTTTAGCCAATTCTCGTCATAATCCACTAGTTTTATTCGACACCTTCTTCTCTGGCATGAGTTTTAATTGCCTTCCAAGCTAACTCAAAACAAAGTTGAAAACGAAGCAAAGCAGAATCGCGGGTAATTTTAGTTTTTTCAACCGCTAAAACTTCTTTTAAAGCGGAAATGGCCTTACCAAAATCTTTTAAAATTTCTTCCATTTCAATTGATAAATTCTGAATATTTTAAAGCCGTTTTTTTAAAATCTTCGGAAACTCTCCCAAAGTCCACCAAATCAATTTTATAAAGTATGGGCAGGTTTTGCAATTCTTCTTCAATTTCAATTTTTGTTTTAGAAGAAAGACTATGTGAACTTTCAATTCCCAAGTCAATATCTGATCGTGGGGAATTCACTCCAGATACTCGCGACCCAAAGAAAAAAAGCCGATAATTTTCATTAGGTAAATACTTTTCAAAAACTTCTTTAATAAGTTTCTGCAATTTTGTCTGAGAAATATATTCAAGTTTCATTGTCTCAATTGTAACAAAAACAGAAGCAAGACACAAAAATCAGTCCAAGAATTTGAACGAGGAAAGAATTTGGTCAATAATTTTGTTGTACTCCTGATCTTTTTCTTTAACGATTAGTATAGATAAATATTTACTATTGAAAGTTAAATAGCACCATGTTTTTTCAACATCGTCAGTTTTGCATTTTGCATTAGAATCCCCAATCAATATACCCTTCGTTGCTTGCTTTGAACCTAATTCACGGTTATAACTTGAATCATCTATCTCTTCAATCAAAATTTCCCCAACAGACTTTGTTTTATCGGGTTGGTAATAGATTTCAATCTGTTTTCCTTCCGTTAAGTCCAAAAGTAACCAATTTTGTGGATATTTAACCGAATAACTCAACAGACTGTTTGTATAAATCTTCCAGTTGGCCGTTTCATCGGGAGTGGGAATTAAAGTGGGTATTTGAGTTGGTTGAGGAATCAATGTTGGAGTCGCTTTTGGCTGTAGTCCGCCTGCCATCTGTCTTTTCCCAATCTGCATCCCCGCATAAACTCCCCCAGTAATTAACAAGATAACAATCAATAGGATAGCAATTATTTTAAAATTGAATTTTTTCTTAGGTAAAACTGGGGTTTCTGAAACAGGCTGAATTGTCTCTTGAGACTGAATCGGAACTTCTGGTATTTGCTCGTTAATCATTAGTTTAAGTATATCTTTTTTTAATCATATCCAGCTGATATTCTCTGACTTTTTCAAAAATATCATCTTTTGCTTTTTCCCAAGAAAATTCTTTATCAATAATTTCTATTTTTCTTCCTTCCTCATCTTTCAAATCCTCAAAATAAGTCAATGCTCTTAGGGCAAAATATTGGTTAAAATTAGGATATTTTTTCTTTACAAAGGAAAACATTTCTTTAAGGGTAAAAATTTTTAAGAGAAAATAAATGTCAATATAGTCTCTTTTTGCCGGCCTTTGATAAACAGCAATTAACTTCATGGCAGCAATGTCTGCAAAACTGGCAAGCAAAATGCTCTCGAATTTCACCAGTTTATCAATAAGCGGATATTTATACCAAAAAAAAGAAAGGTCAACGCCAAAAACTTTACAAAACATTGTATCTTCTTCTTTTAATGACAAGATTGCATCATTCCCGAAAATATCTTCAATTTTTTTATAAAGCATAACCGAATCAAAGTGAGATTTCGTATAAAAATCAAAATCAAGAGAACTTCGATGACCCAAATGAAGCGCTAAGGCGGTGCCTCCGGCAAGATAAATATTATTATCTTTTAAAAAAGTCAATTTAGGGAGAACTTTTTTTTGATTTTCATTAAGAATTTGAGTATGGAGCTTAATCATCTTGGAAAATTTAAATAGAGTTTAAATTAATAATTGCTTTGCCTAAATTGTTCTGGCTAATTTTAATACCAAAAATATTCAACCAATATAAAAGAACTGATTTCATCCACATTCCGGAAATTGGGAATCGGACAACTTCTTCAATTTCTTCTTGGGAGTAATTTTTGCCCAGCCATTCAATTTCTTTTTCTGTTCCGAAGTTGAGAATTTGCGTCACAATCAGATTCTTATCTTTTTTTATATTCAATCTAGTCAGGTCATAAGAAGGAAAACATGATTGAAAAAATTTAGGCAATCCCATATAGCCTTATTTTACCATAATTTAGTCTAGAAATTTAAGAGTGGAAAGGATTTGGTTATGAGTGTATCGATAAACTCATAAAATCTAATTATGTGGCTATCGTCATCTTTTTGAAAAAAGGGGTAGGAGTACCTTTCTTTAATGATCCACCTGTTATTTGTTTTTTTCCCATTTTTGTTATTTTTTAACCAAAGCATTGCCTTTTTTGAAAAAAGACTTGCCAAAACCTTTTTTCCGGGGATCAATCCGGGTATTTGAAGATTTAACTGATTCGGAAATATTTTTTACCGCCTCCTGGGCTGCTTTTTCAACCCGGTCGATCGCCTCTTTCGCTGCCTGGGGAACTCCTTCAACTTCTTTGGCAATTTCATCCTGTCCGGACTTTACTTCTTTAACCACTTCCCCGACTTCCGCCTCAATCACTTTTTTGACTTTTTTCCCTTTTTCCAAAGTTTCATCCTTAATTTCACCAAGATTTTCCAAAAGGAGTTTCGCTTTTCCTTTTATTTCCTCAAGTGCTTGTTTTTTGTCTTCGCTACTGAAAAGATATCCGGCAACCGCACCGACCGCTCCTCCGATAAGGAGTCCAAGCCAAAAACCAGAGGTATTATTTTCTTCTTCGTTCATTTTTCTTCCTCTTTGGTAGACTTATGAGGTTTTTTGCTTAAAAAAAGGTTAATTATATCCATCCCGCCTTTAATGCCGGTAATAAAACCGGAAATACCGGAAATCGGTTTGGCAATAGAAGAAGAAATTGTCTGGCTGTCATCCAAAATTTTATTAACTTTTTTAACCGATTCCCTAAGCTCCTGAAGAATATGAATGACATAAACTCCGGAAATTGCCAGCAAAATCGTCAAAGTAGTAACGACAAGACTCAGTAAAATTTGGTTAAGATATGGTATTGTCATTCGGGCAGTTCAATATAACTTAAGAATAACGATTTTCCTCCCCTTTTGTCAATCACTATTTATTCAACTTTAACTTTAATATTTAAAGTTCTTTTTTTACCTTGCCTGTTGGCCGTTTCAATTGTTAAAAAATTTTCCCCTCTGGGTAAAACAATTTCTTCTTTAAAACTACCGTCTTTAGAAACAACAATCAAACTGCCGTCAACTTTAACGGTGGCATCTTTATCAGTCTTGCCTGAAATTTCAACTTTTTCTCTAAAAACTTGTTCTTCTTTGGGAGAATATACTTCCAGCTGAGGCGGGGAAGAAAAACGGAAGTATTGGCTGGCAAAAAAATAACAAAAAAACAAAAGGAGCAAACCAATAATAAGAAAAAAAGTTATCTTGGGAGTCCAATGAAATGATTTTTCTTCTATTTCCTTGGTAAATCCCCGGGGAATAATTTGACCTTTTTCGTTTTCAATAAAATCCCGGCGGAAAATTGCCAGAATATTTTCCGGAGGAATTTCCAAGATCAGAGCGTAATTGCGGATAAAACCCTTAACGGTGGTACTTTCGGAAAAAAAACTGTAATTGTTTTTTTCAATCGCTTCAAGGTATTTCTTGCGAATTTTGGTGTCTTTTTCAATTTGATCAAGACTCAAACCCAGTTGATTTCTTTTCCCCGATAATATTTCGCCGGCAGTGCGCATAAAAACTTACTGTCCTCGCTCCGATTGTATTTGCTGGGAAGTCAAAAAGGCTTCGGGATCTTTAATTAAAACATCTCTCGGTTTTGATTTATCTCCAGGGCCGACAATGCCCGCTTCCTCCATTTGGTCGATAATTTTCGCCGCCCGCGTATAACCGATGGAAAGTCTTCTTTGCAGTAGTGAGGACGAAGCCCGGCCAAATTGACAAACAATTCTCACCGCTTCATTAAAAAATTCATCTTTTTCTGATCCCGAAGCCCCAGTACCCCTGCCTCCGGCTGTATCTTTAATTTCAGTTACTTCTTCCGTATAAACCGGCCTGACTCCGGTTTTACCCAGGTAGCCAATCAACTTCCCCACTTCCTCGTCAGAGACAAAAGATCCTTGAATTCTGGTTGGTTTGGCCTGGTCAGGGGGAATATAAAGCATATCTCCCCGACCGAGCAATTTTTCCGCCCCCGGACCATCAATAATCACCCGGGAATCGATCATTGAGGAAACCGCAAAAGAAATCCGGCAGGGAATATTGGCTTTAATCAAACCCGTCAGAACATCAACCGATGGCCGCTGGGTAGAAATTATCATGTGAATCCCCGTCGCCCGAGCCATTTGGGCGACACGGCAAATATTGTCTTCCACCTCGGCCGGAGAGAATAGGATAATATCCGCCAGTTCATCAATAATAATCACCACATACGGCAAGGCCTGAAAACCGGAAATTTCATTGTATGTTTCGATACTGCGGGCTCCCGCCTGAGCAAAAACTTTATAACGCCGGTCCATTTCGGCCGTCGCCCATTTTAAAGCGGAAATCACCTTGTTCGGTTCAATAATGACCGGAGTTAAAAGATGGGGGACTCCGTTATACTGGGTGAATTCGACTCTTTTGGGGTCAATTAAAATCAATCTTAACTCCGAAGGAGAACACCGGAAAAGAAAAGAAGCGATCCATGAATTTAACATAACCGATTTACCGCTGCCGGTTTGTCCGGCGATTAAAACATGAGGCATTCTGGCAATATTGCCGATTTTAGGCCGGCCGGAAACATCCAATCCCAAAGGTACAACCAGCTTGCTTTTTTGCTCTTTCATCTCGGAAGAATTCAAAATTTGTTTCAAGGTCACAATTTCCGGTGAATGGTTGGGAAGTTCCAGCCCAACCAGCGACCGGCCGGGAATCGGCGCTTCAACCCTGATTTGGCCGGTAGGGGCCGCCAAAGCCAAAGCTAAATCATTAGCGAGACTGGTTATTTTGGACAACTTCGTCCCCAGGGCGACTTCAATTGCATATTGAGTAACGGCCGGACCCAAATTTATCTCCACCACCCTGGCGGAAATGCCAAAAGAGTCAAGCGTTCTTTCTATCGTCGCCGCGTTATTTTTCGTATCGCCGCGGTCGGCTTTTCCTCCTGCCTTGTCTTCCAGCAGTGATATCGGCGGATAATTCCAAACACTTGATTGGGCCCCGGGAACATTGGTTGTTACCTCCGGTAATTCTTGATCGTCACGGAGGTTAATTGTCCTGACATTTTCTCTGGCAGCCGCGGACGAAGAGGATAATTTAGACAGAGATTCATTTCTTCCGGAAACAATCGACGATCTTTCTTGAATAAATTGCGGTGTTTTTTTCTTTAAACCGAAAACCAAATTTTTAAACGGCTTGAAAAGTTTAGCCAGGAAAATTACAATCTGGTCAAAAGAAGTATTAAAAAAGACCACCATTCCGATAATCGCGCAGGCGGTTAAAATAATCACCGCCCCGATCGAAGTAATGGCGTAAGAAAGAAGATTAAAAACCCCTGTTCCCGCCAGCCCGGCCTTGGTTAAACCGACCAGGGAAACGGCCGCCAGGCTGCCGCCGACCAAAACTCCCGCCTCATTCCAGGGAATCCTGATTTTGGTCAACATCAACCCGACCAAAAAGAGGAAAAAAGCCAAAAAAACCGTTCCCCAGCCAAGCCACTCCAATAAAAACAAATTAAACTTAAAAAGATAAACCCCCTGCCTGGTAAAAGAGAGAATGATTAAAAAAGCGAGGCAAAAAAGAAAGACATAAGAAATGGAAAAAACCGCGTCTTTTTTTAAGTGAAGCCGAAACCGGCGTTTTAACCAACCTTTTCTCCTGGCCATGAGTAAATTATACCATTTACGCTTCTCTTTCAACAGTAATTTCACACTCGGTGACCAGGGCAGCAATAACTCCGACGGCCGCCAGGATGGGCGCAATCAACGCCCCGACTACCCCGATAGTCAGGGGAAATTTCACAATCGTCTTTTTGGATTTATCTTTGGTAATAATCCGGCGGACATTGCCTTCTTTCACCAGTTCTTTGATTTTTTTTATCAACTGCTCCCCGCTGACTTTAAAAGTTTCTTTATTTTTTGATTTTTTAACCGTTGTCATTTTTTCCTCCTTAAATTTTTCTAAGCAAATCTTATTTCCAACCTCTTACCCAAAGAATCAGCAATCCGTTGAAGCAACTCAATAGAAGGGCTGACATTCATATTTTCAATCCGCGATATTACCGCCTGAGTAGTCCCCACTTTACCAGCAAGTTGCCTCTGAGATATCTTACCTTTTATGCGCGCCTCAATAAGCGCTCTGGTAACTTGATAAGCAGCTTCACTTTTTTCCCATTCCTTCTTAAATTCCGGATCTTTAAGTTGTTCTCCAATATACTCACTTACAGTTAAATCTTTCATAGAAGTATGATATCTGATTAGATATCACAAGTCAAGTACTTCTTGACTTCTTTTAAGGGCAATATTTAATTCCCTTGCGGGGGTTTTCTGCTTTTTCTTATTAAGAATATGTAAAATTTTGACTTCTTCGTTTGGTAGAGACAAACAGAAAATCCGAACATTGTCTTTCCCGAGAATTCTTAACTCCCATAACGAAGTTCCCGAAATTTTTTTGATGTTCGGGATAGCGGGATTCAAACCATATTCTTCCACGTATTTAAGTTGACGAAGAATTTTCGTTCTTAAGTTTGGACTACAATCATCCAAAAACTCCTTTATCGGAGAAATTTTATTTTTCGGAGTAAACAAACGGACTTTAAACACCAATCTTATTTTATCAAATCCAATATTAAAGAAACAGAAAAAAATGATTACTCAAGAAGTTAATTTTTTTTCGTACCGATCTTTGTCTCTGCCGTAACATTTATCCATCATGTGCTTAAAAGCTTCGTCTAAATCAATTCCTTTTGAATTAGCCAAACAAATAATGGTAAAAATTACATCGGCCATTTCGTCGGCTAATTCTTTAGTTTTTTCAGTCGGTTTCTTTTTCTTCGGTCCATACAAGGCACGGTTGCCAATATGGAACCTTAAATTGACCTGCCCAGGCGTCAACTTGTTTTTGATTTTGTTTTAATGTCACAAAACACTTCCTTTAATATTGTCCATCAATTTAATAATTTAATTTTCTTTATCGTCTCTGTTGATGAAATATTAAGATTTTTGTGAAATAAAATCAATTTTGCACCAACTTTTTCAGCATCTTTCTTTTTATTCTCCAAATACTTATCGCAGGGAGATGATATTAAAGCATAGGGCCTTAACTGCTCAAGGATAGAAAGATAAACCTTTGGAGGATTGTTGGAGTCAAACTTTACGTTATTTTTTATTTCAAAAATAAAATCCACAACCCGAAGACTGGCTAAAACTTCTGCTCGCTGAAGATATTTAAAAATTGGTCGTCCTTGTCCTTTATTAACCTTAATCGAATTATCAGATTCCAAACCAACGATTAAACAATCAACCTGACTTCTGGCAAATTCTAGAAATTTAACATGACCTATATGGAAAACATCAAAACAGCCCGTCACTAAACCAATTTTTTTACCTTTTTTTCTTAATGAACGACATGTTTCTGTTAATTCATGGAACTCTTTAATCTTTCCCATTGAAAGTACCCATCATTATTACAAGATCACGCTTTTAATCTTTCTACCACTCCTTCTAAGTCCAAAAGCTCGCTTTCCTTTTTGTCTCTTCCCTTATATTCAATTTTATCTCCATTCCTTTCGGAAACCACCAGTCTTACCGGAATTCCGATCAGGTCCGCATCGACGAATTTCTCACCGGCCGATACTTCCTCCCGATCATCATATAAAACCTCGATACCTGAAGCTTGCAATTTTTCGTAAACTTCGTCCGCATTCAGTTTCGGATTTCGGATTTCGGATTTCGGATTTAAGTTCACCAAGTGCACTTGATATGGCGCAACTGATTTTGGCCAGATAATGCCTTTTTCGTCACGATGAGCCTCAACAATGATCGCCATCGCTCTTTCTATCCCAATGCCGTATGCCCCCATTTGCAGGAATTTCTCTTTGCCGTTTTTATCGGTAAAGGTTGCCCTCATCGCTTTGGAATAAAAATCGTCATATTTAAAAACATGACCGAATTCAATTCCCCGAATTTCTTTCAGTTTTCCTTTCCGGCACTTGCCGCAAAAATATCCTTCGTGGGCTTCAGTAATATCGGCCAAAACCTCACAAGTAAAATCCCGGCCGTAATTTACATTAACGCAGTCAGTGGTTTTTTCTTTTTGGCCGCCGATAAAATTCTTGACTGTTTGTAAAGACAAATCACCAATATACAAAGCTTGGTGCCCCCAACAATGCACCCACCCTGGTTTTGTCTCCATTTTAATTAAATCTTCATCGGTTGCCGGTATCAGCTCCCCTTCGTTTACCACTTTAGTTAATTTGACTTCATTAACTTCCAGATCGCCCCGGATAACGGCAATAATGATCTTTCCTTTAGCTGTTTTATATACCACATTTTTTAAAAAACGGCTTTTCGGCAAATTGTAATGTTTAACGTTATCATCCATACTTTCAACCCATTCCGGCTGACTGACAATTTCCAGCGGTTTTTCTTCTTCGTCAAGATTGATATTTTCCCTTACAAATTCTGCTTTTTCTTTATTCGCCCGATAACCACACTCACAAGTTAAAATCGTGTCCTCGCCAAAATCACAAGGAGTAATAAACTCATGGCAGAAATCACCCCCCAAAGCCCCGCTGTCTGCTTCAACCGGGATCACTTTAATTCCTAACCTTTCGGCTATTTTTTCGTAAGCATGGAAATGGTCCCAATAACACTTAAGCGAGCTTTCTTCATCGGCCGCAAACGAGTAAGAATCTTTCATTAAAAACTCGCGCACTCGGACTAGGCCACCTCTTGCCCGTAGTTCATCTCGAAATTTTTGGGAAAATTGGTAAATCACAAATGGTAAATCACGCCAGGAAGGGGAAAACTTCTTAACGAATTCGGTCATTACCGCTTCAGCGGTCGCACCAATGGCAAACCAAGCTCCTCGCCGGTCTTTCACCCGCATCAATCCTTCGCCAAAAGCAACATCTCGGTGGGTTGCTTGCCAAAGCTCAAGCGGGTGAAGAGTGGGGGAAGAAACCCGCTGGCCGCCGATCGTCTGCATTTCCTCGTCAATGATTTTGATAATTTTTTCAAAAACTTTGAAGCCTAAAGGAGTAAGAAGATACCGGCCGGCAGAAAGATCGCGAATAAACCCGGCTCTAAAAAGCAGTTTATGACTCTCTAAAACCGCATCTTTGGGAGCATTTCTGACTGTTTTGCCAAAAAGTTTTGAATATCTCATGCCCCAATTCTAGCATAAGAAACGGCAAAATGATAAAATACCCGCAATGGCTAAATTATGTGAAGGTTGCCCAAGAAATTGCTGCTTAAATTTCAAATTGACTCAGGAGTTGTTTGATCCTAAATCCGTAGAAAAAGCTCTGAGAGATTATCCGTTTATCCGCCGGTTGGGCTCAAAAATTGTCCGCGCCCCTAATGGCCGTGAAGCTTCTGTTGGAACCTATAAGTGTGATCGGTTTAATGAGCCAACAGGGGAATGTCTTAATTATAATTCGCAACCGAGACCGCCGTTTTGCTCGCAAACAGGGAACGGTTTCTATCCGCACAAAGGTTGTTTGTTAATACATGTATGAAAAAAATTAATCTGGGAGTTGTTTTTGGAGGAAAATCCTCAGAACACGAAGTCTCCATTGTCACTGCTTTACAAACAGTTAAATGGATCGATAAAGAAAAATATAACCCGGTACTGATTTATATTGACAGGCAAAACCAACCTTTTTTATGCCCTTTCCCAAAAAAAGAAAACTATTCTCTATTTATAAAAAAAGTTCTCTCGAACAATCAAAAAATCACTTTTATTAACAAAGGTATTGTGGCCAAAAAACTGTTCCCCCAAAAAATATCTTTAGATTGTTATCTGTTGGCTTTGCATGGCGCTTACGGAGAAGACGGAAAACTGCAGGGGCTTTTGGATTTTTATGGCATTCCTTACACCGGCAGCGGGGTTCTTGGAAGCGCTTTGGGCATAGATAAAGTGATGATGAAAAAGGTCTTTGAAAGTATGAAATTAAATTTAATCCCTTACGAATGGTTTACAACCGAAGAATACCACGATAACCAAAATAAGATTATCACTGTGATTGAAAATAAATTAAGATATCCCTTTTTTGTTAAGCCAAGTCGTGCCGGCTCCAGTATTGGGATTAGTAAAGTAAAAAGTAAAAATGAATTAAAAAAGGCAGTAGAAAAAGCGATGCAGTTTGACAACAAAATTTTAATCGAACAGGCAGTTTCCGACGCTGTTGATATAAATTGTGCAGTCATGGGCGGAGAAAAACCAATCACTTCTGTTTGCGAACAACCTTTAATTGATGGCCAATTTCTGACATTTGAAGAAAAATATCTGAAGGGCGGCAAAAACAAGGGTATGGCCGGACTTTGCCGGATTGTGCCAGCACCGATTCCCGATAAAATTGCCAAAGAAATTCAGGAAACTACCAGAAAAATTTTCCGGGAGTTGAACTGCTGGGGTTGCGCCAGAATGGATTTTCTATTTCAAAAGAAAACCGGTAAGGTTTTTGTTAACGAAATCAATACCATCCCCGGTTCGCTTTCTTATTATTTATGGGAAGCTTCCGGAATTAAACCGGCGCAGTTGATTAACAGACTGGTCGAGCTGGCACTTGAAAGAGAAAAGGAAATCGAAAGCTTGAATTACACTTTCAAAAGTAAAATCTTGGGAACTCAAAAATAGTTGTCCGGCAAAAAATCGTTTTCTTTCAAAATCACCGTTGGCGGACGGAATAATGAAGATATCTCCGGGTCGGTATTTTTATCTTTTGGCCACCAAACAATTTGCCTTTTCCCACCCTTCACTTTGTTTGCTCCAGCAAGCAGTGCATCCTTGTTAGTTTCACCAACAACTACTACCATGTCTGCCACTTTTGCCGCTTCTTCTCCCAACTTACAATTTAACTCAAACTGTTTTTCTCCCAATTCAATCATTCCCGCAGTAACTACAATCCTCTGCCATTTTTTGTAACCTGCCAACACCGTTAACGCTTTTTCAAAACCCAAAGGATTTGAATTATAATCATCTTCAATTATCGCCAGGTTTTCTCTTATTTTTTTCTCTCTTAGCCTATTTTTCGGCGGGACAAAATTTCTTAATCTTTTATCAATTTCTCCTTCTGCCATTCCCAAACTCTTTCCAATTTCCGTTATTGCTTCCTCAAAATTAATAAATTTATGATTCTCCTTTGGATAAAAAAAGTTTTTTTTGTCTTTAACAAAATCTGCCAGTTCCATTTTTGTCTTCCGGATATTTTCCATTGTTCCGAATCTTTCCAAATGCATCCAGCCAATTACCGTGATGGCGCCAATAGTCGGTTTGATCAATTCACAAATTTCCTTTATTTCACCCTTTTTGTAAGCTCCCGCTTCTACTATCAAAACCTCATGTTTTTTATGTAACTTTTTTAGAATCATTTGAGCAATACCAATACGGGTATTGATGTTCCCTGAAGTTGATAAAACTACATATTTTCCCTGCAAAACCCAGGCCAGCATTTCTTTGAAAGTCGTTTTTCCGTAACTGCCAGTTATTATTATTCTTATCGGTTTGGGATAAAAAGAGAGTTTAATTTTCGTCAACAAAACAGATGCTTCTTCTAAAAAAGAAAAGAGTGGAATAGCCAGCTTATTCGCGTCCCCCACCGCTTTCTCTCTTGAAGAAAAAGCAGATAGTAAAATTGTCAGAGCGAAAATTGAACAAATTCTCGCGGTCCATTTCAGACTACTTTTTCTTTCCTCAAAACGGTTAATATCATTTTTTTCCAGCCAAGCAAAGTACCGCCCGATATCATATTCTTCCAGCTGCAACAGATAAAGTAATTTTTTAATTTTTTTCATTTACAAAATCATCAATCAATTCCGCCACTTTCTGCGGATTATCCCAAAAAGGAAAATGATTGCCTTCAACTATTTCCAATTTACTCCCATTAATCATACTGTTTATTTTTTTTCCATTTTCTGCCGATAGTTCTTTATCGTCTTTTCCCCATATAATTAAAGTTGGCACTTTAATCTTCTTAAAAACACCGGAAAAATCTTCTTTAACAACCGTTTTAAAAATCGGCAGTAATTTTCCTGCCTGTTTATAATCCCGGCCGACAAAAAAAGGCCGGAGAAAATCTTTGATCAATCTTGGTGAAAGTTTTTTCAAGTTTTTAAATTTTTCTTTGTCGATAATTCCGGAAGTGGCAATTAAAATCAGTTTTTTTACCAACTTTGGATTTTGACAGGCAACAATCGCCGCTATTTTTCCACCAAACGAATGGCCGACCAAAACTACCTCCTTGAGTTTTTGGTTTTTCAACCATTTTGTTACCTCTTCCGCGTAATCGTAAGAGTTAAAATCAGCCAAAGAAGCTTCACTCCCGCCAAAGCCGGGCAGATCCAGTAAAAACAAATGATATTTTTTAAATAAAAACGGAACCAACGAAGCAAAAGATTTTTTATCCTGCTGCCAGCCGTGAAGGAAAACTACTGCCCTCCCTTCTCCAAATTCCAAAAAATCAAGCTTCATTTGCTTCCGCTTTGGTCGCCTGCACCCGGTCGGCCGGGTGATTCGGCGGGCTGTAAAGGGTGTAAAGTTTTACCGCCGAGACGGCTATCACATTATGCTCTGTTCCCGCCGGTACAATAATCGCAGAACCGGGACCGAAAGCCGTTTCTTCCCCGTTCATTACCACTTTTCCCTCACCCGACTCAATCCGGAAAAATTGATCGACAGTGTCGTGAACTTCCACGCCGATATCTTCTCCCGCCAGTAAACTCATCACCACCAGCTGAGCATATTTACCGGTAAATAAAACCTGGCGGAAATTGGCATTTTCCTCCGTAATTTTTTCTATATTATCGACATATCCTGTCATAACTATCTTCCTTTCTTTTTTAAAAAAATAAATCTACCAATTGAATTTTACCACTTTTTTTCGCTTTCCAAGGTCTCTCCTTGAGTACTCAAGGAGAGACCTTATGAAGAACAAGATAACAAGTCAACAATTTAACAATCGCTTTTTTAATTTTTCAAGACTATCATAGTCATGAATCGAAACCGTTAAGATATCTCTTTTGATCATTTCTAAGTTTTTAATTTTAAGTTTTATTTCTTTTTCTGAAACTAAATCCGACTTGGTAATTAAAACCATCTCCGGCCTTGAAAGTAATTCCTTATCATATTCTCCCAACTCTCTTCTGATCGTTTCGTAATCTTTAACCGGATTCTCCGAATCGGCGCTGATACAATGAACCAAAACTTTGGTTCTTTTAATATGTTTTAAAAATTTAATCCCCAAACCCTTGCCTTCGTGGGCTCCTTCAATCAGTCCCGGTAAATCGGCAATAATCAGCCCATCCATTATCCCCAAATTCGGCTCTAAAGTAGTAAAGTTATAAGGGGCGACTTTGACATTGGCTTTCGTCAATTCATTAAGCAAACTTGATTTACCCACACTTGGCAGCCCGATCAGGCCGATATCGGCGATCAGACGCAGTTCCAAATACAAAGTTCTCGCCTTGCCCGGTTTGCCTTCTTCAAATTCCAGCGGCGTTTGATGAGTGGCAGATTTATAGTGCCAATTGCCCTTGCCCCCTTTGCCTCCCTTGGCAATCTGTATCTGTTCCCCTGCCTTGGTAATTTCCCAAACCTCACTACTTTCTCTGTCTGTTATGACCGTTCCAATCGGTATTTTGATCTCTTCGTCCCCTCCGCTTACTCCCGTCTTGCGGTCAGGTCCGCCTGGTTTGCCGTCACCGGCAGAAAACTCTTTTTGATATCTAAATCTGCTTAGGGCGGACAGGTCGGAAACCCCCAACACATAAAAATCCCCGCCGGTCCCGCCGTCACCCCCGTCCGGCCCGCCTTTAGGAACATATTTTGCGTGAAGAAAATTCACCTTGCCATCCCCACCGTTCCCGGCTCTAATTTTAATCTCAACTTCATCAACCAACATGTTTTTTTAAGTCAATTAAATAAGAAATTATAAATTTTTTAGTTCCATCAACAACCGCGTCCTTAAGCTTAGCCGGGCTTTGTGCCACCCACATGGAAAAGTTATAAAATTCTTGATTATCAACTTTCAACCATTTATAGTTTTTGTAAAGAAATACCAATAAAGTAGTGGTCGCAATCCTTTTATTGCCGTTTTGAAATGGATGGTTTTTTATCATTAAGTAGTACAAAATTGAAGCTTTATCAATCAAGGTTGGATAAATATCCCTTTTGGAAAACTTCTGAAAAGGGACGGCCAAACAGCTCTCTAAAATATTTGGAAACCTTGTTGAAAACTCAGGAATCGGTTCCTCTTTCCCCAACAATTTTTTTGCCAATTGGAAAGAAATGTATTCAACCTCAGCGGTCGTAATTTTTCTCATGCCTAACTATTGCCTAACATCGTTATTGTGCCACCATATTCACTAGTAGTTTTATTGACTGCTTCCTCAATTATTTTTTTTTGTTCTTTGGATAATTCACCGCTCAAAATATAAAACCAGTCTTTTTTGGGAACAGCAAATACTCTGCCAATTTTTATTGCCTTAATTGCGCCAGATTTTATTCTTTTAAACACCGTCACCCTGCTGACTCCCAAAAGTTCAGCCAATTGGGGTGCAGTATAAAATTCTTCAGAAGGGTTAACTTTGGTTAACATATACCCATATATTAACAACGGTTAACATAATTGTCAAGCGGAGTGCCTTTTCCATTCCTCTCTTACCCCTTTTCTCTTATTTTCCACCATCACCAGCTCATCATATATTCCGTCAAGTAAATCATACTTTTTTGCTACTTTTAAGCTTACCCAGGCGAATTCGTCCGTTTCTTCCGGTCGAAGTTTAACTTCGCCTGAAACAAAATCCGCCATACAGGAAATCACCAAAGAAGGACTGCCGTCCTCATGAACTCTGGCTAAACTGGTTACATATTCGACATTGCCGATTTCCAAGCCAACTTCTTCCTTAGTTTCTCTCTTTAAAGTTCTTTCCAAAACGTTATACCAATAAAACTGCGTGTCTTTGGGCAGTTTCAAATAATCGCTGGTTTCCATTTTCCCGCCCGGAACCGTCCACTTTCCGGGAAATCTTTTTTTATTCGGAGAACGACGGGTAATAAGATATTTATTGTCTTTAATGATTATGGCAGTAATCGCCACTTCGTGAAGATATTGATTAGTTTCAGGCATACAAATTTTTTATTCTTTAATTTTATAACAACTTCCCCTTGTTTTTCCTGCTTTTATAATAAACCCTTTTTCAACCAATTTTTTTAAATCATACCTTAATGTTCTTTCGGGCACGACTAAAAACCGCCGGTGGATAAAATCAAAAATCACCATTTGGTGTTCCTTAATAATCCGATAAATTTCTTCTTGGCGGGGAGGAAGTAAAACCGTTTTAGGTTCTTTTTTGGTTATTTCTTCCCTTATTTCAGATGCTTTTTGGAGGAAACCCTTGAGCATAAAAATTAAGTACTCAGATATATTTTTGCTCCCTTCATCCAAATAAAAATAATATTCTTCTTTGTGTTCCTCAATATATTCTTCAAAAGGCACAGACAGCCCAAAATCGTAATTATCTGCTTTCAAAACCAAGCTAATCAGCAGCCGGCCGACCCGGCCGTTGCCGTCGACAAAGGGATGAATCTTCTCAAAAACTAAATGGCCCACAAAGGCTTTAATCAAAGTAAATCTTTCTAGATCGGAATTTAAATATTTCAGTAAATCGGAAAGCAAACTGTCAATTTTCACTGCCGGCGGGAAAACCGCCACTGCCACACCCGCCTGATTAAAAATCGCTTCCGGCATCTTGCGAAAACGGCCGGCGTTGCCTGACAACTCTTTCATTGCCAACCCGTGCAGGGTCAAAATCTGCTTCGGAATAATATTTTTAATTTCAAGTTTTTCAATATAGCTAATGGCGTTTAAAATGTTAAAAACTTCCTGCTTTTCTTTTTGCTTTGATGTTTTTTCGATTTCATCCAACAGCAGGGAATTGCCTTCGATTTTGGCCGAAAAAAGCGAACTTTTGAGCAAGCTTATCCTTTTGAGCTTTTCTTTTCTTTCCGGGGAAATTTCGACGGAAGAAAAAAATATCTTCAGCGCTTCGATTTTGGCAATAGGCTCTAAAATCTCCGAAGTGATTTTATATTCAGGCGGAATCTTCATAAAAACATATTACCACCCATTGCCGAATCTTGCCAGATGTTGCCGAATCTTGCTTTCATAAGTATAAACCGTGTGTTAAATATTTTTATGCCAAAATATAAACAGGTTTTTGACGAAATGCTTAAAAAGAACAAGACTCCTTTTGCCGAATTTAAAGAAATTCACGATCAGTACACCGCTCAACCAAATAAATGGAAAAAAGAATTTAATCAAAAAGGCGAGGAAATCCAGATAATTATCAGACGCTTTGAAAATCAGCTCTGCCGGCATTCGGAGAACGGCGGTTTTGGCAAATTTACCAGCGGACTAGCCGAAAAATTTTGGGAAGAAATAAGAATACAATAAATTACGCTTTTGACCTTTCCCCGCTTTCGCCTCTGGGATAACCAACTCCGCCAACTTTATGCGACTGTCTTTCGCAAGGCGCACCATGGAATTGCCATAATAAACGGGCATTATACAAAACTCCGTTTATATTTACTTCTTGCCCTTCAGAAGGCGGCCGATGGTCAGTCACATCAGGCATGTCATTTCTATATGAATGTTTGATATGCCAAAGACCTCTTTCGTCTTGACTAACCTCCGGCAACCCGCCTTGTAGTTTTACATAATCATCTTTTGTTGCTTTTCTCATCGGCATCGTTCCAAAGGTCAAAACGGTAAATCATCCACAATTGGTGTCTCCGGTTGTTTTTCTTCCACCGTTTCATCATTTTTTATCGGTAAAATATAAATTTCCTGCTTTCTATTTACCGGATCCATGCTCACCAGTTTGCCTTTCCCTTGGGCAATCGAGCGCATGTCGCGGCAAGCCCAACAGGATTCTCCGCCGGACTGGCAGCGGTAAGAATTTGTTTGACGCACCATCTTAATAATCTCGCCCTTCTTTTTTAAATAGTCAGTGGTCTGGCTTATTTCCGGAAGAACAAAGGATACAATACTTTCGTCTTTATCCAAATACCAATAACTGGCTTTAATATTCTTGGTTTTAAAAATGTCAGAAATTAAAACTGCGTAAATTGGCAACTGTTGGGAATCTTCCTTTTCTTCGTTCTTGCCGGTTTTAAAATCAACCAGATGATAAGTATCTCCTTCTTTTTCCAGCCAATCAAGCTTACCGGTTAAAATAATATCATTTCCTAAATCAGCTTTGGGAAAGCCGGGAATCTTTTCCATTTCTTTGTTTTTAAAATGTTCGTTTTCCCAAAACCGCTCAAGCATTTCTTCTGCCCGTTTTTTATATTCCTCCTCCTGCTGTTCTGAAGTAAAACCGCCTTTCTCCCCAGATAAGTTGTTCCAGCCAAATTCAAATCTTTCCTGCAAAACCTTTTCGTTTCTTTCTTCAACCGGCAGTTTCAAAAACATTTCCAATATCTCGTGAACCGCTTGTCCCAATGCAAGGGCCGGATTTATAAGCTGGATTTTTAGCCCGCGGGGAGAACGGTAAATATTGCGGTAATAATAAAGTTGGGGGCATTTGTCAAAATCTGACAAACTCGAAGGTGATATAAAAACCGCGTTCGGATTAAAGGCCATAGACAATTATAACTCTTTTTACAAGGTGACACCTTGCCAGAGCAAGGTGTCACCTTAAAGAATAGCTTTATATTTGATAAGTATAAGTACTGTTATGTTTTCTTTTTATTTCTTTAATTAAATATTTCTCCCAACCATCAATCCAAAATCTTTGAGAAACAACTATAGTCCCGGTTTTACCCTCTTTTTCAATTTTTTCCGCCATTTTGGACAAATATTTTGGCAGTAAATACATAAAAACAATATCTGCCTTCGCAAAATCGGTCTTAAAAAAATTCTCCCTTTTAAATTCAATATTTTTCAGACCACCGAGTTTGGCAGTAAGCCTCGCCCACCAAACAAACAGAGGGTTTATTTCCACCCCCAAACCTTTAACCCCATATTCTCTTACCACCGTTTTCACCACCCGACCCGTTCCACTGCCTAAATCAATAAAAAAATCATCCTTTTGGGGAGAAATTTCCTTTAACACTTCCTTAATTATCTTCGAAGGAGTCGGCACTGCCGGCGGACCGAAAAAACTAAAAACAATCATTGACCAGGCAAAAATAATCAGAATAAAACAAAGAGCAAGCCCAAAAAAATAAACTATCAACCCTAACATTTTTTAATTATATCTAAATTCTTGCTTCTTTATTCCTGTGGAAAACAATCAATATTTGACAAATTTCTGTGCATATGCATTAAAATTTGTTATGTTTTTAAAACATTTTATAATAATATAGTGTGTGGGTGGGATATAAGTAGCTGTTATTCTGTCATTGCGAGCGTTAGCGAAGCAATCCCAAAAGGAGAGATTGCTTCGGCTATTTTATAGCCTCGCAATGACAATGGGGAACTGTAATTGTCACTGATAATGCTTTGCGTAAAATGGGCCAGTATGGCCTGCACAGAGGCGGGGTGATGGACGCGTTTAACAAGCCAGATCGGGAAGAATGGTCGCCAATCCCGAATTGCAAAAGCTATATTAAAAATTACAAAGACTATGAAATCGGCGTCATCGCCAGACAAAAAGAAGACGGCACCTGGCTGATCATCTCCTGTTGGTATCGAAAATTATATTAACACAGAAAATTTATAACAGAATACTTTCTCCCGGAAGCAAATAAATTATCTTGCTTGTTTTCAAGTCTTTTGCATATTGATTGTGAGTTTCTAAAACTTTTTCAATTCTGCTTTCCCGGTATAAATCACCACCGCTCATAAATTTATATAAATGCAGAGGGATAAATACTTTTGGTTTAAGATCTCTGATGTTGTAGGGATGAAGCAGAATATTGCCCAGTAAAATATCAATATCTTTCATAGCATAAACTTTTTCCTGCTCGCTCTTGTCCTTAAAATCCCTGCCGTCGCCGGTATGAAGTATTTTAAATCCATCAACTTCAACCAAAAACCAAGCGTTGGGTTCGTTAAAATTCCCGTCTCCCCGGTGATCAGTCTGAAAAGCAGTAATTTTAACCCCGCTAATATCAACCGTTTCTCCGCTAGTTAAACTAACCGCGTTTGGAGAATTTAAAATAGAGGAAAAAAATCCTTTAAGAGTAACAACTTTTTTATTTTGCTTAAGAACTTTTTTAAGTAAAATCGGATCAAAATGATCTCCGTCGCCGTGGCTGACTAAAAATATATCAACCAAATTTATTAGTTCGTCGTGCGCTAAAGAAAAGGGCAGATTGGCAGTATCAAAAGCAAGAGTATGTTTGTCTGTTTTTATCACTACTCCCATATTCAAAAAACTCCAAACTTTTATTTCCTTATTTTTAACGGTTGTGTTTTTAATCTCCCCAATTGCTCTTTTTATCCGCAAATCGGAAATTTTTTTCTGACTGCTCCACCAATAAAAATAAAGCTGGGGGTTAGACTCGGGCAGACCTTTTGCCAAAAGATCGCCATAATCTTTTATCAAATTTAATCTTTCTTCACTTAAAACAACCGGACTGGATTGGCTTATTTTTGTATCCAGAGTTTTTATAGAAGACGGCAGATAAAAATACAAAGCGACACAAACTATCGAGAATAACAAAATTAAAATTATTGAAGACAAATTTTTTCTCATTAAAACCAGTTTAACACAACCAAAAATCCTTAGGGAATTAAAAATACCTACCGAAAAGTGGAAAACCGCACTAAGAAAATGTCATTTCTTTCCACTGCCTCCTTGTTGTCTAAAGAAAAAATGGCGTCGCTTGGATCTAATCCTGCAGATTGTAAAATTTTTACTGCATTCATGGGCTTATTTTTATCTCTTTTACCGTCTGGGAAATGACTTCCAATACTTCTTCCATTGTATTTTGTTGTCCGCTCAAATGATCCCAAAGTTCACTGCTCAATAATACTTCTTCAGGAGAAAAGAATTTTTTAAATTCAATTAAATAATTAAAAAACCTTTCCTTGTCGTATTTTGTCGATTCATCAGAAGTGGGGTCAAACGGAAAACCAATATAATAACGAATCACCTTATTTGGTGTCAGTAATTTTAGGGCGGACTTTGCATACAATATTTTTTGTTTTTCCCCCCTACCTTCGCCGGAGTTTGGACGAACAGACTTCATCTCAATCGCATCGACTAACTTTTCTGTTTCGAAATAATTATCAACAGTAAACGGCAAACAATTAACTTCAATATCTCTCGAATTGAATTTAAAAATCTTTTCATTCTCTTTTTCCAAATTAGGCTTCCCTCTTGTCTTCAAATCCCGAACAATTTCTTCAATTTTTTGCGACTGAGTTTTTTTAACTTTTAGAATATAATGCCCTGAAAAATTCCGCTTACATCCTCCTGATAAAATATGGGCAATATTTTCAAAACCAGAACCCAATGAAGTATTTAATCCGTGAAGCCAACTGGCAATTGCTACCAAGTAAGGTAGTTCCACTTTTAATGGTTTGATTCTATTCTCAAAACATTCCAAAAAAGCCTTATGAAAAGGAGCATTTCTAATCTTGGTTGTTTCATCGGGAAAAGATTCTATTCTGCTTAATAGAATAGTTTTAGCGACTTCACCTATTCTGTTTTTGACACCTTTATTTAAAGCCATTTTTCACCCCTTTATCTTTAAATGAAATATAATTTCACTATACGCCCCTTTGTCTCTCTCTGTTCTGTTAAGAACCGGCCGCTTAAATTGCTTGACTATTTTTAAATTAGATTTCTCCGCAATCGTTGGATATAAATTATATTTATCATTAGCAACCAAAAAAATATCAAAATCATCAACTAAAAATTTCCGGCAATTGATTAAAACCTGAGAAATTCCCTCAATATATGTTTTTCTTGCCTCAACTCCCTGTCCTTTAAATAAAGGCCCTATTTCCAGCTCATCGTTCCTTTTAAAACCTAATAAATCATACGCATAAGCATGCTGCTGGTGATAATCAATCAAACCGACATAGGGTGGACTGGAAAAAATTCCTTTTATCTTTTTCTGCTTAGCTAACTTAGCAAATTGGCTGTTTTTCTTTTCCAAAGCACCAAAGATATCAATCATTCTTGAATCACCCGACAAACAATATTGAAAAGTGTCCGTTCTTAACCTGTTAAATTCGGCAAGTCTGAAAACAGTGTCATTACCGTATCTCTCCCACCACCCAAAAATTGAAAAAAGCGGCTTGCAAATCTTTCCGTGTTTTTGGCAATAATACGGCGCTGTTACAGGCTCTTTCAAAGTTGCTAAGTCAGAATGAGTTGTCGCCCTGCACGATCTAATCGTTCTGCTCAGTATTATCCCCAAAGCTTTCTTTGTTTCTATATTCTGTATCTTTTTAATTAAATTAAAGACAAATTCGATTTCTTCTCTAATATTTTTTAAATACCATTTATCAAGAAATGATTCTTTTTGGGACTGTTTAAGTTCTATTTGAAACTCGTTTATCAATTGATAATAATGATTTTTGAATTCTTCTTCATACTTTATACTGTACTGAGCCTCATTAATTTGATGATTGCTTAATTTGTATTTATATTCGGGAACCGGAAAATATTTGTCGTTAAATTTTTTTAATTCCTCTGCTAGCTTAAAATCAAAAACGGCAATCCCAGAACCTTCCACTAAAGTTTTCAACAGCTTAGTTATTTCTTGTATTTCTTCGGTCAGATTGTTTAAATTATATTTGCCTACCTTAACATTGCTGAT
Organism: Candidatus Shapirobacteria bacterium CG03_land_8_20_14_0_80_40_19; assembly: GCA_002780305.1. Lineage (GTDB taxonomy): Bacteria > Patescibacteriota > Microgenomatia > UM-FILTER-40-11 > UM-FILTER-40-11 > UM-FILTER-40-11. The sequence continues at coordinate 32,657 of PEVD01000009.1, read as the reverse complement.
AAACGCATTAAAGGCAGAAACATCAATTCCTACTGCGTGAATCCCCAGCTCGCTTGCTTGAACCAAAGTCGTGCCACTGCCGCAAAAAGGATCCAAAACAATGTCTCCCTTTCGAAAATAAATCTCTTTTTTAAACTCGTCGATTTTTTCGTCTAAAAAATATTCAACCAATTGCGGAATAAACTTGCCCTTATAAGGGTGAAGTCTGTGAACATGTTTCGTAGTATCTTTTTCCCTAAGCTGGTCAAATGATAAATGCCAGTTTAAATCTTCTCCCAATTTTTGTTTCCACGAAGTTTCTCTCCTTCCAAAAAAAGATTGATAGTAAGCAATTAGGTCATTTTTATTAACGCAGGTACTGCCGTTGCTACCAATTTTCTTGATCTTTCCGTATTGAATCAAATAGGAAATATTTGAAGAGCTAATAGTCTTATTTAAATACTGACTTGCCCACTCACTAGCTTGGGAAATTGTTAAAAGATCGTTCATAAATTTATCTTATTATCTCAGCTTACTAAATATCTTGCTACCCAAATATTACCCAAAATAATAGACAATAATCAAGAGGCAGTTTTATCCCTAATTTAATCTAACAATCGTTAAATTCAAAAAAGAAGCAAAAGAGACCCACAGTAAATAGGGGACAAACAGCCAGCCGGCGAGTTTGGATATTTTGAAAAATTTTAATATCGTTATCAAAATAGCCAACCACAAAAATATAATTTCAACAAAGGCCAATTTTGGTGATTTAAGACCAAAAAACAAAATCGACCACAGAGAATTTAAAACAAGCTGAACTACAAAGAAAATTATTGCCGTTTTGTTTTTTTTATTTAAAATCAAAGCCAAAGAAATCCCCATTAAAATATATAAAGTTGTCCAAACTGGCGCAAAAAGGAAGTTAGGCGGAGAAAAACTTGGTTTTTGCAAAGTCGCATACCATCCCGGAATCGCCGGTGTGGTAAAAATAGACCCCACCAACCCCGCTGCAAGACAAACAAAAATTGAAACAATAAATCTTACCGTTGTTTTAAAATTTAAAAATTTAATCATTAAAAATTGGTATTATATCTCAATAATCACCACCAAAACCATCGGCCGGCGGCCGGTTTTGTCAAAAAAGAATTTTTCCAAAAAGCCCTGAACATTTTGCCGAATCAAGCGATGATCCGAAAGTCCTTGGCTCTTGAACATTTTTTTAACTCCCTCTCTGGCCTCATTAAGCAGTTCAAAATTTTCTTTAATATAAACAAAGCCGCGAGAGATAACTTCCGGCTCGTCTTCCAGTTTATGACTTTGCTGACTGATCGGTAATATCGCCACCACCACCCCTTCTTCCGCCAAAATCTGACGGTCCCGAAGAACTACATTGCCGACATCACCCACCCCTAGGGCGTCAACCATTACCTGGCCAACCGCAATTTTTTCTTTTAAATCCAAACTGCCGTCTTGCCTAAAAATGACCGTGTTCCCGCCGTCCAGAATAATTACCTGATTGCGCTTAAAACCGTTTTTTTCCGCCAATCTCCGGTAAGCAACCATATGTCGGTAGTTACCGCCGATGGGGATCAAATACTTTGGTTTAAGAAGCTCCATCAATTTGCCTAAATCTCCCTGTGAACCATGACCGGAGACATGAAGCGGCCCGCTGGCATCTGAATAAGCCACCTCTGCCCCAAGACGGTAAATATTATCAATCAGATTGTATATCGGAATCTCATTGCCGGGAATACTGTCAGAAGAAAAAACGACTTTATCGCCGGGTTTTATTTTTATCTCTTCAATTTCTCCATTAACCAGCCTTTCCATGGCGGATCCGACTTGACCTTGACTGCCGGCAACCAGCAACGTTAAGCTGTTTGGCGGAAAACGGTTAATGATTTTTTTGGGGATGAACGTCTCTTTCGGATAAGAAAAATATTTTAATTTTTGCGCCAGCAGGGTATTTTTTTCAATTGACCGGCCGACCAGAACAATCTTCCGGCCGTGTTTTAAAGAAACATCAATTGCTTGTTTAAGCCGGGAAATATTGGAAGACATGGTGGTTACCATGAATTTACCCGGACAATCACTAATTTCTCTTTCCCAAACCTCTTCCAGTTTTGCTTCCGGCGGGGTAAAACCGAGATTCTCCGCATTTAAACAATCGGAAAGCAAACAGAGCACTCCTTTTTCACCCACCTGTCTGATTAAATCCTGATTGGCCGGTGAACCCATCACCGGACTTAAATCCAGCTTAAAATCCGCCGCGTGATAAATCCGGCCGATCGGAGTTTCAATTATTAAATGAAGGGTGTCCGGAATTGAATGGGTAACTTTAATAAATTCTACCGAGAAATCACTAACCCGAACTCTTTTCCCTTCAGTCACTTCTTCAATGTTAGGAATCATGCCAAACTCGGAAAGTTTATCCTCAACCAATCCTTTCGCCCAGCGCGGAGCAAAAATCGGCAGCCTATCTGGAAGTTTGGGCAAAAGATACGGCAAGGCACCGATATGATCGTCGTGTCCGTGAGATAAAAACAAAGCCCTAATTTTATCTTTCTTCGGGAGTAAATAAGAAATATCGGGAATCACCAAATCAACCCCCAGCATTTCCTCTTCGGGAAAACCAACCCCGCAGTCAACAATAATAATATCTTTTTCGGTCTCGTAAACATACATATTTTTAGTCACGTTGCCAAAACCGCCCAACGAGATAATTTTCAAATAGTTTTTCATAAAAATAATATAATATTTATAACTTTTATAAGTATTATCAAAGTTATATCAGTCCTAATTGTTCTTCTTTTTCCTCCTCTTGCTTAATAGGAACCTCCACCACCCCATTGATGATCTTTTCCAATCTTTTAATTTCTTCCGGCATTTTAATAAAATCTTCCCGCAGCTGGGCGTCAACTGCGCCGGCCCGCAAGGCCGCCGCCGGATGATACATTGGAATAAAGATATACTTTCTACCGTTATATTCTACAATTTTTCCTTTTCCGTGGTCGGCAGAAATTTTCCCGAAAGGATAAAACTTCACCATGGAAAAACGGCCCAAAGTGACAATGGCTTTGGGGTTAATAATTTTAATCTGTTCATCTAAATATTCCCGGCAAGCTTCCATTTCTTCCAAACTGGGATCACGGTTATTCGGGGGCCGGTGCTTTAACATATTGGCCACGTAAACTTTACTTCTGTCCAATCCTATTGAGGATAAAAGCCGGTCCAAAAGCTTTCCCGCCGCCCCGCAAAAAGGAATTCCTCTTTGATCCTCATGAAATCCAGGCGCTTCGCCGATAAAGATAATCTCCGCCTCAAAATTGCCGTTTCCGGGAACCGGATTGGTAGCGGTTTTATAAAGCGGACATTTCCGGCAAGCAGCCACTTTCTTATCAACTTCTTTTAATAACTCTTCTTTTTCCACAATTTAAACTTATTTACAAGCCAATCTCAATTTGAAATTTACAATTTACAATTTACAATCAAAATATACGGAATTTTAAATGATTAAATTTCCAAACATCTACGCGATTATTTTTGTGTTTAAAAATTTAATATTCGTATATTTTTAAAATTGAATTCAAATTTCAAATTTAAAATTTTAAATTCGTTATTACCAGCTTTGTAAAAAATCTTTCAGATTCTCTTCGTTTATCACAATCTTGCCGCGTTGACCCCCGACGACCATTTTTGCTACTCTCCGGCAGATCGTAGAAATATTGCGTTCCAGCGTCCTGACTCCGGCATCAAACCCGAGCGGTCGGACAATTTTCGGCCAAACACCGGGCGCAATTTCCAAATCACTTTTGGTTAAACCCATTGCTTTTAGGGTCTTAGGTAAAATAAATTTCTCCCCTATGGTTGTTTTTTCTTCGTCGCTATAGGAAGGCATTTGCATCGGCTCGAGCCTATCCATAACGGCGGTTGAAATGTTAGTGGTATTATTAGCAGTCACAATAAACAAAACTTCGCTTAAGTCAAACGGGTAATCGATATAATAATCGGTAAACTTTTGATTTTGCTCCGGATCAAGCAGTTCAACCAAAACACCCATTATCGTCGCCCGCGATTCCTCAACCACCCGGTCAACCTCGTCAAGTAAAATCACCGGGTTTTTAGTGCCGGCATGCCTCAAAGCCTTAATTATTTGACCCGGATCAGACTGATCAAGCATCTTCGGCCGGCCCCGCAAAAAACCGGGATCTCCCAACCCGCCAAAAGGAATTCGGGCAAATTTACGGCCCAATGCTTTGGCAATTGAATAAGCCATCGTTGTTTTCCCGGTCCCCACCAAGCCGACTAAACACAAAATCGGCGCCCGCAGCTTTCTCTCGATCAATCTTTCCTTTTGCAGTTTTAATACCGCCAAATACTCCAAAATTCTTTCTTTTAATGATATAAGACCATAGTGGTTCTCGTTCAATATCGCCCGGGCACTGCCCAAATCTAAAATATCGTCGCTTCTCTTATTCCACGGAAGGTCGCAAATCCAATCCAGATAGCGGGAAATCTCTTCAAAATTTCGGATGTAATCACCGAGTTTCGAAGCCAGTTTTAATCTTTTAATCGCCAGTGAAATCTTTTCCTTCAGGTCGTCGGGTAAAGAAACCGCCTCAAGTTTTTGTTCCAGCTTTTCAATTTCCAAATAAAAATCTTCTTTTGTATCGGCCATTATTTTATGATACCACAAGAAATGTTAACGACTAAAGCGGGAGCGGGGCATTAAATGAGAAGAAAACGGAGCCGCAGGATGAAAATTTTGTCTCTGGGGACGATAATCCCTTCTTGGCTGACTGCCCCCTTCTTCTTTTTTTTCACCGTTAAGCAGCATTGTCAAATTTATTCTGCCCCGGTCATCAATCTCGGTGACTTTAACTTTAACTTTCTGGCCTAAACTGACCACCTCTTCCGGGTTATTAATGAAGCCGGCCGCCATCTTGGAAACATGGACCAAGCCTTCCTTGCCCGGTAATACTTCCACAAAAGCGCCAAAAGGCTGAATTCTCTTAACTTCACCGTCGTAAGTCTCACCAACCGTTACTTCCGCGGTCAAACCGCCAATTTGTTCTATCGCCAAAGCAACCGAAGCATCATCCGTACCGGAAATATTAACCGAGCCGTCATCATCAACTTCAATATTACAACCGGTCTGTTCAATCAATTTACGGATAATTCTGCCTCCGGGTCCGATAACCTCTCCGATTTTACCCGGGTCAACATGAACAACCGCTACTCTTGGCGCGTATTGAGAAATGTTTTGCCTTGGTTTGTCTAAAACCGCCAGCATTTTATCTAAAATAAACAGCCTGCCCTCTTTTGCCTGATCTAAGGTTTTGCTCATAATTTCATCCGTCAATCCGGGAATCTTAACGTCAAGTTGAACAGCGGTAATTCCCTTGGCGGTACCGGTAATCTTAAAATCCATATCGCCATTAAAATCTTCAATGCCAGCTAAATCGGTTAAAACCACAAAATCCCCCTCTGCTCCTACCTTTTCACCGGTAACCAGTCCCATCGCCACTCCGGCAACCGGAAAAGAAATCGGCACGCCTGCATCCATCAAAGATAAGGTTGAGGCACAGGTTGAAGCCATAGAGGTAGAACCATTAGAAGACATGACTTCAGAAACAACCCTGATTGTATAAGGAAACTTATCTTCGGCTGGAATTACCGGTTCAAGCGCCCGCTCCGCCAACGCGCCGTGGCCGATTTCCCGTCGGGACAAATTCCCCACTCTCCCCACTTCACCAATGGAATAAGGAGGCATCGAATAATGATGAATATATCTTTTGGATTCTTCCCCGGTGGCACTTTCGATCAACTGCTGCAGAGAAGGAGCCCCAAGGGTCGTCACAGTTAAAACTTGAGTTAGTCCTCTTTTAAAAACGGCGCTTCCGTGAGTACGGGGAAGAACCCCCGTTTCAATTTCGATCGGCCTGACTTCAAGAGCACTCCTTCCGTCAATTCTTTTTCCGGCCAGCACTTTTTCGCGGAAAAGTTTTTTCCAATAATATTCAAAAGCTTTCCCTGCCTTATCTTTCTTTGTTTCAAAAGACTCCAAAAAAGCTAATTTTAGATCATCAACGTCGCCCCCTCCGGGCATTTCCTTTTTATTTTTATCAAAAAGCGTTTCAATCTGTTCTTTAACGAATTTTTGAGCCAAAGTCTTAATTTCCGGATCCAACGGCTCACTTTTAAATGAAAGTTTTGTTTTGCCGGCTTCTTTTTGTAATTCCGTAATTAAATCTATTAATTTCAAGTTTTCGTTTTCAGCAAATTTTATGGCTTCAAAAACCTGCGGTTCGGGAACTTCCTGCGCCCCGCCTTCAACCATCACCACTCTTTCGGAAGTTGAAGAAACAATCAAATCCAGATCGGAGAAACTTTTTTCTTTTTCAACCGGATTAACAAAAAAAGTTCCCTCTTTCAAGCCGATTCTGGTTGTCCCGATTGGTCCGTTCCAAGGAATATTGGAAATAGACAACGCCGCCGAAGTGGCAATCGCCGACAAAACACCAGGGTCGTTTTCAGTATCGACCGATAAGACCGTTATGGTTACTTGAACCTCGTTGTTAAAATCTTTAGGGAATAATGGTCTGATTGAGCGGTCAACCAAACGACCAATTAAAACCGCTTCGTCACTTGGTCGTCCTTCTCTTTTTACCCAACGGGATCCTTTTATCCTCCCGCCGGCATAAAGTCTCTCAACATATTCCACACTTAAAGGAAAATAACCCAAATCTGCCTTGGGAGGAGAAGAAACCACCGTCGCCAAAACCATTGTTTCCCCGTACTCCGCAATAACGCTGGCGTTTGCTTGTGGAGCAAGCCGGCCGATTTCTAAACGTAGTTTTCGTCCGCCAAACTCAATTTCTTTTGTAACAATACTCATTTTTGTAATTATCCACCAAAGGAGGTTATTTTGAAAGATTAAGATCTTTAAGAATCTTCTGATACCTTTCGCCGTCTTTTTTCATTAAATATAAAAGCAGTCTTCTTCTTTTGGAAACCATTGACAACAACCCACGGCGTGAATGAACATCTTTTTTATTACCTTTTAAATGCGAGCTCAACTTATCAACCTTGTTGGTCAGCAGGGCGATCTGTACTTCAGGAGATCCGGTATCGCCTTTAATCGTGGCGTACTTCTCAATAATTTTTTTCTTTTCGTCAGGTGTTAAGGCCATATACAACCGCCATTATATCCGATTTGGCTTTTTAAAACAAGAGGTTTTAAACATTACTTGAGCCTTTGTAAATTTTGGGTTCCAGCCAGTCGGCGGGTGGAGTTGACGGCAGAGGGGATGGTTGGTTTGACTGACTACGGTTAACGTTAACCACTTTCTGTTCGTTTTTGGCAACAGGCCACATTTTTTGTTTTGGAGCAGGGGGTTCTGCCGACGGCTTTTGTGCTCCCAACCTTAAACAGGTCGCCACCGCTTCATAAGCATCCGGTCCTAAATCCGATTTTTTTAATCCGGAAGTTACCTGCCAAAGACCATTTAGTAAATTTTGGGCAACATCCAAATCAAGTTGTAAACCCAAACCCTCTGAAAGACCCAAAACAATCTCCGAAATTGAAGAAGAGTCAATATCGATAACATTAATTGCGGCAAAATTGGTATTGTCGGACCAATTATCAACATTAATAATTGACTCTGGGCTAATGGAACTAAGACCGGATTGATTTAACTGACTGATATTTTTGATTCCAACCGTAATTAGTAGGTCTGCCCCAACTCCAATATAAGACAGATTGACTGATTTTTCATCTATGTTTGGGGCGCCGGCTTTGGGCTGGACAACCAGATTCAACCGACCGCCATCGTCGTTGTAGCTGATTTTTTCCACATTATCCATTGAATAGTTAAAAGAAACCACCAAGTCTGTTCCTTTGGCCTTGGGAGAAATTTTGTCCACGCCGACCAAATTATTGAACTCAACCATCATCGCCGAAGGACAAATGACGGAGACAGTCTTCCCTGCCTGGGTAAGCAAAAGAAACAAAGCCAAACCCCCAGCCGTTTGGTCATAGCGGGGGTTTTGCGGCAACGCGATTATAATTTTTTGTGAGCCGGTGATTTTTCCCTGAATTTCGGAAAACGGATAATTTTTATTCATACTTCCACCTATTTAATTTTCTTCTAGGCTGTATGATATTAGCACATCTCCGGGTAAAAAATCAACCTTTTGATTGAAAACAGCACCGAATTCCGTCCCTTCAGCTGCCTCATTGATATCTTGTTTTTGCTCTTTAAGAGAAATAATTTTTACATCTGATAGTATTTTTTCCTCACGTTTGATGCAGGCGGGAAAAGTTTTATTAATTTTACCCTCGGTTACCCGGCAGCCGGCAATCTTCTGGCCTTTCATTTCAAAGACTTGTAAAATCGCCGCAATACCTAAAATTTTGCGGTCGATATCCGGCGAGAGAAGTTTTAAGACTCTTTTTTCAATGCTTTGAAGTAGCTCGTAAATAATGTTAAAAGTGCGAACTTTGACTTTTTCCGCCTCAGACAACTTCGCGACTGAAGAGGAAACAGTGAGATTAAAACCATAAATATCCGCCTTAAGGGTCCTCGCCAGCAGCACGTCAGATTCTTTGACCTCGCCGACTGATTTTTCCATTACTTCGACGCTTCTTGGCAAACACTCTGAAATAGCCTCAAGGGAACCAAAAGCATCCGCCTTCAGAATAATTTTCAGGGTCGGTTTCTGACCCTCTGCTATTCCGATATTCTTGATTTCTTGTTTTTTCTCCGGCACTGCTTGGCACGAACCAACCTCCGTTCCGACGGAGGGTAAACCACCAAAACCTAAAACCAGCACCGGATCTCCCGGAAGCGCCTTTTGCACTAACTGCCCACGGTAATCTTTGAGCATTCTTGCCTTAGAACAAACACCGTTAACCCAAAGAGGGGTTCCTTTTTTAAGTTGACCGTTTTGAATAATCAAAGTCGCAGTTGAACCGCAGAGTTTATCAAATTTAGACTCAATCACCACCGCCCTTAGTTCTGCTTGAGGATCTGCTTGAAGGCTCTCCATTTCCGAGCTCAAAATTATCATTTCCAAAAGCTGATCAACCCCCTGTCCGGTTTTAGCGGAAACAGGAACGGCGACCGTGTCACCACCATACCCCTCCACAAAAACCTCATTTTCCGCCAGTTGCACTTTGACCTTGTCAACCGAAACCTCCGGCAAATCAATTTTGTTAATCGCCACGATAAAGGGCACCTTTGCCTGTTTTATAATCTTAAGGCTTTCTTTGGTTTGAGGCATAACCCCGTCGTTGGCCGCAACGACTAAAACGACAATGTCAGAAATCTGCGCCCCCCTCTGGCGCATTTTGATAAAAGCTTCATGTCCGGGAGTATCAATAAAGGTAATTTTTTGACCATCGAGCTCAACCTGATAAGCGCCGATGGCTTGTGTAATTTCGCCCGCCTCGCCTGCCGCCACTTTTGTTTTACGAATATAATCCAAAAGTGAAGTCTTGCCGTGATCGACATGACCCATAATTGTCACTACTGGTGGTTTTTTTTGTAATGCCATATTTTTTGAAGCCCGAAAGAGGTTAGACTTTCATTTCGGTCTTTTCTGTCTCTTTTTTTGGTTTTATTTCTTTTTTTTCTTTAGTTTCCTCAATCGGCCGGATATCGATTTTATAACCGGTCAATTTCGAGGCTAAACGGGCATTTTGCCCTTCTTTTCCGATTGCCAGCGACAGGTCTTTTTCCGGGGCGGAAACGACGGCTGTCCGGGCGGTCTTGTTTATTTTTATCTCCAAATTTTCCGCCGGAGAAAGAGCGGATAAAATAAACTTTTCCGGGTCTTCGTTGTATTGAATAATGTCAACTTTTTCCAAGCCGCCAAGGGCTTCAATTACTGCCTGAACCCGAACCCCCTTTTGGCCAACACAGCTTCCGACCGGATCAATCCCGGACTGTTTGGAATAAACCGCAATTTTTGTCCGGTTGCCGGCTTCTCTGGCAATCTCTCTTATCTCCACCGCCCCGGAAGAAACCTCGGGCACTTCTCTTTTAAACAAGCAGGCCACCAACTCAGGGCTAGAACGGGAAACAATAATTTGTTTTCCTTTAGCGGTTTCCCGGATACCATCAATATAAAAATTCAGCTTCATGTTAAGGCGGTAGTTCTCTTTTTTATTCTGTTCCGGGGAAGGCATGATTGCTTCTCCTCTGCCCAAATCAACCAGAATATTGTCACCGTCAAAACGCAAAATCATGCCGTTAACAAGTGTGCCGGCTCTTTTTTCGTATTCATCAATTAAGGCTCCTTTTTCCGCTTCACGGATTTTCTGGACAATAATATTGCGCGCCTGTTGGGCGGCGATCCGGCCAAAACCGGCGGGAGTAATTTCTTCTTTCTTTTTTTTCTCGCCTTCCGGCCAGGCAAACAACTGCGATTCTCCGGAAGCAGGGTCAATCTTAACCTCGTACTCCAAGCCTTCTTTATCACCATAATCCTTTTTATAGGCAGTAATTATCGCCAGTTCTATCGATTCCAAAACCGATGACGGGTCAATCCCGTGTTCAGAAGCCACTTGTGACAAAGCAGCGGCAAATTCGGTTCTTGGTATATTTAAATTGGCCATATATCTTTATTTATTTAAAAAGGCGAGTTATCCTCGCCCCTCTTTTTATCAAAACAGTCTTAAATTAACTAAAGGAAGTTTAGCACTTTGGACCCAGAAGATCAACCCCGAAGAGAAAATTGTCAGTCCAATTTTGAAAGGAAATATAAATATGAATGTCAAAGAGGCAGACAGGATCACTATTTTACTTAGAAAACATTTTAACCTCGAAAATTTCACCCCCAGCCTCAAAAAAGTTCATTACGGTAGCGTAATGTAGTTCTTGGGCACAGATTTACAAAAATTCGAGGCTAAATTTCAGTATGATTTTTCCAGGTGATATAACTTGACACCTCCGGTAATTTTTGAAGATTAATATAGTTTTACTCCGTAATCTTATCAAGATATTAGAAAATAGCGATTACGCTCAAGCCAATTAAAATCATAAGGAAAAGGTAATAAGGTAAACCTATTCTATCCCGATTTTTTTCAGCCATTTTTTCCGACCCTCGTAAGCCAACACCAGACCGGTTGTTACCCTAGATTAGAAATTCCAAAAAATTTTCTCTGTTGATTATTTGCCAGGTGGAATTTTTGTAATTTTCGATCCAGGCTTTGGGCGGGTTCTTCCCTTTTCCTGTCCATTTTATCTCCCAACCAAAAAGATTTCCGCCTTTTGCCTCTACTAAATCAACTTCCTGCTGATCGTAAGTCCGCCAAAAATAGTAATTTGTTTTAAACCCGGGACCAAGCTGCCGTTTATATTTCTCGGCAATCACAAAGTTCTCCCATAATTTTCCAACATCATCCCGAAGATTTAAGGGATTTTGATTATTGATGATGGCATTCCTGACGCCTAAATCAAAAAAATAGATTTTTCTCATTTTGCCTAATTCTTTTCTCAAATTACTGGAATACGGAGAAAGCCTAAAAATAACAAAGGCTTTCTCCAATAAATCAATATATTTTGCCACGGTCTGTTTGCCAATTCCAATCAGGCCGGCCAGCTCGTTATAAGAAACCTCATTCCCCATTTGTAAGGCAAGCGCTTGCAATAGCTTTAAGACAACTTCCGAATTTTTTATACTATTAAATTTCAAAATGTCTTTGTAGAGATAATTTGAAGCTAAATATTTAATTCTTTGGGCTTTTTGTTCAATTGACCCAAGTTGATAAATTTCCGGGTAACAACCATAGACCAAAAGACTTTCTAATTTTCTTTCGAAACTTAATTTATCCTCGTTTTGACTGATTTCACCAACAGAAAGAGGGAAAAGCCAAAATTCAAAACTTCTTCCGGTCAGCGGTTCGCTGATTTCATTAGAAAGATCAAAAGAAGAAGAACCGGTAGCAATAATCTGCGTTTCCGGATAGTTGTCAACTATTAGTTTTAATTTCAAACCGATATTTTTAACTCTTTGGGCTTCATCAATTACTACCAATCTTTGACTACCGATCAGCTGTTTTAAGGCTTCCGAATTGTCCGAATTTTGAAACCGGCTTAAAACATCAAGTTCGTCGCAATTCAAATAACCATAAGGCTCGTTAATATCGTCAGCTATTTTTCTCACCAAGGTTGTTTTGCCTACCTGCCGGGCGCCGTATAAAATAACAATCTTGCCTTGAAAAAGGCTTTTTTTAATTGTTTCTTCTACTTTTCTTCCAATATACATATGCCTAATTATATATAAATTAGGACTATTGTCAAGCCCCATTTACACCCAAAAAGGACAGTTTACCGTTTTCTCTAAAAAACCTATTCTATCCCTATTTTCTCCAGCCATTTTTTCCGGCCCTTGTAAGCCAACACCAAACCGGCAATTACCGCCAAGACAATAATTGCGCTAAAGACCATTTCCCACCTGTCCAATCCTTCGGAGACTTTAAAAAGCGCCTCGCCGGATTGCCAGCCGACAAAACCTAAAATAATGCCCCTGATAAGTAAACCCAAGAAAGTAAAAAAATAAAAATCCGGCGGCTTGGTTCTGATGGCGCCGCAGGCGGCAGAAACCAAAACCGAAGGAATTAAGGGTATCGCCCGAAAAAGGAATATTAGAAGCTCATCGGTTTTGCGGCCGTGGAAATACCGTTTTTGGAACTTTTCCACATCCTCCCATTTAAACGAAAACCATTTGGAAAATTTATCAATCAGCCATTTCCCCCCATGCCAGGCAATCAGATAAACTATGGTTGAGCCGATAGTTGAACCGACAGCAAAGGGTAGGGCTGCTTTCAAAAAAATATCTCTTGCCGCCGACCAGAATCCAATAGTCGGAGAAACAAACAAAAATCCGGCAACCATCGGCACCAAAGGGGACGGAATCGGCACAATTACCTGCTCAATCAGTCCGCCCAAAATGACGCTTTTAACCCCGTTTTGTTTGATAAATTCAAAAATTACATTGCTAAGCATCAGTAAAAATATCTTATCACATTTTTTTAAAATAGTCGGCGTACGAATTGACTTTCAGATCGTCCTGTTTCTTTAGAAAAAAAGCCTGAACAAAGAGTTTCGCTGCTTGCAGATTAGTAAAAAGGGGCACCCCAAAATCAACCGTACTGCGGCGGATTTGATAATCATCATTAAGAAGTTTTTGGGAAACGAAGTCCGGGTCAGTAATGTTAATAACCAGATCAATTTTTCTCTCCGCCAAAAAATCGGCAATATTCGGTTTTTGCTTTTCGTAAATTTTAAACAATTTTTCCGTTCTAATCCCATTTTTGGTCAAAAAATCACCGGTATGATGGGTAGCATAAATCTTTAAGCCTTTGCCGAAAAGTATTCTTGCCTCTTCTAAAAACTTAAGTTTATTTTCTTCTCCGCCAAGACTGATCAAAACCGAAGTCTGGGGCAATTGCTGGTCAGTGGCAATCAGGGCTTTTAGATAAGCTTCTTCAACATCTTCTCCCAAACAGGCTGCCTCGCCGGTTGAAGCCATTTCCACTCGCAGTATCGGGTCAACCTCATGCAGGCGGGAAAAAGAAAACTGGGGAACCTTCACTCCCACATAATCCAAATCAAGAATTTGGTTTTTTACTTCAACTTTCTTTTTTAACATTATTAAAGTTGCCATCTCTATAAAATTTTTATCGCACATTTTGGAAATAAAAGGGAAAGTTCTTGAAGCCCGCAGGTTGCATTCAATCACCTTAATTTGATTGTCTTTGGCTAGAAATTGGATATTGGCCGGCCCGTTTATATTAAGCGCCTTGGCGATTAGCTTGCAGGCATCTTTAATTCTTCTTATGGTTTCGATATAAAGTTTCTGCGGTGGAAAAACAATACTGGCGTCGCCGGAATGAACCCCGGCGTTTTCAATATGCTCACTGATCGCGCACAAAATAATTTCCCCTTTTTTAGCCACCAAATCAGCCTCAATTTCCTTCGCATTCTGGATAAACTTGCTGATAACAATTTTAATATCCTGTTTTTGTAAAATATTCAAATAGTGAACCAGTTCTTCTTTGGAATAAATAACTATCATTGATTTTCCGGATAAGACATAAGACGGCCGGGCGATTACCGGAAATTCGATTTGTTGGGCAAAATCAATCGCTTTTGAGGAACTCGAAAGCTGCTGCCAGACCGGTTGGTCAATACTCAGCTTTCCCAATAAGGCGGAAAATTTTTGTCTGTCTTCGGCTTTATCAATATCGTCGGCCCTGGTCCCCAAAATTCTTATTTTTTCCCTTGCCAAAGATAAGGCTAGATTGTTAGGAATCTGCCCGCCGACGGAAAGAATGACACCCAACGGTTTTTCTTTCCGACAAATATCTAAAACTCTTTCCAAAGAAAGTTCTTCAAAATACAGTTTATCGGTAATATCATAATCAGTCGAAACAGTTTCCGGGTTGCAATTTACCAAAATGGTTTTGTTTTTGTTTTTTCTCAAAGTCGCTACCGTGTTAACGGCGCACCAGTCAAATTCAACCGAAGAACCGATACAATAAGGACCGGAAGCCAAAACCATGATTTGTTTTTTATTCCTAAAATTAAGATCTTCTTTAATCCCGTGATAAGTTAGATACAAATAATTAGTTTCAGCCGGATATTCAGCCGCTAGAGTATCAATTTGCTTTACCACCGGAATAATCCCGAATTTTATTCTAAGACTTCCGATTTTTCGTCTGGTTGTTTTAAATATTTTTGCCAACTGGGCATCGGAAAAACCGAAACGCTTGGCTTCTTTGAGAATTTCTTTTAAGGAGACTCCTTGAGTACTCAAGGAGTCTCCTTGCGAAAGTTTTTGTTGTAAGGTTAGGTAAAAATCAGTAATTTTTTTAATCTCGGCAATAAACCAGTAATCAATTTTGGTTAAGTGGGCGATTTTTTGGGCAGAAACTCCTTTTAGCAAGGAGGCCGCTATTTGAAAGATTCTTTTCGAATTGGCCGTCCTAATTATGCTTTGTAATTGGTTCTTGTTTAAATCAAAACCGTCAATTATGCCCTCGTGTCCTTGGTTTAACATCCGAACCGCTTTTTGCAACACCTCGGGAAAGGTTCGGCCGATAGCCATCACTTCACCAACACTTTGCATTTCGGTCGTAATTGTTTGATAAGGCAAGCCGAATTTTTCAAAATCCCAGCGCGGTATTTTTACCGCCAAATAATCAAGGGCCGGTTCAAAAAAAGCGCCGGTTGTTTTGGTCACGGAATTTTTAAGCTCATCAAGGGTAAAACCAAGACTTAATTTTGCTGCAATAAAGGCCAGTGGGTAGCCGGTGACTTTTGAAGCCAGAGCCGACGAGCGGGAAAGACGGGCATTAACTTCAATTATCCGATACTCGCCGGTTTGGGGATGAAGAGCAAATTGAATGTTACACTCACCGACAATTTTAAAAAAGCGGATCGCTTTTATCGCCATTTCCCGCAGCAAGAAATATTCATTATTGGTCAGAGTTTGTGAGGGGGAAACGACAATACTTTCCCCGGTATGGATTCCCATCGGGTCGAAATTTTCCATATTGCAAACCGTGATACAATTGTCCCGACAATCCCGCATCACCTCATATTCAATTTCTTTCCAGCCGTAAAGACACTCTTCTATCAAAATTTCGGGGGATAACGCCAAGGCTCTTTTAGCGACTTTTTTCAGCTGGCTTTTGTTTTTAACCACGCTTGAACCTTGACCGCCAAGAGAAAAACCGGCCCGGCAAACCACCGGATAACCGATTTTTTCTCCCGAAAGCAGTGCTTCCTCAATATTGCCGGCAGAAAAACTCCGGGGAATATTTAAACCAACTTTCCTTAAACTGGCGGCAAAAAGCTTCCGGCTTTCCGTTTTCTGGATTGCTTCGATTTGCGTCCCCAGAACTTTTAGATCGTATTTCTCAAAAATGCCTTTTTGGGCCAAAGACAAACCGCAGTTTAAGGCGGTTTGTCCGCCAAAATTTAATAAAATTCCGTCCGGCCTTTCTTTTTCAATTATTTTTTCCACAAAATAAGGGTTGATGGGTAAAAAATAAACCTGGTCGGCAAAACCCTTGGAAGTTTGGATGGTGGCAATATTTGGATTGACTAAAACCGTTTTAATTTTTTCCTCTTTCAAAGCTTTAATTGCCTGGGAACCGGAATAATCAAATTCTCCCGCTTGACCGATTTTTAAAGCCCCTGATCCTAAAATTAAAACTTTTTCAGGCAAAATCACTTATAAAATTTATAATTTTTATAACAGCTATAACAATTTAACAAACTCATCAAAAACCCAACTGGTGTCCGTTGGTCCCGGGCTGCCTTCCGGATGAAACTGCACTCCGGCCACTTTCCCGTCATCGGAAATTACGCCTTCGCAGGTTTGGTCGTTTAAATTAAAAAACCATTGTTTAAAACCTGACGGAAGACTACCGGGGTCAATGGCAAATCCGTGATTTTGAGAAGTGATAAAACAACGACCGGATTGCACGTCTTTAACCGGTTGATTTAAAGACCGGTGGCCGAATTTAAGCTTATAAGTCTGTGCCCCTGCCGCCAGACTGATAATTTGACTGCCCAAGCAAATCCCTAAAACGGGCAGTTTTTTTTCCATTGCCTGTTTGACAATTTTCACTGTTTTTACCGCCATTTTCGGATCACCCGGCCCATTGGAAACAACCATGCCGTCAAAATCAAATCTGCCAAAAGGATCATAATTCCAAGGGACAATTTTAACCGAAAGATTCCTGTCCAAAAGACAATTTAATATTGATCTTTTATGACCGCAGTCGATTAAACAAACCCTCTTTTCCCCCCCGCTTTGAAAGTCTTTGGGTTTTTTTAAACTCACCTTCGGTATCAGGTTTTCTTTATTCGGGTCATAAAAAGAAATTTCTTCATCATTATTTTGAATCTTCCCCAACATGGTTCCTTTATTTCTTAGTTTCTGGGTTAAAGCGCGGGTATCAATTCCCTGCAATCCCGGGACATTATTTTCCTTCAGCCAAAGATCAAGGCTTTTTTGGGATTGCCAATGACTGGGAGATAAACAAACTTGAGTCACAATCACCCCGGAGACTTGGATTTTATCAGACTGAAAGAAACGGCGGTCAACCACCCCGTAATTACCGATTAAAGGGTAGGTAAAAACCAAAATTTGGCCTTTGTAAGAAGGGTCGGTCAAAGCCTCGACGTAACCGATCATGGCGGTGGTAAAAACAACTTCTCCGGCGGTTGAGACTTGCCGGCCGAAAGACTCTCCTTCCCAAACCGAATTATCCTCCAAAATAAGCCGTGTTTTCATTTAAAAAACCAAAAAAAATCCCCTCATGGGGATTCAAAGTAATCCTTATCTTGTTTAATCATTCTCGTCTTGGGGAATAATAAAAAATCAAAGGGGCCTTTGTCAAGAACCAAATTAATTTTCTTCAAATTCTTCCAAGATTTCTTTTTGCCTACGGGAAAGACGGGAAGGAACGGTCACCTTTAAACGGATATATTCGTCTCCCTGGCCGCTTCCGCGGGGATTTTTAATACCTTTTCCTCCAAGTCTAACCATTGTTCCGGGTTGGGTTCCGGGCCGAACCTTAAGACCAATATTCCCTTCCAGCGCCGGAACTTCAATTATCGCTCCCAAAACCGCCTGAGAAAATGATATTTCTTTCTCCACATAAACATCTAAACCCTCTCTTCTGAATGTTTTGTCCGGTTTAACGTCCACCGTCAAATAAAAATCGGGAAATTGCACTACCGAGCCGTCATCTACTCCCGCCGGAATCTTTATTTTCTTTCTTTTTCCTTCAAGCGAAACTTCTTTTTCGCAGCCTTTGGCCGCTTCCATAAAACTCAAGCCAATGCCGTAACGCGGCTTTCGACTGGTCTGCCGGCCGCCGAAAGGGGACGCCCCGCCAAAAAACTGGGCGAAGATTTCAAACGGATCGGAAAATCCCCCAAAATCAAAACCGATATCCGGTCCTTGACCCCCGTCATAGGTGGTATAAGAATAGGAAAAAGGACCCTGTTGATAATTCTGAGATTGGCCGCCAAAAGGACCTTGGCTTCCGCCAAAACCACCTCCAGGTTCAAATGCCGCATGGCCAAACTGGTCATAGGCGGCTCGTTTTTCCCTGTCCGACAAAATCTCGTAAGCTTCGTTTATTTCTTTAAATTTTGTTTCCGCCTCTTTTGATTTATTCCGGTCCGGATGCCAAGCCAGGGCCTGCTTGCGGTAAGCGGCCTTTAATTCTGCCTCGGAAGCGCTTTTGGAAACCCCTAAAATTTCGTAATAATCTCGTTTGTTTGGCATAAAAATGGGTGAGGATGGGAAATGAGAAGTGAGTCGGGAAGTGTGGGTGAGTTATGAGTCCACCTTTCTCACCCTAACTTCTCACCCTCGACACACATCCCACTTCTCACCCCCACCCTAATTTCATTCTAATTTATTTAACTACCTCTCCTTCTTCCACTTTTTCCCCGGCCTTTGGTTCTTCTGCCTTTGTCTCTTGTTCTCCAGTTGGCGGTTGATTGTCGGCAGTTGTTTGCTGTCCAGTTGAGCTGGACTGATACATTGCCGCCCCTACCTTTTGCAAAACATCAGACAATTCTTTTGTCTTGTCTTCGATTTCGGCCGCCTTTTCCGATTTTAAGGCCTCCCGAACCGCCGAAACTTTTTCCTCAACTTCTTTTTTATCCTCCGGCTTAACTTTATCCCCCGCATCTTTAAGCGTTTTTTCACTGGTGTAAACCAAATTTTCCGCCAAATTTCTGATTTCGACCAGCTTTTTCTTTTCTTCATCCTCGGAAGCATGCACTTCCGCTTCTTTGGTCATTTTCTCAACTTCGTCTTTAGAAAGACCGGTTGATCCTTTGATGGAAACACTTTGAGATCTCCCGGTCGCCTTATCTTTAGCTGCCACATTTAAAATACCGTTGGCGTCGATGTCAAAGCTTACCTCAATTTGAGGAATCCCTCTTGGTGCCGGCGGAATTCCGTCAAGGACGAACCGGCCTAAAGATTTATTGTCTGCCGCCATTGGCCGTTCTCCCTGCAGCACATTAACTTCAACCTGGGTTTGGTTATCCGCCGCGGTTGAAAAAACTTGAGATTTAGACGTCGGAACGGTGGTGTTTCTGGGAATTAAGGGTGTTGCCACGCTTCCCAGGGTTTCAATTCCCAAAGTCAACGGGGTAACATCAAGCAGTAAAACATCTTTGACTTCGCCTCCCAAAACTCCCCCTTGGATTGCGGCTCCAACCGCCACCACTTCATCTGGATTAACGGACCGGTTCGGCTCTTTGCCGAAGAAATTTTTAACGGTTTCGTAAACCTTCGGCATACGGGTCATTCCCCCGACCATAACGATTTCGTCAATATCTTTTTTCTCCTTTTTAGCATCAGCTAAACATTTTTTAACCGGTTCAATCGTTTTCTGGATAAGATCGTCAACCAGTTCTTCCAGTTTTGCCCGTGAAAGCTTCATGTTTAAATGAAGCGGGTTACCGTCTTTCCCTTGGGTAATAAAGGGCTGGTTGATTTCCGCTTCCTTGGAAGAAGAAAGCTCGATTTTTGCCTTTTCCGCTGCGTCTCTCAACCTTTGCAGAGCTTGTGGATCTTTTCTTAAATCTATTCCGTTTTCCTTCTGAAAAGTTTCGGCTAAGTAACTTAAAACCACTTGGTCAAAGTCGTCTCCTCCAAGATGGGTATCTCCGTTAGTCGCTTTGACTTCATAAACACCCTCCCCAAGTTCCAAAACGGAAATATCAAAGGTCCCTCCACCCAAATCGTAAACCGCAATCGTGTGGGCGTTTTTCTTGTCCAAACCATAAGCCAGGGAAGAAGCGGTCGGCTCATTGATTATACGAAGTACTTCCAAGCCGGCAATTTCTCCCGCCTGTTTGGTTGCCTGTCTTTGTGAATCGTCAAAATAAGCCGGAACAGTAATCACGGCTTGAGTTACTTTTCCGCCCAGATAACTTTCGGCGTCAGCTTTGATTTTTTGTAAAATCATCGCCGAAATTTCCTGTGGGGTGAAAGTCCGGCCGTCAACTTCCACCACCGCCATACCGTCACGGCCTTCTTTGATTGAATAAGGCAACCATTTAATATCTCTCTGCACCGATTCGTCTTTATATTTTCTTCCCATTAACCGCTTGATGGAAAAAATGGTTGATCTCGGCTTAACCACCACCTGTCTCTTAGCCACGTCGCCGACAATATGAGAAACCGGGTCAACCACCGAGGGGATAACATTACGGCCTTCGGCCGAGTAAATCACTTTTGGGCTGCCACCTTCCATCACCGCCACACAAGAATTGGTTGTGCCTAAATCGATACCGATAATTTTTCCCATTTTTATTACCTCCTGTTTATATTATAATAACACTAACTTTTACTTTTGCTGGTCTGATTAGTTTATCTTTAAGCCGGTAACCTTTGGATATAACTTCGATTACTTTATCTTCCTCACCGTCAATTTTTTCAATCGCTTCCATCTCTTCCGGATTAAACTTTTTTCCCAAAACTTCAACCTCCTTTAATCCTTCTTCGGACAGCACATTTTTAAATTCTTTTATCGCCAAGCCTAAACCATCGTCTTTTAAATAACTTTGCACTTTCTCCAGATAATCGAGGGTCGAAAGTAACTTCAAAACCAGAATACCGTTTGCGTACTGGGCAAATTCAATCTTTTCTTTTTCATATCTCCTTTGCAAATTCTGGTAATCGGCCAAGGCCCTTTTCCAGTCATTCGTTAAAACTTCGATTTGTTTTTTAAGCTCAGTATTTTCTTTATCTTTAGTGACTTTGTCTTGGTTTTTCATTCTCTTATTCTAACTCCAATTCTCTATTTTCGGTAGTCTTCTTACCACCCCTTGAATACTTCATCTAACAATTCCTTAAAATACCTGACGGTCGGGAAAACCCGGCAAAAGTTTATTCTGGCCGGTCCGATCACTCCAATAGCCCCTTTTCTGGGCCCGGCCGAGAAACGGCTAAAGATAAAACTGCAAGGCTCCATTTCCTCATTGCCAAAATCATTTCCTAAAAGCAAATCAATTTCGTCGATTGGTAAAACCGAACGGTTTATCAATTCTTCCCAAAAATCAACTCCGTCCAGCCTTGAAAGCAGGTTTTTGGTTAAATCGATATCGTAAAACTCCGGCGCCTCAAGAATGTTGGCCGTTCCGGCCGTATAAATATCCCCTTCGTCGGTGATAGAAATCGCCAACTCTCTCGTCCTGTTCGCCAACTCCCGGGTCATTTCCCGAAGTAACTTATCCATCTCATGGCGGTAGTCCCAAACTTTTTCTTTGACCGCCACTTCTTCAGATAAAGACAAATGTTGCTCTTTCATTAAGTTGCTGACATAGTACTTCAGCGCCATCGATGTCGGTATCCGGCCGGAAGAAGAATGAGCCTTTTTAAGATAACCGGCTTGAGTCAGTTTAACCATTTCGTTGCGGATAGTTGCCGGCGAAACTCCAAGATTGTATTTCTTCTCGATTGTCCCCGAACCAATCGGCAAAGCGGTATTGATATATTCTTCAACTACTGCTTTAAGAACTTTTGTTTGTCTTTCTTCTAACCCCATAATTAGCAGTAGATTATCATGAGTGCTAACTGTTGTCAAGTGTTATATTATTAGTAGATGACAAAAAATAAAATCCTTGGATTGTTTATCTTTTTTTTTCTGACAACAACCGTTTTTTCTATCACTCTTCTTTTGAAACAAACTCAATTTTTAGGTAAGTTTGCCGAAGAAAAAACGACAGTGGCTGTTTACGGTATTATCCCACAGGGAAAAATTAACCGCATTTGGCCGAATTTCAGCCAAGGCGGGGAGGAACAAAAACCAATGTTGGAACCGGCCAGCCCCCTTATCCAAGCGTTACAACCTCGCTATGTTCGGATTGACCATCTTTTCGATTTTCCCAATTTGGATTTAAGGGTAAACGAAATAATCAAGGCGGGTGCCAATCCCTTTTTAGCCCTTTCTTATTTTCCCCCTCCTATTTCCGGTGACTTGACCACTTTCCCCTCCGACCTAACAGGCTGGCAGGCTTTGGTGCAAAAAACCATTCAACAATACAGCGGAAAAAACCAAAAAAACTTACTTGGTGTTTACTATGAAGTCTGGAACGAGCCGGATCTTTTCGGGAAAATGACACCCGAGCAGTATTTCAGTCTTTATCGCGCCTCCGTCCTTGCCGCCGAAAATTGTCAAAACTGCAATTCTTTCAAAATCGGCGGCCCGGCCATTACCACCCTAAAGAAAGATTGGATAGAAACATTTTTACGAAGGGCCGGAGAAAGTAAAACAAGACTGGATTTTATTTCCTGGCATTCTTACCAACTCAATCCGGGAAAAACCCTAACCGAAGTCAATAACTTAAAAAACCTGGCCAGTTTTAAAAACCATTTCGCCGATACGGAGTTAATTATTTCGGAGTGGGGATCGGTTCCGGAAATGTCGGAGCTGCACGATTCGTATTTTGACGCCAGCCATACCATTGTGGCCATCGAAAAATTAAAAGATTCACTTAATAAACTTTTTACTTTTGAGTTGGTAGACGGACCCTCTCCGGAGGGAAAAGAATTTTGGGGCCGATGGGGTCTTATAACTAACCAAATTTACGGTCTTACCCCCAAACCCCGCTATTATTCTTTTGCCTATTTAAATAAGTTGCTGGAACTCGAAATAAAGCCACAAGAGCCCTTGTCCGGAGTGACGGTAATCGGCTCCACCGACGGAAAAGAAAATTACTGCTTTGTTTTATCCCGCGAAAAAGAAAAACCAAGCAATTTTGAGATAGGTCTAAAAGATCCCCTTCCGGGAATATACCAAATTAATTCTTATTTTCTTGGCCCCTCGCGCGAGCCGTTTATTCCCGAATCAAAAACAATTTCGGTCAACAACAACCTAAGCACCAACATTGATCTTGCAGCCAACGCTGTTGTTCTCTTGGAAATTAACCGCGCCTCGCCGGCTTTAGTTATCGCCAAGGGAGCGACCGATCTTCCGCAAGATTCCTCCGCTAAGCTCACCATTAATACTCCACCCTTAATTTTTCTCTTGAATCAACCAGCAGTCAGCCAAGCTGAGTTTTCGTTTTTGTTTAAACCAAACTGGAATACCTTGGAAAAACAAAAACATATTTTTTTGGAAAGTAAAAATCCGGTTGGAGACGGAATTTCCGCTTGGTACGAAAACAGTGATAGCCCGAAAATAATTTCTAGTTTTGTTAACTACGGAGAAACCGTCGAACAAGTTGTTCTGCCAATCGAATTTTTAGACAGAAATACCTGGCACAATCTTTCTTTTTCTTTTGATAATAATTTAAAACAAATGAAGGTGGTTTTTAACGGTAAAGAGTCAATCACCAAAACAACTTCCAAT
Source organism: Candidatus Shapirobacteria bacterium CG03_land_8_20_14_0_80_40_19 (assembly GCA_002780305.1). Taxonomy (GTDB): domain Bacteria; phylum Patescibacteriota; class Microgenomatia; order UM-FILTER-40-11; family UM-FILTER-40-11; genus UM-FILTER-40-11. Next base: position 9,271 of record PEVD01000009.1, on the reverse strand, counting down.
ATTAAGCTTGGAGATTTTATTCTAATCGGAGGCAGCCGCCGGGAAAATAACTCTGTTGAAGGGTTTATCGACAATCTTTCAATCACCACTAATCAAGAAATCCTTTATCAAAAAAATTTCGACTAGGATCCGCTGGTTGTTTCCGGCGGAGAACCAATCGCCTCTTTAACGGAAAACAAAGTGTCTCTCCATCTTCCGAACGAACGAAAAATTCGAAAAATCATCTGCATTTCGTTTAATTTAAAAACAAGAGAAAAGAAAAAATACACCAAAATTCCCATAACGGCACAAATAAGGGTTAAAAACAAGAGCGGAATGGTTTTCGTAGTGTCAAATACGGTTCCATCCAAAACTCTTAATAAAAACCAAGAAATAAACCCGGAAAAAATCGCCGCCAGAAACATCTTTGAATAACGATAAAAATCAGAACGGAAAATAAACCTGATTTTGCGAAAGTTTAAAAAAAGAAATAACAACAAAAAGTTGACAAAACTGGTAATCGAAAAAGCCGCCGCCAACCCCAGTATCCCCAAGCTCATTTTTTTAACCAGCAGTAAACTAAGTAAAACATTCAAAGCCACACAAGTCACGCTGATGACAAAAGGGGTGATTGTGTCATGAAAGGCATAAAATCCACGGACCAAAAGCTGAATCGCACTTTGAGAAAAAATCGAAAGAGTAATCATCGCTAAAGTTTGACTTGTCATCACGGTTGCCTGCCACGGAAAGGTTTTTGCCCCATAAGCAAAACGAACCGCTTGAAGCCTTAAGACTAAAAACAAAGCGGTGCATGGAAAAGCAAGATAAAAAAGCTGGCTTAGAGATTGATTTAAAGTTTTTATAAAATCCTCTTTTTTTTCTTGAGCCAGTTGAGCCGAAAGAGTCGGCAGGGCAGCTTGGCCGACAGAAGTACCCATTAACCTAACCGGCAAATCAGCCAGACGTTGAGCCAGGTTGTAAAGAGTTAGTGATCCGGCAGAAAGCGAAGTTGCCAAAAACACGCTGTAAGTTAATTCTATTTGACCGGCCGCTAAAGCAAGGGTTCTTGGCACCATTAATTTAAGAACCCGGCGGACTCCAGCGGTTTTTTCCAAAATAAAAGCATGGCGGTATCCCAATTTGTAAACCAAAGGAATCTGAATCAGCAAGTGCAAAAAGGCACCCAAGACTACCCCGGCGGCGGCTGACCGAATTCCCCACCGGCCGGCAAATAATAAAATGGAAACAATAATTCCTAAGTTGTAAACAACAGGCGACAACGAGGGTAGTAAAAAACGCTGTTGAGATTGGATCATCGCCGAAAAAAAATTGGAGATCAGAAAGAAAACCTGCGCCAACAGCATTAACCTGGTCATTCCCACCATTAAATCAATTTGAGAAGAAGAAAAGTTTCCTGTTATAAATAAAGAAAGCGGCTTGGCGTAAAAATAAACAATTAAACATAAAAGTAAAAATGAAATTAAAAAAAGATTTATTAGGGATGAAGACAACCGGTAAGCTTCATTTCTATTTTTTGTTAATTTTTCCGAAAATACCGGGATAAAAGCTGAAGAAAGCGCGCCGATAACTACCAGTTGAAAAATTATATCCGGAAGCCTAAAAGCCGCATAATAACTGTCAAGTTGGCCACGGCAGCAAGTGTAAAACTTTGCCACCAAAATTCTTTCCCGCAATATTCCTAAAACCATCGAAACTCCATAAGTCAGAGCAATTACCAAAGCCGCCGAAAAAATACCCGACTGCGGCCGGATTAAAAGCTCGCGTCCATTTTGCCAAAATTTCTTTATCATCTTTTACTTCCGAGTATATTAATAAATTATTGCTTTTTAAAGGGGTAATCGGGTATAATTCCCATTATGCCGATTATCGTTGGAGCCAAAAAGGCTCTCAGACAGAGCAAAAAAAGATATCTTCTAAATTCAAAGAAGAGACTCGCATTGAAAAATTTGATTAAAAAATTTATAAAGTCTAAGGCCAAAGACGACCTTTCCTTGCTTTATTCCGCTGCCGACAAAGCGGTAAAATCAGGAATCATTCACAAAAATAAAGCCAAAAGAATTAAGAGTAAACTCGCCAGGCTTTGACAACTCCAGGAACTTTCCACTATACTTTAGTTAATGCTCGGAAAAACGAAGGTTAATCTCTTTCCTAAAACAGGTTTTGAAAACACCAACGCGGGAAAATTGTTAAATTGGGCTACCTCGACCGGCCGGTGGATTGTAGTTTTAACTGAATTTGTGGTCATCTGCGCCTTTCTATCAAGATTTTATTTTGACACCAAACTCTCCAACCTGTTTGACAGCCTAAGACAAAAAAAGGCAATGGTCAGTTCTATGGCTGACTTTGAACAAGAATTTCTTCTTGTTCAAGAAAAAGCAAAACTGATCAAAGGTATTCTGGCTGAAGAACAGAGGCCCTCGGTCATCGTCAATCAAGTAAGCCAACTGATTCCACTGGATGTGACCTTTAATGCGATTCAGATAGAGAAGAGCAATTTAAGAATAAGCGGAAATAGTCTTTCCGAACAAGGAATCAGTCTCCTTTTGACCGGAATTAAAAGACAGCCAAACTTCTCCCAAATCAGTCTAGGGACAATAAGCCAAAAAGAATTTGCGCCTGGTATTAATTTTGAAATCAGCGCCGTGTTTAAAAAATGAACACAGACCAAAAAAAACCTCTTATCTGGCTTTCATTATCTGTTTCTACCGTGGCCTTTTTTTTAATTGTGGCGATCAGGCCGACAGTTATTACGATCACTAAACTAATCAAGGAAATAGAAGAAAAAGAGGCGGCCAGTCTTCTTTTAGACAAAAAAATTAACTCACTGGTTGCCGCCCAAAAGGTGTATGCGATAAACAGCCAACGGCTGCCAATGTTAAATCAGGCCTTACCGGAAAAAAGCGAGTTTCCCTGGCTGGCAAACTTTTTAGAAAGCACCGCTTTATCCTCACAAGTTGAATTATCATCTCTAACTTTTGAGAAGATTGATCTTAACCCTGCCCCACCGGTCAGCCAATCCCAAAAACCCTCTTCCGGTCAAACGATCAATTTTTCTACTAACGCCAAAGGCGATTATTTAAATCTAAAAAATTTTGTTTCGCTTTTGGAAAGCTCGCGCCGCCTGATCAAAATTGAGTTAACCGGTATCTCCGAAACAAAGAAAAAAGAAGAGGAAATAATTAACACCACCCTTCAGCTAAATATTTCCGGTGTTATATTTTTTGAAAATGAATAAAGTAAAAAAAAGATTAAGTAAAGAAATATTTTTAATGGCGGTTTTGGCCTTATCAATCGCTATTGTCCTGATATATTTGGGTGTTTTTAAAGTTTTAAATAAGCCGGGGGAGAAGCCGGTTTTAACTCCTCAAGAAACAAGGATTATTAATCCGCAACTTGACGAAGAGGTCTTTGATGAACTTGAAAAAAGAAACTATTAAAATTAAAAAAATCCCTGTTTTTGCGGCAATTTTTTTAATTATTACAGGACTAGCCGGAGGGGTTATTCTTATCGACAAAGGACAGGGTTATTTTTTGAAAGCATCTTCTGAAAGTTTTCCCCAGCAAGTTAAAATTACAAACATTGACAGTAGTTCGTTCGTTGTTTCCTGGATAACTGACTCTCAAGCCTCAGGAGCCATCCTTTATGGAGAAAGTTCTTCGGTTGACAAAACCCAAAAAGATATTAGGGATGAAGAAAAAGAAGTGCTTGGCAATTACAAGATACATTATGTCCTGCTTGATAATCTTAAGACAAGCACTAAATATTTCTTTAAAATTTCATCGGCCAACAAAAGCTACACTCAGGCAGGTAAACCCTATGAAGTAACCACTGCCCCAGAAAAAGCCCTGCCCGCCAGTGATATCGCCCAAGGAAAGATTTTGACCTCCCAGGGAACTCCCGGAGTCGGCGCCATTGTCTATTTGTCCTTATCCGGGGCTGTCACCCAAGCCGGCTTGGTAGAAGAAAACGGTTATTGGATGATTTTGCTTTCTAAAACCAGAACCGACGATTTGCAAAATTATTTGAATTACGACCAGTCGGCTCAAATAGAAGAAATTTTTGTCCAGGCAGGCGGACAAACCGCTTCCGCCATTTTGGCCGCCGGGAGCGACAATCCCGCTCCGGATATTGTTTTAGGACAAAGTTATGATTTTATTAAGAACCCAAACATCCCCACTCCGACGGTAGCCATCGGTTCTAACGTTTTTCCTACCGGGACACTGAATTTTGCCGGCTTTGAATCTGTGGGCCAAAATGAAGAAGTTATTATTGTCTATCCGTCGGAAGAAGAAAATATCAATAACCCGATACCGGAATTTTTCGGCACCGGCCCAAAAGAAAAACTCCTTAACATTGTCGTTGAGTCCGAAGAAAAAATTTTAGACGAAACTAATGTCGACAAGCAAGGACAATGGAAATGGTCGCCGGCAAAACCGCTAACTCCTGGAAATCATCAGATAAAAGTTTCCTATGTCGATAAGGATGGTTTTATAAAAACCGTCAGTCGTGGTTTTATTGTTTTGGCCGCCGGGACAAGCGACCTCCCAACTTATACCGCCACTCCTTCAGGAGAGATTATCTCTCCAAGCCCAACCCCCACTCTTTCCCCAACCCCGACCGAAAAACCAAGCAGGACGACCGTCCCTTCAGGCCAAGTTCTAAAGTCGGGGACTGATCTGCCGACCTGGATTTTCTTAGGCGGAGGAGTCATGTTTGTCGCTATCGGTTTGGCTTTCCTTCTTCTTTAAAAAATGCCCCCCAGGAGTTAAAATTCAACCATGAAAGTAGCGGTCATCGGCGCCGGGTTCAGTGGTTTAACCGCCGCTTATTATCTAAGTCAAAAAGGGCACTCTGTTTTTGTTTTTGAAAAAGAAAGTGAGCTTGGCGGACTAGGAGGGTCTTTCAAGAATAATAATTGGGAGTGGTCGCTGGAAAGATATTATCATCACTTTTTTTCTTCCGATAAAGAGGTTTTGGAACTTGCCAAAGAATTGGAAATTGAAAATAAACTTTTTTTCAAAATTCCCAAATCGTCCATTTTTGTTGACGGAAATATTTACCGTTTTGACAACCCGCGAAGTGTTCTCTCTTTTTCAAAGTTGAATCTGGCCGATAAAGTAAAAACCGGAATCGTCAGTGCTTTCTTAAAAATAAATCCCTTCTGGAAACCCCTGGAAAAAATCACCGCCGAAAAATTTATTCGAACATTTATGGGCGAGGGTTCGTTTAACACTCTCTGGAAACCGCTTTTGGAAAGCAAATTCGGCGGTGATTATCACCAAATTCCCGCTTCTTGGTTTTGGACCAGAGTTAAAAAAAGAAGTTTTTCTTTAGGCTATTTTGAAGGCGGAAATCAAATATTAATTAATAAATTAGCGGAAAACATTAAAAACAATAAAGGCAGAATATTTCTTAACACGGAAATTAAAAACTTAAATGATTTAAATCATTTTAACAATTCCGATAAAATTTTTGTTACCGCTCCGGCACAAGTTTTTTTGAAAATAACGCCAGATCTGCCTGAAAGTTATAAGAATAAAATTCAAAATCTGAAAATGATCGGCTGTTTAAATTTGGTTTTATCGCTAAAAGATAAATTTTTGGCAGATAATACTTATTGGCTGAACATAAACGAACCGGGCTTCCCTTTTATAGCGGTGGTTGAACATACCAATTTCATTGATCCCAAACATTACGGCGGAGAACATCTTGTCTATGTCGGCGGTTATTATCCCCAAAACCACCGCTATTTTAAAATGAAGAAAGAGGATATTTTAAAAGAATTCCTGCCATATTTAAAAAAAATCAACCCTAATTTCAAATTTCAAATTTCAAATTTCAAATTATTTTCTGATTTATACGCTCAACCCATCCCCACCCTTAATTACTCTCAAACCTCGCTTCCTTCAATAAAAACGCCAATTCCAAATTTATTTTGGACAAGTCTGCACCATGTTTACCCATATGACCGGGGCGTAAACTATGCCATAAAATTAGGGAGGGAAGTCGCCGATGATATTATTAAAAAAACTAAAAAATAATTGGTCTATTACTGCCGTCTTGCTCTTGGCGGTGGTTACCCGTTTTGGCGGATTGACTTGGTGTTTTCCTTACACGCCTCATCCCGATGAATGGAATATGGCCCGTGCCGTTACCCAATTAAGCTGGCAGGATAAACTTAATCCGCACTTTTTTGCCTACGGCCAATTTCCTCTTTATCTATCCTATTTTTCCGCCGTTATTTATAATCTAATTCCCTGGATAAAAATTAGTTTTATAAACAGTCAGGAAGCGATTTTTTTTCTCCGTTTCTGGTCCGCCCTTGCCGGAGTTGGTACGGTTTATTTGGTTTATCTTATCTCAAAAAAGCTCACCCCCACCTCTCACCCTCGACCCACTTTCCACTTCTCACCCCCGCTTCTCGCCACCCTTCTTGTCGCCCTCACCCCCGGTCTTATCCAAATCTCTCATTTTGGCACGACCGAATCTTTACTTTCTTTCTTTTTTCTTCTTATTTTATTTCTTTCTTTTAAAATTTTTGAGGCTCGAAAATTAAAATATTTCATTTTTTTAGGAATAGTTTTTGGTTTGGCAATCGGTACCAAAATCAGCGCACTTGTTTTTGGCTTCCCTGTTTTTATAACTTTCATAATTTTTATAACGGTAACGAAATTTAAAACTTTCGCTGATTTCCTGAAACTCTTTGGGAAATATCTTTTTGCTCTTATTTTCGCTCTCATTTTTACCCTCATCAGTTCTCCCTACCTCTTACTTGCTTTTAAAGAATCGCGCGGAACCTTACTTTACGAAACTTCTGTTGCCACCGGCCAAACCTTGGTCTTTTACACCCGTCAATTTATTGACACAAAACCAATTTTATTTCAACTCCAAAAAATCCTTCCTTACGCTCTTGGGGCACCAATTTTCATCCTCGGTATTCTCGGTTTTCTTGTTTCCCTGATTTCTCTTGCTCCCATTAAGAAAAAAACTCAGTATTCCCTAATTACTAATTACCAATTATTAATTACTACTCTCGCTTTTTTATTTTATTTTCTCTCCCAAGCCTTTTTGTTCACCAAATGGACCCGTTTTATGTCCCCGATTTTCGCTTTTTTCCCCATTTTTTCCGGTTTATTCTTAGGTCACTTAAGACACTTAAGAAACTTAAGATACCTAAGCTACTTAGCCGTCTTCTTTGCGGTTATTCCCGGAATCATTTTTTCTTCTATTTATTTTTCCCCCGATATTCGTTTTACCGCCTCCGAATGGATTTATAAAAATATTCCCGCCGGTTCCCAAATTCTTTATGACACCGGCAATGTCGTCGACCTCCCGATTTCTCGTCCTAATTACTCAATTACTCCCGTATCTTTCGATTTCTATCATCTTGATGAAAATCCAGAACTGTTCCCAAAATTATTAGACTCTCTTGAAAAATCAAACTTTATTATTATCCCTTCCCGCCGGATATTTGCCAACCACCTGCGCCTCCCAAGAAATTTTCCTTTAACCACCAAATATTACCAACTGCTCTTTTCCGGTAAACTAGGTTTTACAGAAATAAAAATATTTCGTCCTTTTCCCCAGTTTCAAGTTTCAAATTTCAAATTTCAAATTGACGACGAGCAAAGCGAGGAGACATTTACTGTCTTTGACCATCCAACAATAAGAATTTATAAAAAAAGAACTTATTTAACCGCAAATGATTATGAAAATCTTTTTAAATAAAATTAGTTATAAAATAATTCTTTTTTTCATCATTATCCTTGCTCTATTTTTCCGCCTTTATGGCCTTAACTGGGACCAGGGCCAGCATCTTCACCCGGACGAAAGAATGCTCGTTATGGTGACCGGGAAAATTCAGTTCCCGGCAACTTTGTCCGAGTTCTTTTCTGCGGAAAGCCCGCTTAATCCAAAATTCTTTCCTTATGGCAGTTTCCCTATTTATTTATTAAAAATATTTTCAAGTATTACTGCCTTTGTTTTTCAAAATCCGCTTCTGTCAACCTATTCTTCAATTAATTTAACCGGAAGAGTGCTTTCTGCCTTGTTTGATATTGGTACAGTAATATTATTGTTTAAATTAGGAAGAAAAATCTTCTCCCCGGCAATTGGTGTTTTGGCTTCTGCTTTTTACGCCTTTTGTGCTTTCCCAATCCAGCTTTCCCATTTTTTTGCGGTAGATACCTTCTTAACATTTTTTGTTTGTTTAACTCTTTATCGATTAATTATTTTTTATGAAAAACCTTCTTTAAAAAATTCTTTTTTAGTGGGGATCCCTTTTGGTTTTGCACTGGCAACGAAAGTCTCGGCTACCGTCCTGATTGCCTCCGTTGGAACTTCCATTGCCATGGGCTTGATTCTGGTTATCGGCCGAAGAATGCGCTTATTTTTTAAAGATAAAAAAATCTTTTATTCTACCGAAAAGAAAATTGTCATCTTTAAAAACAAACTGTACCGTTTGGCAAAGTTTATTTTGGTCAACGTCAAATATTTAACCGTTATATTGTTTATAACCATTATCACCTTTATCATTCTTGAGCCGTACGCCATCATTGATTTCTCCACTTTTTGGCGCCAAACCAAGGAACAGCAGGCAATGACCAAAAATGCCTATGTTTTCCCTTACACACTGCAATATGTTGGAACAACCCCCTACCTCTACCATTTGAAAAATATGATTTTTTGGGGCGCTGGTATTCCGCTGGGGTTGACTTCGGTTATTTCCGTTGTTTATTTAATTTTTTATCTACTAAAGGAATTTCCCAAACCAGGGAACGAAGAACAGGAAGCAAAAATACTGATTCTGTTTTCTTTTTTCTTCGCCTACTTTTTGGTTGTCGGCTGTTTTGCGGTTAAATTTATGCGCTATCTTTCCCCGCTTTACCCGATATTTTTTCTGTTTTCCGCTTGGTTTTTATCAACCCTCTTTCGCCGTTCAAAAAAAAGATTAGTTCTATCGGCTCTGTTTATCCTATTCTCCACACTTCTTTGGTCAACCGCTTTTCTTTCTATTTATTCCCGCCCAAATACCAGAACCGCCGCCAGTGAGTGGATCAATAAAAATATTCCTGCCGGGTCGTCTCTGGCGCTTGAACACTGGGATGACGGTTTGCCGACTTTCGGCGGAGAAAAATATCATCTTTTAGAAATGCCAATGTATGAAAATGATTCTTCAACGCTTAAGTGGGAAAAGGTTAATTCTAATCTCAAAAAGGCTAATTATATTATCCTTGCTTCAAACCGTCTTTATGTCCCTTTGCAAAAATT
>PEVD01000061.1 GCA_002780305.1 Candidatus Shapirobacteria bacterium CG03_land_8_20_14_0_80_40_19 | reverse complement strand
AACCGGTAGACCAAAAAGTTGATTTTGTAGAGCTTGAGAGAAAGTGGCTGGTAAGGTGGGAAGAGCAGAATATTGTTAAAAAATATCTGCAGAAAAATTCAAAATCCGATAAAAGATTTTCCTTTATTGACGGCCCGATTACCGCCAATAACCCAATGGGTGTTCATCATGCCTGGGGAAGAACTTATAAAGATTTATGGCAAAAATTTAAAAATATGCAAGGCTTCAAACAAAGATTTCAAAATGGTTTTGACAACCAGGGTTTGTGGGTTGAGGTTGAAGTCGAAAAAAAACTTGGTTTTAAGTCGAAAAAAGATATTGAGAATTATGGAATTGAAAAATTTGTCGAGGACTGTAAAGAATCTACACAGAATTGGTCAAAAGTGCAAACAGAACAGTCCAAAAAGCTTGGATATTTTATGGATTGGGAAAATTCTTACTACACCATGAGCAACGAAAACAACTATACAATTTGGTATTTTTTAAAAAATTGTTATGAAAAAGGACTGATTTACAAGGGTAGAGATGCTGTTCCTTGGTGTCCCCGTTGCGGAACTGCTATTTCTCAGCACGAGATTTTACAGGAAGAATACAAGGAATTGACACATAACTCGATTTTTTTTGAGTTGCCCGTAGAAGGGAAAAAAGGCGAATTTTTCCTGGTTTGGACAACAACCCCTTGGACTTTGCCTGCCAATGTCGCTTTGGCGGTTAATCCCGAATTGGAATATTTTCTGGTTACCGGTACAACGGGAGAAAATTTTTGGGTCGTCGGCTCTTTGGCCAGTTCACTTTTTGGTGGAAATCTTAATGTTGTAAAAAAAGTTAAGGGCAGTGAATTGATTGGTTTTAAATATTCTGCGCCATTTGATAATTTGCCCGCGGTCCGGCAGGCAAGAAATCAAAATGAAAAAACTTTTCACTCGGTTGTAACTTCTGAAGAATTGGTTGTAGCCACCGAAGGTTCTGGAATTGTTCATATTGCAACCGGTTGTGGCACTGAAGATTTTGCATTAGGTAAAGAAAAAGGTTTGCCGGTTTTGCCGGCTATTGATGAGGCGGCTAACTATTTGGATGGGTTTGGAGAATTTACCGGCAAAAATGCTAAAAACGATCCTAATTTGATTCTAAAAAGCGAGGAGCTTAAAGATTTTATTTTTGAGATTAAGCCTTTTACTCATCGTTATCCTACCTGCTGGCGGTGTAAAACGGAATTGGTTTGGAGAGTTGTTGACGAGTGGTATATTAAAATGGATCCGGTGCGTGATTCTTTAAAAAAATCAGCCGAAAAAGCTTCTTGGATTCCGGATTGGGCTTTAGACCGGGAAATCGACTGGCTTAACAATATGGACGACTGGATGATCTCTAAAAAGAGGTATTGGGGGCTTGCTTTGCCTATTTGGGAATGCCAGTGCGGCAATTTTGATATTATCGGCAGTGAAGAAGAATTAAAAGAAAAAGCGGTTGAAGGTTTTGATTCATTTTCCGGACATAGCCCTCATCGTCCTTGGATTGACGCGGTTAAAATAAAGTGTTCAAAATGCGGGAAAATTTCCAGTCGGATAAAAGATGTAGGAAATCCCTGGCTTGACGCCGGAATTGTTCCTTTTTCAACCTTAATTGATTCTGGGTCCAAAAAAGTCAGTTATCTGGGCGATAAAAGTTATTGGCGCCAGTGGTTTCCGGCTGACTTTGTAACTGAATGTTTCCCCGGGCAATTTAAAAACTGGTTTTATTCAATTTTGACAATGTCAACAGTGTTAGAAAATTGCCCTCCTTTTAAAACTTTACTTGGCCACGGTTTGGTTCGTGATGAAAAGGGTGAGGAAATGCACAAAAGCAAAGGAAATACTATTTGGTTTGATGAGGCGGTAGGGAAAATGGGGGCGGATGTTATGCGATGGATGTATTTAACACAGAATCCGGTACAGAATTTAAACTTTGGTTATAACATTGCTGATGAAACAAGAAGAAGATTTCATTTGCTTTTGTGGAATATTTATAATTTTTTTGTTACTTATTCAAACTTAGATAAAATTGAACGATCGACCCTGAAGTTTTTTAATGTTTCAGAAAATGTTTTAGACAGATGGGCAATTTCCCGGTTAAACAATTTAATTAAAACAGTAACGGATAATTTAGAAAAGTATGATGCTTATAGCGCTTCTTTAGAAATTGAAAAATTTGTGGGTGATTTTTCTACCTGGTTCGTCAGAAGGTCAAGAAACAGAAAAGATAAAATCGATTGTTACCGCACTTTTTATATCGTTTTGGTGTCGCTGGCCAAACTTTTGGCCCCCTTTATTCCTTTTTTATCAGAAGAGATTTTTAAAAACCTTACTGAAGAAGAATCGGTTCATTTACAGGATTGGCCTTCTTTTGACCAGTCTTTAATAGACGAAAAACTGGAAAAAATGATGGAAACGGTTAGAAAAGTTTGCGAGCTTGGTCATGCTAAAAGGAAAGAAGAGGGGATAAAAGTAAGACAACCACTTGCGGAATTTGAAATTAGAAATTTGAAATTTGAAATTAGTGAAGACCTCTTGGAATTGATTAAAGGTGAGTTAAATGTTAAAAAAATTAAGTTTATCAAGGGAAAAGGGGAGACAGAAGTTTCTTTTGATACACAAATAACGCCAGAGCTTAAAGAAGAAGGGTGGGCGAGAGATCTAATAAGACAAATTCAAGAAGCAAGGAAAAATGCCGGTTGCGGCTTGTCTGAAAGAATTAAAATTGGTCTCCCCTCTTGGCCGAAAAATTTTGAAGAAGAAATCAAAAATAAAACCTTTTCGCTGGAAATTATCAAAAACAAAGAAGTGAAAATAATCCGGAATGTTTGAAACAAAAAAGTTTGACTTCTATTTATTTTTGCCGGTAATATTTTTGCTGATTTTTAGCTTGGGCATGGTTTTAAGCGTTCAACCGGCAATTATTAAAGATCATTTGTTTTATATCTTAGTTTCTTCATTTTTATTTTTTTTATTTCATTTTTTTGATTACGGTATCTTACTTTCCTTGTCTCCCTTGTTATATGTCTCCAGCTTAGTTTTTTTAATTTTGCCGTTTGTTTTTGGGACTATAACCCGCGGTTCGGTCAGGTGGATCCCTATCGGCAATTATACGGTCCAGCCGTCTGAAATTATCAAGCCGTTTTTGTGTTTGTTTACTGCCTGGTATTGGGGGAGTAGAAAATATTCTCATCTTTATTTTTTGAAATTGTTTATTTTTTTTCTTCCATTTTTTATTTTAATTTTTCTTCAGCCGGATTTAGGAAGTATGCTGGTAGTGGCGAGTATTTTTGTCGGGACTCTTTTTTACTCAGGCATTAAACCCAGGCAAATTATCTTATTTATGGTAATTGGCGCTTTTTTATTGCCCTTATTTTGGTTTTCTTTAAAAGATTATCAAAAAACCAGGGCTTATCATTTTTTGAATCCAACGTCTGACCCCTTAGGCGAAGGATATAATCAAATTCAAGCCAAAATTGCGGTTGGGTCCGGCCGGCTCTGGGGCTTGGGCCTGGGAAAAGGGTCTCAAAGCCATTTATTTTTTTTACCGGAAAAACACACCGATTTTATTTTTTCTTCAATGGCGGAAGAGTTTGGGTTTTTAGGATCAATTTCACTTATCTTTCTTTATTTTCTACTTTTTTTAAGGATTTTAAAAATAGGTTTAGGTTGTCCAAATCGGGAAAGTTTTTTGCTTGTTATGGGGATTTTTTTTGGGATTTGTTTTCAGACGATGGTAAATATCGGTATGAATCTGGGATTGCTGCCGATAACCGGCATCACCCTACCTTTATTTTCTTATGGGGGAAGTTCAATGGTGGCAACCATGATTGGCCTGGGCATTATCAGCAATGTTTCCCGAACCAACAGTATCAATAAAATTGTTTCCATAAAACATTTTTAACATCAATTGCAAAAACTTCAAGTTTGAAGTAAAATCAAGGTCATGAAATTTGCTGTAATTAAATTTTCAGGAAGCCAATACAAAATAAGCGAGGGTGACAAACTGGAAGTTATCGGTTTTTGGGGGGAAAAGGGGAAAGAAATTGTTTTAGATCAAGTTTCGCTTTATGCAGACGCTGATAAGCTTAAAATCGGTAAACCTTTTTTGAAGGAGATCGTAATTAAAGCTGAAGTCTTAAATCAAAATTTAGGTGAAAAAATTGTGGTTTCAAAATTTAAGGCTAAGACCGGTTATCGAAGAAAACTTGGATTCCGACCAAGAAAAACCACTTTACTTATAAAGAAGATTGAAATAAAATAGTAAAATTATATGTCGACCAAGAAAGCGGCTGGAGGAAGGGCAAATCAGGGAACGCCAAGAAAAGGGCGCCGTTTGGGCGTTAAACTTTTTGGCGGCCAAGAGGTTAAAACCAGCCAGATTATTATAAGACAAGCTGGATCAATTTTTCACTCGGGCAAAGGAGTAAAGAAGGGACGTGATTTCACCCTTTTTGCCGCTAGAGACGGCAAGGTTAGTTTTAGAATATTAAACCAAAAAAGAATTGTTGAGGTGATTTAAAAATGGCAGATGACCAGATAATTAAAATCTTTATTGATGAACTTCAATCAAATCCTCTTCAACCCCGCGGTGTTATTTCCCCGGAGAGCATAGTTGATTTAGTTGATTCGATTAGACAACATGGTATTCTTGAACCCCTCATTGTGGCGGCCACTCCGGCCGGCTATCAGATCATTGCCGGAGAGCGTCGCTGGAGGGCAGCAAAAGTTGCCGGATTGAAGAATGTTCCCTGTATTGTAAGAGAAACTACTCCCCGGGGAATGTTAGAGATGGCAATCGTTGAGAATATCCAAAGAATTGATTTGAACCCGGTTGAAAGAGCCAAATCTTTCCAACGCCTGATAGATGAATTTATGCTTTCAACCAGTGATATTGCAAAAAGAATTGGAAAAAGCCAAGCCTATGTTTCAAACTCTCTTCGCTTGCTAACTCTTCCCGATGCAGTTAAGGACGGGATCTTAAGCGGTATTATTACTGAGGGTCATGCCAGGGCCTTGGCGGCGATTGTCGATCCAAGACTCATGCTTGAAGCCTTTAAAATGGTACTGCGGGAAAACGCTTCGGTCAGAAGGGCGGAGGATATTGCCAGAAGAGTTAACGCTACACAAGTAAGAACCAAAGTTGTTAACCAAATAAACGTTGATAAAGAGACCGACAGAATGAAAGAAGAAATTGAAAAAAAGCTTCGGGAGAATGCCGAAGGACTGACAAAGAAAGCAATTGTTAAACTTACCCGATCAAGAAGCGAAACAAAAATATTGATTCTTCTCAAAGGCCCTCCGGAAGAAACCGAAGAAAAGCTTCAGCTAATCTACAAGGGAATTTGCCGGTAATTTTAAAAATTCGGGTGATTCACGATTCCTATCCTGTCAATTGGCCAATAGCGAAAAAATGCCCTGCCGACAATCGACTGGCGGGGAATTGGACCGAATTCACGACCGTCACGGGAGTGTGTACGGTTATCCCCCATCGGCAAGTAGTAATTCTCCGGAACAGTTATTTCCTGTCCTTCAGGCATCGCTAGACCGGCAGAAGTAACCATCTCGGAAGAGAGATAAGTTTCCCATAAAGGTTGACCGTTTACATACACTTTACCCTTAAAAACCATAACCCTATCACCCGGCATACCGATAATTCTTTTTATATATTCGCATTCAATTTCTGAGCAAGGTTCAGTTTTAGGGGCTTTAAAAACAATAACATCCCCGCGGGCCGGAGAATGAAAACGATAAGAAATTTTATCAGTTAACAAAAACTCACCGTCTTCAAAGGAAACATACATCGAACTTCCTTTAACTTGATGGGGTTGAAAAAGAAATAAATAAACAATAATGAAAATCGACAAGGCCATAACAATGGCCTGAATCGTATCTAAAAAAAATTGACCTAACTTTTTTAAGAGGGGAATCATAAACATTATTGTATCTTCTTGGTATAATTAGTGTCAATCGGGAGATTGGACATTTAGCTCAGCGGTAGAGCGATCGCTTCACATGCGATAGGCCGTAGGTTCGATCCCTACAATGTCCACAGAAAAAAATTTACCCGTCAAAATTTGCTTTTGCAAATTTAGTCGGGTGAACATTGAAGAAGTTGGTGGTTCGAGCCCACCAGTGGCCACAGTTTAGGATTTTCCGGCGAGTCGGGAATGGCGCTCGCCGCGCCCGCCCCCGCGGCGAGCGCTGCAAAGCCCTTTTTATATACGCAAAAA
>PEVD01000048.1:5854-6181 GCA_002780305.1 Candidatus Shapirobacteria bacterium CG03_land_8_20_14_0_80_40_19 | reverse complement strand
GGAATTACCAGCGGAGCAAGTTTATGATATCGAGGTCGAGGGAACCCATAACTTTGTAGGGGGACACTATATTAACAAGAAAACTGGTAAGGCTCTAACTGAGCAAGAAGAAGCTATTTACCGAATCTGGAAAAACTCTAAATTCGAAGCACTAAATCCTAAACAATTCTCAAATTTCAAAGCACAAAATTCAAAACTTTTTGAAAATTTAGATTTAGAAAATTCGAATTTGTTTAGTATTTCAGATTTAGAAATTAGGATTTCCGACGAAGTTGGGTTCGGGGGAATTATTGCTCACAATACATATATAAGTGGCAACGTCGGCAT
>PEVD01000048.1:0-5668 GCA_002780305.1 Candidatus Shapirobacteria bacterium CG03_land_8_20_14_0_80_40_19 | reverse complement strand
CTTGATTCTTCAAGAGGGTGGCGGCAACGTCGGCATCGGGACGACGACACCAACCTACCGTCTTCAACTTCCCAATATTGCCAATGCTAGCGGACAAGGACAGGCCAACGCTTGGCCAACATATTCTTCTATTAGATGGAAAGAAAATATCACTCCAATGGCTAATGCCTTGGAAAAAATCAGTCTTTTAAATCCTGTTTATTTTGACTGGAAAGCAGAAAATGGCGGAATTCACAGTCTAGGTTTTATCGCCGAAGAAGTCGGGAAAATTGTTCCCGAAGTGGTTAACTGGGAAGATGACGGTGTTTACGCAAAGGGGATGGATTATTCAAAACTAACTTCTTTGTTAACTAAAGGAATTCAGGAACAACAAGGCCAAATTTCCTCTCTAACCGATCAATTGGGAGAATTGAGTTTAAACGATACCGGTGAAATTACTCTTGATACCTCTGCCGCTACCTATTCCGGTGTTCTGGACCAAAACTGGATGGGAGAAACGGCCGAAAACCTTACCGTAACTCTAAATTCTACCGGCGAAACTCTTACTAAAGTAATTGCCAGCGCTGATGGAGTTTTTGCCAGGATTAAAACCGGATTTTTACAGACAACCAACCTGCTGGCGGAAAATATTCTGACCAAAAGGCTTAAGGTTGAAGAAAAGATTATTTCCCCGGTGGTTGAAACCGCCGAAATCCGGCCAATCGCAAACGAATCCGGCTTTGGAACATTACTGATCGACGGAGATGCCGAGTTTAGCGGGAATGTGGGTATCGGCGAGGATCTTGTTGTCTCAGGCGACGCGACTGTTTCCGGAGAATTAGTTGTAAATGAGTTAGTCGCCGAATCAGCCAGGATCAGAAAACTTAAGGCCGAATCAATCGAAGGGCTGGAGGCTTTAATTGCGACGATTACTACCCAAAAAATCCAAACCGAGAATATTTCCGGGCTAGAAGCAACTCCGTCTGCCGACCTGGATGATCTAACCGCGACCGACTCTGCTTGGCTGGCAGAATTGGCGGAAACCTGGGAAACAACGACCCCGTCCGAAGACATCAAAATAGAAGAAAATATTACTATTTTGGGCATGACTTCTCTGGCCCAGACTGTTGTTTCCGGCTCAATTTCCCAAGACGGCACTTTGCTTTTGTCAGACGGGAATTCAATTAATATGCTTGGGGGAACGCTCTATTTACAAAACAAGGGTTTGGGCGGAATTGATCTTCTGGCCGGTAAAGTAACTATAGACGTTGACGGTAATGCTCTTTTCGAGGGTGACTTAACTATAAAAGGAACATTATTTGCCCAAACAATCGAAGCCACCGGCTCGGCCAAATTCACCGGGAATATTGTCGCTCTCGGGACGTTAGACGCCGGAGGCGGCTTTACGTCCTCGGGATCTGCCACAATTTCCGAATTAAATATCAACCGTGACGGCAACCTGCTAACTCCAGGACCTGACGGAGTTTTCGAAACAATCGCTTCCGCCGGCACCGGAAAATTAGCAATTGATACCATGGAAGTAACAATCAGAAGTCCGTTTGTTAAAGAAGGCTCACTTGTCTATTTGACCCCCATCGGCTCCACCGACAATCAAGTTATCTATCTTAAAAATCTGGATGCGGTTGACCAAACAATTACCGTCGGCATTGATAAAAAAGCCAAAGCCGAACTACAATTTAACTGGTGGATTGTAAACTAAAGATTGCTTGGCTTTTTTATTCTTTATAAATATTATAAAATTTATAAAGATTATAAAAGTTATAAAAATAATGAATGGCCTTAACTCGTCTGCCCACGAGGGCGGTTATAAATCCCTCCCCTTCTTCAAACAATCCGAGATTATTTACGACTTTACCGTCGAATTTGTTGAAAAATATATCGACTATAAATCCCGAACTAAAGATCAGATGGTTCAAGCGGCAAGATCCGGAAAACAAAATATTGCCGAGGGTTACCTTCAAAAAAGTTTTGAGGGAAAACTTAAGCTCCTGGGGGTTGCCCGCGGCTCTCTGGAAGAACTTTTAAACGATTACCAGGACTATTTGCGCCAGCACCAGCTACTAATATGGGACAAAAATAACCCTCAAGCTTTAGTAATTCGAAAGATCGCTTATAAAATTTATAAAAGTTATAACGATTATAAAAATAATATTAATTCTCCTGAAACGGCGGCGAACACGATGATTATTCTCATTAACCAAACGAATTCGCTTCTCGACCAAAAACTGCGCTGGACTCAAGAAAAGTTTGTTAAAGAAGGTGGTTTTAGGGAAAATTTGTTTAAAAAAAGAAAAGAATATCTCGAAAAATGTTAGCTAAAATCCTATCCGTTGCCCATCTCGGTTTAAAAACCGTTCCCGTTGAAGTTGAAGTTAATCTCAGCCCCACCGGTTTCCCGGGTTTTAGCATCATCGGCCTGCCGGGTAAAGAAATTGATGAAGCCAAAGAAAGGGTTAAAACCGCCCTGGCCAACTGCGGGTTCGCTTTTCCCACTGCCAAAATTGTCGTTAATCTTGCCCCGGCCGATATTCCCAAAGAAGGCTCCTGCTACGATTTGCCGATTGCGGCCGGCCTTTTACGAGCAATTGGGGCAATTCCGGACCGAGACGAAGAGGGATATTTTTACGGCGAGCTTTCACTCGACGGCAGTCTGCGGCATACAAAAGGCGTTTTTTTATTAGCGCTCTCCGCCAAGGAAAATAAGATCAAAAATCTTTTCATTCCTTCTCTTTCCGCCAACGAAGCTTCGGTCGTTTCCGGCATTTCCGTCTATCCGGTCACCTCCCTTAAAGCTTTAATTAATCATTTAAATAATATTGAACCAATTCTCAAATCCGTCAAAACCGAAAAACAAGATGAAACAGAGGAAATCCCGCCGGAATTTGATTTTGATGAAATACTCGGCCAGGAACAGGCAAAAAGAGCCCTCGAAATCGCCGCCGCCGGAGGGCACAATATTTTTATGATCGGCCCTCCGGGTTCCGGAAAAACGATGCTCGCCCGGGCACTTCCGGGGATACTTCCCCCGCTTAATGAAGAAGAAAGTCTGGAAGTCACTAAAATTTACTCGCTGACCGGTAATATTCCTCCCGGAGGATCTTTGATTAAAGTCCGGCCGTTTAGAACCAGCCATCATACAACCTCGCGCATTGGGCTGATCGGCGGGGGCAGTCAGCCTCATCCGGGCGAAATATCGCTGGCTCATCATGGAGTTTTGTTTTTGGATGAACTGCCCGAATTCCCCCGTTCAACCCTGGAAGCCCTTCGCCAACCCCTGGAGGATGGAGTGATCAATGTTTCCCGGATCGCCGGCTTCGCCAAGTTTCCCGCCCAGTTTATGCTGGTGGCGGCGGCCAATCCCTGCCCCTGCGGATATCTGGGCGATCCGCAAAGAGAGTGCCGGTGTTCACCTCGGATGATTTCCCGTTATCAATCCCGTTTGTCTGGCCCGCTGATGGATAGAATTGATTTACATTTGAACGTGCCGGCAGTAAAGGTGGAAAAACTCATCAGACAAAGCAGAATTCAAGCAGACGAAAAAGCAGATTTAACCAGATCCGAAAGCTCCAGGCAGATAAGAAAACGGGTTGAAAAAGCCAGGGAAATACAAAACAAAAGATTTAAAGGTATAGGAATCCAGGTAAATGCCAAAATGAGGAATAAGGAAGTCAAAAAATTCTGCGAAATCTGTCCTGAGGCGCAATTAATTTTAAAACAGGCAGTGGTTAATTTTCATCTCTCGGCCAGAGCTTACTTTAGAGTTATCAAAGTATCCCGGACGATTGCTGATTTGACAGGTTCGGATGAGATAAAACCGGAATATGTGGCCGAAGCCTTGCAGTACAGGACGAGATTTGAAAACTAGCTTCAAAAGGGGAGGCCTTACGAAGCTAAATTAACCCCTACACATAATGAAGAATCAAAATTATAAAAAAGGCAAACTTGGCGAACAAATAGCCCGAGATTATCTGATAAAGAAAGGTTACCGGATAATCAGGCAGAATTTTCAAACCCGCTTTGGTGAACTGGACATTGTTGCCGGCAAAGACAATCTGCTTATTTTTATTGAAGTTAAGCTTAAAGTCGAGGCCGATTTTGGCCGTCCGGAAGAAATGATTACTCAAAAAAAGCTCCGGCAGGTAAAAAATACGGCCGAAATGTTTTTGATGCAGGAAAAGACTTACTTGAGCAATTTTAAACAGTACAGAATAGATGCAATCTGTATCATTCTTAATCAAGACATGACTGTTAAAGAAATCAGGCATTATGAGAACCTGACGGGATAATGTAATTTACAATTTACAATTTACAATTTACAACAAATGTTTCAATTAATAAATTTTCAATGATTAATTGTGTCATTGCGAAATTCATTGTAAATTGGAGTTTGAAAATTGAAAATTAGTCATATCCCTATTATCGAGATCACTCCTGATTCACGAGAGTGGCCAGAATTGCTTAATCAACTTAAAGACCCCCCGAAGCAGTTATATTACAGGGGAACTTGGGACGCAGCACTGTTTGAAAAATCACTGGCCGTGGTTGGCTCAAGGCGGATGACTGGTTACGGCCAGCGGGTACTGGAAATGCTGATCCCTTCTTTGGTCGCCGAAGGTGTTACTATAATTTCCGGCTTTATGTACGGGGTTGACACCAAAGCTCACCAGGAATGCCTTGATTGCGGAGGGAAAACTGTGGCTGTTTTAGGCGGAGGCCTAGATGTCTTGTATCCGCCGGAAAATGAAAAATTGTATGAACAAATTGTAGGGGCGCATTGTTTAATCATTTCCGAATACCCTCCCGATCAACAGCCTCAACTCTGGACATTTCCCCGGCGAAACCGGATTGTCGCCGGTCTTTCTTCCTTAGGAGTTCTTATTATCGAAGCGGGGGAGAAAAGCGGTTCCTTAATCACCGCAGAGCTGGCCCGCAAATTAAAAAAACCGGTTTTTGCCGTTCCCGGGCCAATTACCTCCTCCGCCTGCGCCGGCACCAACAAACTGATTAAAGAAGGTAGGGCAAAAATGGTTTTAAATACGGGGGACATCGTTTCTTCACAAGGCCTCCCCCTGCGTACGCAGGAGGAGGCCTTAAAAAACCCCGCCGAATCCAATATTTTAGACTTGCTGGCCGCCGAACCGCTGACCACGGATGAAATTGCCCATAAACTATCTTTAAACATTATTGAAATATCCCAAATACTAACCATAATGGCGATTAAAAACACAATTGAAGAAGAAAACGGGAAATATTATGTTATATAATCAAACAAATATTTACCACATACTAATTTAGTCATATAAAAAAAATTCTTGTATACCAATAGGTATTTTTGTATCTTTTACTATATACTTATATATTAATATTTTGTCTCATATATTTTTACACCTTGACAAGATAGAATTATTAAGTCTATTATTATTTTCAATATGGGGAGGTTGAGTAAAGTGATTCAAATATTTTTAGCCGTTGTTGTTTTTCTCTTACCGTTGGTAATTGTTCCTCTTTTTACCGATATTCATGAATTCGGCAAATTGGTGTTTCTTTGCCTGGCATTGTTTGCCGGTTTTGTCTTGTGGACAACCAAGTCAATTATTGAAAAGAAAATAACTTTCAGCAAACTACTATTTATAATGCCGCTTCTTGGTATTTTCCTCCTGACGGTTAT
>PEVD01000046.1 GCA_002780305.1 Candidatus Shapirobacteria bacterium CG03_land_8_20_14_0_80_40_19 | reverse complement strand
CAAAAACCAAAAAAACAGAAATGGATCTGTTTATGGTGCCGAGGGAAAATTTCCAATTTTTCTTTAGCGGCAAATTCTTAAGAATCTATGAAACTACTGTATCTCATACTTAACTTCTTTCGGGAAAAGCATAAGGAAAGGATATCCCACATAGTTCCTTATTATTTTTCCGCAGCCAATTTTTTTAAGAAGATTAATCATTTCTTTGGTTATCTTTTTGGGCTCTACTTTATCGTCTTTGCCAATGTATTCAATCTCTACAAAATCACCTAGACCCTTAACCGAATCAACCGCAACTTCATAATCCTTGTATGCCCAAGCTTTCCTTGATTTATCGACTATGACAATGGATTTGAAATTAAGTACCGACAAGATTTTTCTAACCTGCTCTATATCTTCAATTTTGGTTTCAAATTCATCGCAATACTGGCTTTTCCCACTTTCATCAAAATGCCAATTTTTATAATTTATAGAATACTTTCCATCGGTATCCCGCAATCGCAACCATTCTTTCACCGGTCGAACTCCAAGAAAATCTCTATGAGCTGGAGAAAAATATTCATCTACTTGGTGTTTTTCCGATTGAAAATTACCGTTCTTCTCCAAAAATTCTATCAACGGTTTAGGATTTTCGATATTAACTTGAATTTCAATTTCAATGTTGCTGTTGGCCATATTCGTTCCAAATTGGTGCCCTACTCTGGTCTGGTAACTTACAACTCTCTCAATATACCTTATTGAGCGTAATTTGGTAATAATTTGGAAATGGGACATATTTTAAACTTTGTGTCTCATTTTTTAGTGAATTTGAGAGTAAATGAGACACAATGGGACAGTACTTCGGAGGATGAGCGGTGTGTGCCATTTTATATCCAATTTGAGCCGAAATGGCACATTATGGCACACTAAAAAAAGGAAGCGTACCAAAAACGAGTTTGAAAAAATGAGACAAGACAAATGAGACACTATAACGAGATTTTGTCTAAAGTCTCAAAGTATCATTTTGAGGCGAAATGATTCACAATGATACACTTAAAAAAAGTATTATTTATGGTAATTGTTAAACAAAATTGCTGATATGAGTGGTAAAATGGTGCTATGGCAAAAGTTCGATGTCCAAAGTGTCAATTTACCACAAACTGGAAGTTGTCAGACGGTCGTCGAAAGTGTTGTCGTTGCCGGTCATATTTCAAACCCAGAATATCATACTTTCGACTTTCAAATTACCACACAAACCATCTGATTGAATATTTTTGTCTTGGTGTTCCGATTTATCGCTTGCGTCTTGTAACGCCGGTTTCCAGACAGACAATTGGTAAATTCTTCCGGTTCCTTCGTCAACTGATATTCGATCAGTTAGCCAAGGAGCTTGAAGAAACGAAACTTGCTGGTCCAAATGAAATGGATGAAACAATGTTTGGTGGTAAGAGAAAAGGTAAACGTGGATGGGGTGCAATTGGCAAGAAAATGGTCTTCGGCATTTACAAGCGAAATGGTAAAGTCATCGTCTTTCAGATACCAAACCGCTCAAGACAAACTATCACCGATCTGATCTTCAAACATACGGCACCAGGAAGTCTTTGCTACACTGACGAATGGCACGCCTACACCTACCTTTCAATCCGCAACAATCATGTCGTGGTCAGAAAAGACAAAGGAAGACCGCAAGGCAGGGACCATATTAATGGTATTGAAGGTTTCTGGAGCTATGCCAAACATTGGCTTTATCAGTATCGTGGTGTTCCGCAGAAGTATTTCCATCTTTACTTGAAAGAAACTGAATGGCGTTTTAACCACCGCGATGATAATCTGATCCAGTTAATTAAACAACTTGTTAAAGAGCACATTGGTGCAGATATTTAACAATTACCTTATTTATTAACCGCGCGCCATCTTTGAGAATATATTGCCCAACAATTTGTTGGCGTTTTTAGCCCCCAGCATTACCATGACAACAAATGTCAGTTTTATACTTTTCGGCTATTTTTTCCTGATACCATTAGTGATAGTTGATTTTCCCTTTGGTACGGTCTTCATTATTTCATCAACTCCCTTATAGTGTTGGTACAACCATAGTCTCACTCTTCCCATGTTGTGCGCCTTTCTCATCTAACTTCACAACTTTCGATAAATCTTTTGAATCGTGTAATTTATCAACCCAAGTTTTTTTTAGTCACCAGCTACTCCTTCTTTTTCTTGGCTTCAGCTTTAATCGCCACTTCAAATTCAATAATTTGTTTTTCAATTTCTTCTTGTTCAGCTTCAATTTCAACCTGAATTGATTCGATCTGGCTCTGAACACCCGCTACTTCTGCTTTCATTTGTGGCACTTTTTCGTAGTCTGCCGATCCTGGCAACATTCTTGAAGCGCGATCGAGGTTATGCATTTCAGTTTCACGTTGCCCTAATTCTGCAGTTTTTCTGGTTATCTTCACAATTCTACCTTCAATATCCTGCTCAACTCCTTGGAGCTGAGAAGAACGAGCAATGGTCTCATGGTCTAAACCCCTGACTCGAGCAAACATCCTTCTTAACTCATTACAACGATCAAGTAATGGATTCTCTACTCTAGTTCGAACAGTTTCGTTTTCTCTGGATGCAGCTTGTCGAGCATCAAAACTTTTGGCTGCTTCAGTAATCATTGGGTCAAGTTCCCCATCTTGTTCTCTTTCATTCATTTTTCTCCTTATTTATAAATGATCTTAAATATATTTTGCCAATAAATATCACGAATAGTATGTATGACAATACCGACTAACGAATGAAAAATATTACAACGCTTCAAAAATAGATCGGAATTTTTCCCACGGCGTGACCAAATGGCAAAATGTGTCAAATATCGACGCCAGCACTATCAACATCGGCTTTAAATTTTCTACTTCTCGCTAAAATTTGTTCAGTATCCATATTCCATATAATACCACAAATGAAATAATTTTTATTTAGCTCTGGACTTCCCCAGCCATCGCGGTATCCTTGCTCCTGCAAAGGAGTAAGTGATGGAAAATAAGAGCATTTTGCCGGGTAAAAAGAAAATTGGTTTTTGCCTTTATGCTAGAAAATCAACAGAATGCGATGAAATCCAAGCACTTTCGATTGATTCACAACTGAAAGAAATGCTGGCAGTCGCAGATCGAGACGGTTTAAATGTAGTTGATATTAGAAAAGAGAGCCATTCTGCCAAGAATTCTGCGGAAAGACCGGTATTCCTATCAATTATCAAAGATATTCGAGAAGATAAAATTCAGGGTATTTTAACTTGGGCACCGGACAGATTGTCGCGAAATGCCGGAGATTTGGGAACTTTGGTCGATTTAATGGATCAACAATATTTAGTTGAAATTCGAACATATAACCAAATATTTACCAATTCGCCAAATGACAAATTCCTATTGATGATTCTTGGCAGTCAAGCCAAACTTGAAAACGATAACAAAGTAATAAATGTTAAACGAGGATTAAAAGCCAAATGTGAAATGGGATTTCGTCCTTGTTTGCCGCCACTTGGATATTTAAATGAAGTTGGTGGAAAAAAAGGATATCGAAAAATATTCCTTGACCCGAGTAGAGCTCCAATAATTCTTGAAATGTTTGAACGAGTTTCAAACGGTGAAAGCGGTAGAAAAGTATTAAACTGGCTAAATTCAATCGGTTTCAAATCTCGCCAAGGGAAACCGGTAGTTTTGAGCACAATTTACACAGTTCTAAAGAATCCATATTACTGTGGATCATTTGAATATCCGGTAGGAAGTGGAACATGGTATCAGGTAAATCATCAGTCAATAATTTCTAAAGAATTGTTTGATAAAGTTCAAGAACGACTGGCAATAATTTCCAAATCCCGCCCAGGGACAAAAGAGTTTGACTTTACAAAGCTAATTTATTGCGGAGTCTGCGGATCGGGTGTTACAGCCGAAGAGAAATTCAAACGGCAAGATAATGGCGTAATACGAAGATATGTTTATTATCATTGCACCGGAGGCAAAGACAGAAACTGTAGATAACCATATATTCGAGAAGAAGAAGTTACTGAACAGATTTGCGACGTCATGGATCAAATCGACCCGAACACACTAAATACTCAAAAACATTTGCAAGAGGAAATCATCAGATATGAGAGGTTCATGCAAAAAATCCTAAAGCAAAAAGTCAGCAAAGATCTGAATAATGAAGTGGATCTTCGAGACTATTCAAAATTTGTCCTTCGAGAAGGAGCCAGAGAAGAAAAACGAGAACTGCTCAATTGCTTGAAAATTAAGATGAATTTGAAGGATAAAAAGATAAGTGTAATTGAATAACCCAGGATTTAACCTTGAAAAATTTACTTTCCAATTTCTCTCTTCTTTTTTGGTAAGAAATTTTTCTTTGACACAACCGATCTGCCCAATTCTTTTTCCAGCTCAACTCTGGCATTGCCGGCAATTTTCCCGCCTCTGTTTGCATCATTTTTAAGTTTTGGCACGCCCTGTGATTTTTCAATCCGATGAATTTCGGTGGTCGATCTTTCGCCCAGCATATTGAAAATCAATTCAAAATCATCCATATGATCGCGTAAATTTTGCCGCTTTAGTCCTTTGAGTTTTTTGTACTGACTTGGCGTTACGCCAAAAGTTGCTTTGGAGATTTCCGCCGTTAATATTTCGTAATCTCGTTGTTCTCTAGCTCCTCGTTTTTGCCATTCATCGGTCAACTCTTCGCGAATGGCGATACCACGCATCCGTTTTTCTATCCAGTCTTCGCTATAACCTTTGAGTTTGTAGAGCATTCGAGTTCTTTTGGTGGCAAGTTCCGGATCTTCTATTTCTTGTACTCTTTCATACCCAACTTTTGCTAACCAGCGTTTGAGTGGTTCAGCTTTAGACGAGGGAACTGACTGGACAATGCGAAATATTCCCTCTGTGTTGGCACAATCAGTTTCGCGCAATTTCCCATCATCGGCTGGCAGTTTCAACTGTTCCCAAAATGGGAACGGTTGCGATATTTCTTTGTCTCTTACCTTCATTTTTGCCCAATATGTTTTTGGCTGGGGGCTATCTGTTAGTGCCCCAACAATATCTAAAACCGAAAACCACCACTCATTTTTGTAAATAACTTTTCTTATTTTTTTTCCCCGAAAAAGGGCTATTTTTGTAATTTCCATAATATTTTTTGCTTATTAATTCTATATTTAATGATAGCTAGAGAAATATAATAATTCAAGGTCGGGTACTGACTTGGGTCAAAACAAAAAACGGTTTTTAGGCCGTTTTGTTTTTTCCCAAACATTTCAATTAAACTCACACATTTACCGTCCGCCAGCTGGCGGATTACTGCAAACCGATCGCCAAGAACAGATAATGTTGGTGCCCGAGGCCGGAATCGAACCGGCATGACTGTTTTACTTATACTTTTATTTTAGATGTTTTGCTGGTTTTGGCAAATAATTTTTCTTGGTCGAAACTTTTTTGCCGGACCTTTTTTCAATATCGTGTCGCGCTGACCCAGCAACTTCTCCGCCCTCTTTTGCATCTTTTTTTAACGGAACAAACCCCTTTGAATCGCGACCGCGATGTAATCTCGTCGTTGTCGCTTCGCCAAGCATTGTCAAAATCAGCTCGATATCGTCCATATGATCACGCAAATTTTCCCGTTTCAATCTTTTAAATTTTTTGTATTGACTAGGCGTCATATCAAATGTTGCTTTTGATATCTCCGCCGTCAAAATTTCATATTCTTTTCGAATTAATAGACCCCGTTTATGCCATTCGTCAGTCAATTCCTCGCGGACAGCAATTCCGCGCATTCTTTTTTCAATCCAGGAATCCGGATATCCTTTGGCTTTGTAAATTGCTTTAGTTCTTTTTGTCGCTAGTTCCGGATCTTCAATTTCTTGGACTCGCTCGTAACCAACTCTTGCTAGCCATCGCTTGAATGGTTCGGCTTTGGGCGATGGAATTGATTGGATAATGCGAAAGATCGTTTCGGTATTTCCACAGTCAGTTAAATATTTTTTACCGTCTGATGCTTCAATTCTCAGTTGTCCGATATTTTCGGACAACTGACTGCCTTCATCAGCTAATTTCTTTTTAAGATCACTCCAATATTTCTGCGGCCTATCATTTCCCGTTAAAGCTTCGATCACATCAACGACTGAAAACCACCATTCGTTTTTGAAGATAATTCGACGAATCTTTTTCCCGCGGAAAATAGCAATTTTATCTTTATCGTCCATATAATATTCCTTGGTGCCCGAGGCCGGGGTCGAACCGGCACGACTGTTTAGGTCACAGCATTTTAAGTGCTGCGCGTATACCAATTCCGCCACTCGGGCAAAATAATGC
>PEVD01000017.1 GCA_002780305.1 Candidatus Shapirobacteria bacterium CG03_land_8_20_14_0_80_40_19 | reverse complement strand
GGTTTTTCAAGACCGGGAAAGGAGAATACGGGGAAGGCGATGAATTTTTGGGGCTGATGACGGATGAAACTCGGAGTGTGGCAAAGAAATATTTTGATTTACCACTTGCAGATATAAGCAAACTGCTTGCTTCGAAATTACATGAAGAAAGAGTTGTAGCGGTAATGATTTTAGCCAAAAGGCTTAATAAAGCTGATTTGTCAGGCAAAAAAGAAATTTACGATTTTTATTTTGAAAATATTTCCGGCATAAACAATTGGGATTTAGTTGACAGCTCAGCACCGATTATTGTCGGCGGGTATCTTTATTTGTCGGGTGAAACAAGAGAGGTTCTTTACAAGTTAGTAAAATCAAATAATCTGTGGAAGAAGAGAATTGCTATGATGGCAACTTTTTATTTTATTAAGGAAAGGGATTTTTCTGATGCTTTGAAAATTGCAGAAATTTTAGTTAATGACAGCCATGATTTAATTCACAAAGCAGTTGGTTGGATGCTGAGAGAAGTCGGCAACAGAGATATTGGGACGGAAGAAAAGTTTTTGGAAAAATATTACAAACAAATGCCTCGGACAATGTTAAGATACGCCATTGAGAAATTTCCTGAAGAAAAAAGACAGAAGTGTTTAAAAGGGAAAATTTAGTTTATGTTAAATTAGTTTATAACCTTGATTTTTGATGGTAAGGATTTTTTGAGTTTCTTGTGTTGTTGAAGCGAGTTTTTTTCTTAATCTTTTTATCAGCTGATCAAGTGTCAATTTCATTTATTTTGACGAAGTTTTTAAAATCGCTGTCAAAAGTGAATATAGTGTCAACTTTCAGGTGCTTCATTGTTTCTAAATGCAAACAATCAAATAAATTTAACTTATTTTTAGATTTTTGTTGAAAGAGAAGTTTATAAGACAAGGAAAAAATTTCTTTAGTGACGAAAAACTCTTCAATATTGCTTTTTTTAAATGAAGAGATAAATTTTTTAGTTACAATAACCCCGTTTGCTCTGAACAAGGCATTTACTGTCTCGGCGACAGCGATGTTAGATGTAATAAAAAAAGGAGAATGGGGTTCTGCATTTTTAATTATCTCTGCCGCTTTTGAGTGGAACAAGTCTTCGGAGTTGAATAAGGCAATTAAGAAACTGGCGTCAAAAAAGTAAGTCATTTCAAAGATTCTTCAAAGTATTTGTCAAAATTTTTAGCAAAATCCTTTTTACCCAGAGGAACAGCATTTTTAGCCAACACAAGAGGACTGCCTCTTTTTTTCTTTGGGCTGGTGATTTTGATTGGCTTGGAATAGGTTTTTTCTTCTAGAATCATTCTAATATATTCAGATAAACTAATGCTTGCCATTTTGGCAGCTATTTTTAAATCTTTGTGAAGTTCTTCGGGAAAATATATTTGGGTTCTTTGCATAATGTATAATATACATCACTATTTAAAATTTGTCAATTATTTCTATCTCTTTAATTGGGTAATCTTTTTTATTTAATGTAACTAAAATAGCTTTATAAACTTTGCAGGTAGCGGCAATTAGACAATCGGGGAGCATTAGCTTTTGTTTGGAGTGAAGATATTTTTTTCGGTAAAAAGCGGCAATTTGCGTTACTGTCAAATCTATCGACAAAACAGGAAGCTTTTGTGTTAAACCCAAAAGAATTTTTTCTTCTTCGTCGGTTGCTCCGCTTAGAAATTCGGCAATAACAATGGCAGAGAAAACAAGTTGTTTTTGTTTAATTGCTTCTCGTAAAAATGAGGCACAAGGTTCCTTGCCGGCAAGGCCGTAGATTAAAACATTCGTATCGGGTAAAATCGGCTTTATGTCCATTCTCTCCTTAATTGCTTGACCCATCGTTTAATCTTTACGGGAGTTTGCCATTCCGGGTGCTTGCTTAGATCAACAGAGCCAATAGCTTGGTCTGCAAGTTTGTCAAGTTCTTCCGATTCTCTTTCTTCAAGAAGTAAAGAAATCCAAGCGCCACGGCGAAGGTACTCCGATAAAGATTGATTATTTTGGCGGGCTTTTTCTTCAATAAGATGCTTAAGCCTTTTTGTCAAGGTTATTTGTGTCCGAACGGTTTTATCATTGTCTAAAAAAGTTGTAAGCTGATTCATGATGTAATGGTAATACATCATGAACATTTTGTCAAGAACTGCACCGAGGCTGTTTTAGGTGTTATAATTTCCTCATGGCAGAGGAAAAAGTTTTAAACAGGCAGCAGATTGAAGCGATTGAATATGGGGAAGGGCCGCTTTTAATTATTGCCGGGGCGGGGACGGGGAAAACCACCGTTATTACCGAAAGAATTAAGTATTTAATCACCCAAAAGAATATTTCTCCCTCGGAAATTTTGGCGCTGACTTTTACCGAAAAAGCGGCTCATGAGATGGAAATCCGGGTTGATGAAGCGCTTCCTTTAGGCTATGCCAATATGTGGACTTCGACCTTTCATTCTTTCGGAGACCGGATTTTACATGATGAGGTTTTGAATATCGGGCTTGATCCAAGGTTCAGGTTGATGACAGAAGCAGAATCAGTCCAGCTTTTTAGGAAGAATCTCTTTAAATTTGATTTAGATTATTTTCGGCCTCTGGGGAATCCGACTAAATTTATTGATGGCATGCGGCAGCATTTCAGCCGGCTAAAAGACGAGGACGTTAGTCCGGAAGAATATTTAAAGTTTTCTAAGGGATTAGAGGGAAGAGAAGAAAAAGAGAAATATCTTGAATTGGCGAAGGCTTATAAAACATATGAAGAAATAAAAATAGAAGAGGGATTGATGGATTTTTCGGATTTAATTACTAACGTTTTGGGGCTTTTCAGGAAAAGACCAGGTATTTTAAAAAAATATCAGCAAAAGTTTAAATATATTTTAGTTGATGAGTTTCAGGATACCAACTACAGCCAGTATATTTTGGTCAAACTTTTAATGCCCACCTCGAGGAGTAATTTGACGGTCGTTTGTGATGACAATCAATCAATTTATCGTTTCCGGGGAGCAGCCGTTTCCAATGTTTTGCAATTTATCAAAGACTATCCAAAGGCTAAAAAGGTGGTCTTAAACAAAAATTACCGCTCAACCCAAGCGATTTTAGATGCTTCTTATAAATTAATAAAAAATAACGATCCGGATACGCTGGAGGCAACTATGGGGATCAGTAAAAAGCTGCAAAAGATGCGGGAAGTAGAGGAAACCCCGATTGAATTTTTAATCAGCAGCAGGGTAGAAAATGAGGCGGAGACGGTAGTTCTTAAAGTAAAAGAATTATCAGAAAAATATGCCTATAAAGATTTTGCGATTTTGGTCAGGGCCAATAATCACGCCGAACCGTTTGTCAAAGAGCTGATTAGAAAGGGAATCCCCTACCAGTTTTTAGGCCCGGGAAGGCTCTTTAAACAACCGGAAGTAAAAGACTTGATTGCTTATTGTTTGGTTTTATACAACTTTGAAGACAACGTGGCAATGTATAGACTTCTGTCTATGGATTACTTTAATATGTCCGGAAGGGATCTGGCGGGCATTGTTAATTTTTCCAGGAAAAATAATTTGTCTATATTTGAAGGTTGCGAAAAAATCAATGAAATTTCTGTTGCTTCTGAAACAAAAGAAAAAATCGAAAAAATAATAAAGATGATTCATCACCACATGGATTTGGCCAAATCGCATTCTGCCGGCCAAATTCTATATTTTTTTCTGGAAGATACCGGACTTTTGAAGAATTTGGTGGATTATAAAACCGAAGCAGGTGAGCGTCGGGCAATTAATCTGTCAAAATTTTTTGACAAACTGAAATCTTATGAAACACAACATGAAGATGCTTCGGTGTATGCGGTAGTTGATTTTATCAATCTTTCAATGGAACTGGGTGAATCACCGCTGGCTTCCGAAACTGATTGGACAGAAAATGATGCGGTTAATATTTTGACCGTTCATTCGGCTAAAGGCTTGGAATTTCCGGTGGTTTTCTTGGTTAATTTGGTAGACCGGCGTTTCCCGACGACCGAGAGACATGAGCAAGTTCCGATTCCCGAGGAACTGATTAAGGAGATTTTACCCAAGGGTGATTTTCACCTGGAGGAGGAACGCCGGCTTTTCTATGTTGGCATGACACGGGCGGGAGATTTTCTTTTTCTGACAGCGGCCAGTTATTACGGCGAAGGTAAACAGGTGAGGAAAATATCGCCGTTTGTAGCGGAGGCGCTGGGAAATCAAACAGTGCGCGACTCCTCCTTCGCCAAGGCTTCGGAGGACAGGCAACTAGCAATTTTTGACTTTAAACCAACAGAAGAACCCCGAATTTCAAATTTACCTATTACCTACCTCTCTTATTCCCAGATCGAAACTTTTAATACCTGCCCACAGCAGTATAAATACCGCCATGTACTGCGAATTCCCACTCCTCCGTCGGCGGCTTTGTCTTTCGGGGACATCATCCACCAGACTATGAAAGACTTTTATCAAAGAGCGCTGGCCGGGCAAAATCCGAACAAAAGGGATTTACTTGAAATATTGACCAAAAACTGGTCAAGTTTGGGTTTCCCCTCGAAGGCTCTTGAGGAAAAATATAAAAAAGAGGGGCAAAAAATATTGGGCGAGTTTTTTGACAAGTCGTATAATTCTAAAAACTTGCCGATAACTTTAGAGCAGGTTTTTTCGGTGAAGGTGGGGGCAAATTTAAAAGTTGGTGGACGAATAGACAGGATTGACCGAGTCAAACCTGGATTGGATGAAATTGAGATTATTGACTATAAAACCGGAAAATCTTCAACACAAAAAGACGTTGAGAAAAATCTGCAAATGACAATTTACGCCATGGCGGCGGCAGATGGTATACTAACTTACATGGGACTGCTGCAAAAAACTCCTAAGCCGGAAGAAATCAAAGTTTCTTTTTATTTTTTTGACAAGCAGGAAAAAATCAGCAGTTTCAGAAAAAAAGAGGATTTTGACAGGGTGAAAAAGGAATTGGTGATAAAAGCCGAAGAAATATCAAAAAGTGACTTTTCTCCTACTCCCGGCAAGCATTGTGATTTTTGCGAATATAAACTGCTTTGTGAGGCGTGGAACTAACTAATTATTGACAAGATTCTGAATTTCTGATATTCTGAAAATATGAACGGAGACTTAATTTCGACAACGACTATCCGCCAGAGAGGGCAATTAACTATTCCCGGAAAGCTCAGGAAAAAATCGCATTGGCTTTCCGAAGGTTCCGTTGTGGCAATTTTGTCTTCTTTGGAAGAAGAAATAAAAGTCGTTCCCTATAAGGCAAGAACCGAAAGAATCGATTGGAGGCAGGTTTGGGATAAGATAAAATTGGCAAGATCGTTTAAGGGGGAAAAAGGTAATCTTTCCGAGTTTATCTTTAAAGACCGAATTTCTCATTAAAATTTATGGTGAGGGCAAAAAAAATAGTAGTTGATTCTTCAGTAATAGTAAAATGGTTGAACAGTCAAGATGAGAAATTTTTAAAGCAAGCGGACGAGATATTAAAAGACTGTGAAGAAGGGAAAACAATTCTTTACTCTCCAGAATTGGCCAAATACGAAGTCGGTAATGCAATCCTTTATAAAAAACTTGAGAATTCTTTAGTTAAGTCTTCCCTTTCAACTCTTTATTCGCTGCCGATTATTTTTTACTCGTTAAAGGAAGAAGACGCTTTGGCGATTGTGGAAATTGCTGTTGAGAATAAAATAACTTATTATGATGCGGCTTTTGTGAATCTAGCGGACAAAATTGGCGGTACTTTAATAACTGATAATCCTAAATATCAAAGTAAAATAAAAGGAATAAAAGTCATCAGCTTGAGAGATTATAAGTAGGCAAGCAGTGTGATTTTTTGCGAATACAAGTACTGTGTGAGGCCTCAGACCGAAGGGCTACGGTGTTTGCTAATTTTAATGCATATGCATATGATTTTGTAAGATTTTTTAAAGGAGAGGTTAAAGGAAGATTAAGGGTAGGTTAAGGGAAAGTTTAGAGGATTGTTAAGGGAGACTTAGAGGAAAAGTAAAAAGGACAATTAGGGTGAGTAAGGAAATCAGAAATTTGGTAAAATAGTAGGAGCGTGTTAAACATTAAGCCGCCAGATTATCAGTTTTGCCCGTTTTGCGGGAAGAAATTAAAAACAAAAATCCAGGAAGAAAGAGAAAGAAAATTTTGTGATTTCTGCCACTGGACACATTATCCCTGTGTCGCAACCGCTTCCGCAGGAGTATTAGTTCGAAAAGATAAAGTCTTGCTGGTTAAAAGGAACAGAGAACCTTACAAAAACACTTGGATGTTTCCGGCGGGATTTGTTGAGCTTGGAGAACGTCCCGAGGAAGC
>PEVD01000022.1 GCA_002780305.1 Candidatus Shapirobacteria bacterium CG03_land_8_20_14_0_80_40_19 | reverse complement strand
GTAAATTGATCTTTCTCTTTCTAATCGCTCAAAAAAACTTCTAAGTCTTTGCTTATAATTCTCAGCTTCGGCTCTTTTTTCCATAACCTTTTTAAAGGTTTCAAAATCATCCAAATAAACTACCCTAAGTTATGACATCCGCAAACATCAATGAGTCTTCTCCAGTAGTACTTAAACGCGGGAGAAATCATTATTTCACTTCCGTCATTCAATCTCACTTTATCATTAAGTGAGCCAGAAGACAGATTGGCTTCAAGTGAGAATTCGATCCCTACCACAGTCCCCACAGGAAGAGCAGACAGTTTTCCGACTAATTCCTCACTCGGACAAACTGGTTTTTCTTCAGTGGAAAAAAAACAGGAAAACATAACAGAATGTTCAACTCCATATAGTCTTTCTATCATTTTAAATCTCCTTTTTACTTATAAAAAAATTAAAAAAATGGGCAGGAGAGCAGGTAATAAAAAATTTATTTTTCTTATTGTATCATTAAATCACAAAAAGGGGGCGCCGGCCTTTTGACGAGGGCTGTCATTCATTTCCTCATTCACACTGGCGTGATTAAGGAAACCACAGAGCCAGTCGAACTCAAAAGGCTAGTGTTCTAGACAGGGGAAAACCAGGAAGAGAGTGTCTTTGGGCATCCTTACACACCTATTAAAAACCTTCTGCTTCAATGATTTAAATCATTGAAGCATTAAATTATTTCTTTCTCCTTTTAAATTGTTCCCAAACCACCAAAAGCGGGGCGGCGGTAAAAGTAGAAGAATATGTGCCGGAAACGGTGCCGACAAGCAGGGCAAAAACAAACCATTTCATCGTTGAACCTCCCAAAAGATACAAGGCAAGAAGCATTAAAATAATCGTCATGGAATTGTTAATTGACCGGGGAAGAGTTTCCGTCACCGCTTTATCCGCCAAGTCAACAAACGTAACACCGGGAAATTTTTTCCTTGACTCCCTAATCCGATCATAAACCACCACCGTATCATGAACTGAAAAAGAAAGAATTGTTAAAACCGCGGTCACAAAAAGCGTATCAATTTCCACTCCCGAAAAATGCCCCAGTAAGCTGAAAACTCCCAGTAAAACTAAACTGTCATGGAACATCGCCAAAACCGCGCAGACTCCGTACATCGGCTGTTTAAATTGTTTCCAAACATAAAGCAGAATAAAACAAGCCCCAAGCAAAATCGCAAAGAAAGTTTTTTTTATCAACTCTTTTCCCAAAGTCGGGCCGACCGTGTCAAAACGCAACTCTGCCGGCTTTTCCCCCACCTTTTCCGCCAGTGTACCAATAATCGAAGAAACATCTTCTCTAGTTATCGGCTTGGCTTTGATTAAAATCCTCTTTTCACCCGAGGTTTGAATTGAAGAATAATCAATTTTCAGTTCGTTTAGTGTTTCACTGATAGCTGATAACCGATCACCAACCGCTTGCGTAAATTCTAGCTCTAAAATCGTTCCTCCGGTAAAATCAATCGATGGCTGAAGCCTCCATTTAATCAGTGAAAACAGGCCCGGAATAATCACCAGAGCAGAGATTAAAAAAAACAACCATTTATGTTTCATGAATTTCATATAATTTACAATTTGAAATTTACAATTTTAAATCAATTTGAAATATCCAATATTTCAATTTTAAAATATTTAAAATTCGTATCTTTTGAATTCAAATTTAAAATTTAAAATTTAAAATTTTTTACCCTTTATAAAACACCCTTATTAACGTTCTGGTCACTACTATTCCGGTAAATAATGATACCGCGATTCCTAGGGCTAAAGTTAAGGCAAATCCCCGTACCATGCCGGAAACGTTTAAAAAAGTCCAGTTAAACGGGTTAAACAAAATAAAAGCCGTAATCAAAGTACAGACGTTGGCATCCCTGATTGAATCCCAAGCCCGGCCGAAGCCCAGTTCCATTGCCACCGGCAGCGGTTTACCCATCCTTTTTTCTTCTTTCATTCTTTCAAAAATCAAAATATTGGCATCAACCGCCATCCCAACCGAAAGTAAAAAACCGGCAATTCCCGGCAAGGTCAGCGTAACGGGAATAAGTTTATATAATGCCAGCGTTATCAAGCCGTAATTAATAAGCGCCAGATCGGCCAAAAGTCCCAATTTGCCGTAGTAAGCCCACATAAAAGCAATCACCATTAAAA
This sequence comes from Candidatus Shapirobacteria bacterium CG03_land_8_20_14_0_80_40_19, assembly GCA_002780305.1. Classification (GTDB taxonomy): domain Bacteria; phylum Patescibacteriota; class Microgenomatia; order UM-FILTER-40-11; family UM-FILTER-40-11; genus UM-FILTER-40-11. The sequence goes on along the minus strand of PEVD01000022.1, from coordinate 4,376 downwards.
GTCCGATTAAACCGGCACGGACAGATTTTTGGACAGACTCATTGCCCAAGCTTGCCCCGATATTCCGCTGTTCAATCAAAGAAATCGGCACCGGCAAAGCTCCGGCATTAAGCTGGATTGAGAGCTGTTTGGCACTTTTTAAATCAAAAGAGCCGCGAATCACCGCATTACCGCCGGTAATTGCCTCTTCCACTTTAGGGATAGAAACCGGCAATCCGTCCAAATAAATCGCCACCATTTTACCGACATTTTGGGCGGTAATTTCCCCAAACTTTTTTGCCCCCTCGCTGTTGAATTCCAAACCAACTACCGGCTCGCTGGTATTTTGATCGAAATCAACAAAAGACCGTTTAAGATCTTTCCCGGTAAGATCGGTTTTTAAAAAATATTCTCCGCTTTCAGTCGCAGTTTTTTGATCCGGATTTTCCGTCCTAAATTCCAATTGGGCAGTTTTACCGATTAGATCAATCGCCTGATTAACATCGGTAACACCGGGTAATTCCACTATCAGCCGGAAATCATTTTCTGTTTTTGCAGTCTGAACTATCGCCTCCGAAACCCCAAAGTAATTAACCCGTTTTTCAATATTAGTCTGCGACGCCTTTAAAGCCTCGTCTCTATTCTTTTCCTCAACTCCATTCATATCGGCGCTGAAGACTAAGTGGGTTCCTCCCTGTAAATCTAAACCTTTTTTAACATCCGTCGGACGTTTAAACACAATCGGCCCGATTTTAAAATCCAATCCGGTAAAAGAAATCTCTTTCCTTAAATTCAGCTTAGCCGGCAAATCAACATAGACGGAAAAAAGAGTTAAGGTAATGATCAGCCACAAAATATTTTTTCTTTTCATTTTATTTGCAAGGAGTCTCCTTGCGTGCGTGCAAGGAGACTCCTTGCAGAACTAGTTGCTTTGCCCCGGAAAAAAGAAAGGTTAATTTCCCTTTATCCCCTTCACAATTAACCTTCACCAAGTCTCCCGGCCTTATCCCTAGTGATTTTACAAAATCACTCGGGACAGTTACCGCCAGTGAATTACCGGTCCTAAAAACTGTTTGACTCATGTATTATCTTAAAAGCTCTTCTTCGTTCCCGAGAATCATTACCCTGCTTCCTCTTAAAATGCTTTCTAAAAACGGATCGTTTCTTTTTTTCCTGAAAACAAATTCTTCTTCAGTCATGGTCGTATAGTTAATTTCCCGACCGCGCCTTTCCTCCTCCGCTTTAATGAGTCCGGCCAACTCCGCCATGACAACATCTCCGACCACAAAAACATCAACTTCGTCTTCTTTTCTTGCCAATCTTTTGACAAATTTGCCAGAAAAAACGCAATAAACAATCCGACCGATCCTATTCCTATTTTTAACAATCTGCCCTCCCAGTCTGGAATATTTTGCAAACAAAACCAACAATTCCGGATAGTATAAATAACTTAAATTTAACCAGTAATAAAGCCGGTTGCCCCGTGGTTCCTTTTTGACGATGCCTGCCTTTTCAAGATTCGCCAACTCTCTCCTGACCGCATTAATTTCTTCCTCAATTTTCCGAACTAAGCCACGAACATGATAAAGCTCACCTGGATTGCTGAAAAAAACATCGAGAAGCTTTATCCGAACTTTAGAAACTATTATATTTTCTATCATTTCTCAGGGCAGTTTTGGGGGCAGAACCTTGGTTAGTAGTTTACTTTACCGGTCGTCGGCAAAACTTCAATCCAGACCTGCCCGCGATTGAATTTTACCTCACTTCCGGTGCTATTGTAAAATAAGGTTCTGTCCGTCCTTGATTTTTTGGACCATTTCCCTTCAATCACCAGGCCATCCTGGAAAACCAGAGCCTTACCGGTTCCGACAGTTTCATAAAGCAAATGTTTATGAATATCCACCGGTCCCGTTTCCTTGGCAAATTGAATAATAACATTTCTGGCAGAGATTTGCTCTTTATTGTTGAAATCGATAAACGGCTCTCCTCCATTAACCCGCCTGTAAGAATTAGTCGTTTTGTCATAGTTCCAGCGGACGGCGTAAGCTTTGTAATCACGCCAAAAATCAAATTCCGGCGAAACCGAGCCTGAAGAAGGAGAATCGTCTTTAAACAGCCAAGAGCGGTAATTTTTATCCCAAAGCTGGTCTTTATAATTAACGTTGGTTAAGCCTCTTTTTTCTGCCGTCGCCCAAAGCGCTTCGGTGCTGCAGTACATAGAATGTTCTGTCGCCACCGGATGGCCAATTCTGTCCGGCTCCCTCCGGCAAACTCGATAATCCAAAGCGAACTGGTTTAAATCCGATCTTGTCTTTTCGCTCAGCCACCCATACGACTGAATCTGCTCTAAGGCCTGAACCCGCTTATCCGTTGTGCAAGGCCCTCCGGGAGATTCAGAACTGCAATTTGCCCCGCCAACGTGATTATAAAGAGGAAAGTCCGAATATTCCGAGGCCCAATCCAAAAAGTAGGTTCTGGCCGAGCGGACAGGACCGATGTCATAAACCCCATTTCCGGAATACGCCGCATTCCCGCAGTAAAATACCGCCATTAAACGAGTAATTGCGCCTTCCGAAACTGCTTCATAAACAACATCGGCTTTCGAGAGACCGGACTGGGGCCGGGAATCCTCGTGGTTTTCGATCATGACCAAAAGCGGTCTTTTTACCTCCCATAATTCTTTCTCTATTTTGGTAAACTTCTCCCCATTGATGGGACAAACCTGATCCTTTGGCCCAACCAGAGATACAATCGGGCCGAAGCCAGACTCAGTTGGAGGCTGAGAAACCGAAGGAACCGGGGTTTCAAAAACCAGCATGTCGCCGACTTTAGTGAAATTAAAAACGGCGAAAGAAATTCCCGTCGAAACCAAGTAAAGACCTACCAAAGATAAAACAAAACTTAATTTTTTAGACATAAAATTTATTGTCATATTATAACAGAAATAACTTTTTCAACTTCACTTTTTTACCTTCTGGGCAGAAATAATCGCCTGAATTTCTTCTTTGGAAAACTCATAACCGGCTTCTTTCCCGTCTTTAACCGGTTTGGCAAAAACCCGGGTCGCCTCCCGGCTGTGCAGGCTGGTAATAACCAACCCATTATCCTTGCCGTTAAGCAGGGTAAGAACAAAACTCTGATTACCGCCTGTTTCAGAAAAAGGATTGTACCGAACCAGTCCCACTTTTTGGATACATTCTAACCCTTCAGTTTTTATCTGTTCGATAATTCCTTTTGTCTCACCAAGACCCTTGTCCTGATTGTCAATTTTTTTTAAAAGAGTCTCAAGGATCGTCCGAAAATCTTTATCGGAAATTCCCTTAGTCAATTTTGTAAAAGTCCGCAACAACCGAAAAAGAAAAAAACTTATTGCCCCAAGCCAAACAAAAACTATCAAATCGATAATAATATTTCCCTCCATAGCTTTTTACACTCTTACTTATTTTAGAGATCAAAAAAGAGACTGTCAATAAGAGATCCCTGGACATTTCTATTTTGACTGTGTTATTATTCCAGCGGTGTCAAAGAAAACAAGAAAACAAAAAATTATAGCTGATCTTAGGAGGCAGATTGTTGCCTCCAAAGAAACGACGGTTCCCCTCCCGGAACACAAACCTGAGACAACTCCACAAGTCACTCAAACTCAATCTCTTTATCTCTATCCCATACATTTGGTGCGCAAAGACTTGACAAAAACGCTGGTGTTATGCATACTGGCTATCAGCTTCGAGATAGCTTTATACTTTGTTCTCGAAAGAAATTTTGTTCTGCCCTTTGTAAAATAAAATTTTGAAGGGAGGTGAAAGAAAGTTATGGCAACAATGTATTGTGTAAAATGCCGCGCTAAAAAAGAGGTTTCCAATCCTGAAAGAGTCACTATGAAGAATGGGAAACCGGCTCTTAAAGCCAAATGTCCGGATTGCGGCACCTCAATGTTTAAAATCGGAGCGGCATAAATATTAATGGATTTAAATAAAACCCGCCCGCCGATTTGGCGGGCGAGTTTTTCGGAGAGAAGCATTTTTCTGGCCTGGTTTTTGGTCAACTTTTTACCCTGAGCCTTATAGTAAGAAATTAAACCCTCTCTTAGGGCATTTTCTTTCTTGGCCAGCGGGTGTTCATAAACATATTTTTGCAAAAACTCACTTTTTTTAAGATTTTCTTTTTTGACTATTTTGACTAAGGCCCAATTTGTTTTGGGCACCGGGGAAAAACTTTTCCGATCGACCTTACAAATCAACTTGGAGTCAAAATAAACACTTTGTTTTAATGTACCGACGAACTTTAAAGGAATCAAAAAAACCGACACTTCAAAATTTATTTTAGTTAAAATTTTCATTAAGGGCTCTATAGTTGATGAAGGTAGACTCCCGACGATCTTATTAAAACACAGATTA
>PEVD01000007.1 GCA_002780305.1 Candidatus Shapirobacteria bacterium CG03_land_8_20_14_0_80_40_19 | reverse complement strand
TTTTTGCAGAAGGTTTTGGCCGTTGATTGGAGGGGTAGAGAAACATGTTTTGGAGATTTCTAAAAGGCTGATTGAAAAAGGAAATAAAATTACGATAGTAACGGAGTGGAGTAAGGACGATGGGGGATTTAAGGGATTTGAGGAATTTGAAAGAATTGACATTTACCGGATTCCGATTACGGCCAGTGAAAGATTAAAAAAGTTTCAAATCTGGCAATGGCTATGGAAGAACAGAAAATTAATAAATGAGGCGGATATAGTTCATTGCCACGATGTTTTTTATTGGTATTTGCCTTTCAGGTTTTTATATCCGAGAAAAAAAGTTTTTACGACTTTTCATGGGTATGAAGGTTCCCGGCCTCCCGGAGGAAAACAGATTTTATCACACAAAATGGGGGGTTGGTTGTCAAACGGCAATATCACCATCGGGGGTTGGCATGAAAAGTGGTATAGGGTAAAGTCGGATATTGTCAGTTATGGAGCGGTAGACAAATGAAATATGATTTTTGTTTTGTGGGCAGGCTGGCGGAAGATACGGGAATAATGATTTATTTGGAAGCTTTGAGAGTTTTAAAAAAGAGAGGGAAAATTTATTCTTTGGTTGTTTGCGGAGACGGACCCCAACAGCAGGAAGCAAAAAATTTCGCAGAGACAAATAAACTAAGGATAAATTTTCTTGGTTTTGTGAAAGATCCCCAAAAATCGGTTTTTCAATCCAAAATGGTTTTTGTTTCCAGATATTTGGGTATTTTGGAATGTTTATTGGCAAAAAAATTAATTTTTGCTGTTTATGACAGTGAAATAAAAAAAGACTATTTAGAATTGGCTCCGTTTGCTTCTTGGATCGTGATAGAGAAAGATGCAGTTGCGCTGGCAAATAAAATAAGTTATTTTGCAAGTAGGCTAGGAAAAAGTACAAAAAATATTAAGCTGGGTTTTGCTTGGGCGAAACAACAAACTTGGGACAAATTGACTGATCAATACTTAGATTTATGGGGAAAATCAAAGTTTCGCTAATAACCACGGTTTTAAATGAAGAATCTTCGATAGAACATTTTTTATCCTCGATTGCCATACAAAGTCAGAAGCCCAACGAGGTAATTATCGTTGATGCAGGCTCAACCGATAAAACGGTTGACATTATTAAAAGTTTTCAGCCCTTTTTAAAAAATTTAAAAATTTTGGTAAAAAAAGGAGCGAATCGATCAGCGGGAAGAAATTTGGCAATTAAAAGCGCCAAGAACGAAATTATCGTTATGAGCGATGCCGGGTGTCGGCTTGATAAAGAATGGGTAAAAGAAATAAGCCGGCAATTTGTCGATAAAAAAATTAAAGTTGTGGCAGGATTTTATTTGGCTGAATCAAAAACTGTCTTTCAAAAATGTGTCGCTCCTTACGCTTTGGTTATGCCTGACCGGGTTAATCCAAAAAATTTTCTTCCTTCTTCCAGATCAATGGCGATCAGAAAAACCTTTTGGAAAAAATCAGGCGGTTTTCCGGAAAATTACTCAGATAATGAAGATTTTGTTTACGCCCACATTTTGAAAAGAAAAAAAATAAATACTTTTTTTGCCCGGAAAGCGGTTGTGTATTGGTTCCCGCGGAAAAATATAATGCAATTTTGGACAATGATTTATCGGTTTGCCAGAGGAGATGCAAAGGCCGGATTGAGACGGGTAAAAATTGCCTCAATTTTTCTTCGTTACGTCGGTTTTATTTTTTTGGGGCTTTTGTGCCTTATATTTAATGATTTGCTTATTCTTTTTGTTCTGACCATTTTTTGTTATATTTTTTGGTCAGTATTTAAAAATTATAAATATGTCAAAGACTTAAGGGCGATATTTTTATTACCTTTTCTTCAATTAATTTCGGATTTTTCCGTTATTTTGGGAAGTATTGTCGGAGGTCTTGGCAGCGGATAGTGTTTTGGCGCATAATGTTTTAAGGATGATCAGCGTTATTGTCTTGGCCAAAAACGAAGAAGAAAATATTAAACGATGTCTCAAAAGCGTTTCTTGGGCCGACGAGGTTTTGGTTATTGACGACAACTCGATTGACAAAACGGTAAAGATTGCCAAGTCTTTTGGGGCAAAAGTTGTTAATCACTCACTCGAGGCTGATTTCAGCCGCCAGCGAAACTTTGCCGTTTCCCGGGCTAAAAATGACTGGGTTTTTTTCTTAGATGCGGATGAAGAAGTTTCATTAGAACTTAAAGATGAAATTTTAAAATCTTTAAGCCAACATCCACAAAAAACTTCCGCCTTTTACTTCAAAAGAGAAGATTTTTTTATGGGAAAATGGCAAAATTTCGGAGAAACAGGAAATATCAAAATATTAAGATTAGCCAGGAAGGGAAGCGGAAAATGGGAAGGAAAGGTTGATGAAATTTGGAAGATAACCGGTGGTTGTCAAATTTTTAAAAATCCTTTAAAGCACTATTCCCACCCTAATCTTTCCCAATTTTTGGAAAGCATTAATTACCGATCGACTCTTAACACTCAAGTTTTTTTTGAAAGAGGAGAAAAACTTAATTTTTTTGAATGGCTAAAACCTTTTTTAAAATTTATGCAAAATTATTTTATCAGACTTGGTTTTTTAGACGGTGTTTCCGGATTTGTTTTTGCAGTCTTAATGAGCATGCATTCGTTTATGGTCAGAGCCAAACTTTATTTGCTTTGGAGAAAAAAATGAAAAAAAAGATTTTTTTATTATGGTCCTTTTTCATTATGGTCAGTTATCTTTATTTTTTAATTTCAAGAGGAATCGAAAAATGGCCGAAATAGCGTTTATCATTGGGATATTTTCATACCTTGTTTTTGGCCTTGGACTTCTTTCTCAATTAGGGAATAACCAATTAAAATCCCTTTCTTTTCTTTTTTTAACGGCAGTTTTTTTTGTTTTTTATAAAAGAAAAAGGATTTTAAAAAATGAGCTGAATAAGTCAATTTCTGTGCTTAAAAAGGACCGTTTAAGTTTTTGTCTAGTAATCATTTTGACAATTGCCGCCGTTGTAAATTTAATTGGCGTTTTGGGCCCCGAGTTGGCCTTTGACAGCCTTTGGTATCACCTGACTCTGCCAAAACTTTTTTTAAGAGAACAAAAAATTTTTTTTGTACCCGGCGGGCTTTTCTATTACAGTGCGATGCCAAAATTAACGGAATTATTTTATTTGGCTTCACTGGTTTTTTCGCCAAACGGTACTGGGGCAAAACTGATACATTTTTTGTTCGGCGTTCTTTCAGCGATTGTTTTGTTTAACTTGTCAAGAAGGTATTTAAAAACAAGGGAGTCTCTATTGGCGACAGTAATCTTTTATACCTCTTTGGTCGTTGGATGGGAATCGATTAGTGCTTATGTTGATTTATCAAGAACTTTTTTTGAACTTCTGGCCCTGGATTTATTTTTAAGATGGTTGGAAAAATCAAAGAGTATTTTGTTATTTGAATTTTCGTTAATGCTGGGATTGGCGATAAATACCAAATTAATCGCTTTTGCCAGTGTTCCGATATATATTTTTTTGATATTTCTTAAAAAGAAAAAAACATCCAATATTTTATATCTTATATCAATTATCTTATTTGTCGTTTCCCCCTGGTTAATTTATTCATTGGTTTCGACCGGAAACCCCGTTCATCCGATATTTTCAGGAATTTTAGATTCGCACCACCGTTTTCCAAGGATTAACCCAGTTTCTTTAGTAGAAGATATTTGGCAGCTTTTTTATCATCCGGCCGATCCTTCCAGCCCCATATTTTTAATGTTTTTACCTTTTGTTGTTTGGTTTAGTTTTAGAAAAAAAATCGAGGAGCACAAAACATTTTATTGGTATTTTTGGCTGGCGCTTTTGTTTTGGTCTTTAACGCCCAAAACCGGCGGTTTTCGTTTTTTTCTTCCATACCTGCCGGCTCTTTCTTTGCTGATTGTTTTTACTGTTCAAAAAATAAGTAAATTTTATCAAAAAATATTTCTTTTTTTAGTCTTTTTTTGTGCGCTGATTAATATTGGTTACCGGTTTTTAGCTAACTGCAAATTTATACCGGTAGTTTTCGGGAAAGAATCGAGAGAAAATTTTTTATTGGAAAATTTAAAATTTACCGAAAATGATTTTTATGATCCCGGTCAAGAAATAAAATGCATCGTTAAAGATGACTTGGTCCTGATATTTGGCTCTCATAACCTGTTTTATGCCGATTTCCGCTATTTCCATGAATCTTTTGCCCCAAGGGATGTTTTTTTCAGTTATATTCTTACACAAAATTATTCTCTTGATGACAAATACGGGAAATTAAAGGTTGTTTATGATAATCCTAAAACTAAAGTAAAACTATATCTTTACGGAGACAGACTAAAATGAAAGTTTGGAGATGGATTTTTTATTTGGTGTTGTTAATCTTTCCTTTTGGTCAATTGGCCAGTTTTTATTCTCCTTTCAAAGAGTTCTTTTTTCGTGTTCACCTGCTTGATATTGCTGGTCTTTGTTTTGTGCTTTATTGGCTTGTCTTTGTCAAAAAGTTTAACTCGCCCTTTTTCTTTAGACCCTTGGCGGTTTTCGGGGTGATTGCCAGTATCTCTTTGGCGGTTAAAGCCCTTTTTCTGCCTTTTGGCGAGCTTGTACTGCCATTTTTTTATTTACTGAGACTTTATTGCTGGATATTGTTTTTCTGGGCAATGACAGACTTTATAAAAAAAGAAAAAATTGACCTGATTAATCTTCTTGTTTTAGAAGGTTTGGCAGTCTCGGCTATTTCATTATTGCAGTATTTATTTTTGCCTGATACCCGGTTTTTGTTTTATGCAGACTGGGATGATCATTTTTTTAGAGCAATCGGCGCATTTCTTGATCCGTCGTTCAATGGCCTAATTCTGGTTCTGGCTTTTATTCTTTGTTTGAAGAAATATTTTGGAATAAGACAAGGAAATAAAAATTTTTACCTGTTTTTTTTACTCTTGATTGGAATTACGGTTGGACTGTCATTTTCCCGCATGTCTTATTTGATTTTGATTATTTCTTTTTTCATCATCCTCATGTTTAAAAAAAAATACAAATTGCTTTTTCCCTTTCTTTTCTTTTTTGTTTTAATAATTTTTTTAATTCCCAAACAAACCGGAGAAGGGGTTGATTTATTAAGGAAAAGCACCAGTTTTGCCAAAATCGCCAATTACCGGCAAGTTCTTTTAATCTCCAAAGATAATCTTCTTCTGGGAGTAGGTTATAACCTTTTAAGAAATGAATTTTTTAAAAGAGGATTTTTGGCGAAAGAAAATTGGCAAACCAGTCATGCCGGGGCCGGGGCCGACAACAGTTTCCTTTTTGTTTTGGCGACAACGGGGATTTTTGGCCTTTTGTCTTATCTTTATTTTTGGTTGGAAATTATCAAAAGAACATTAAAAGAAAAAGAAATTTTTTTTCTTTCAGCTATTGTCAGCCTTTTAGTAAGCGCTTTTTTTGTGAACTGTTTATTTTATCCCTGGATTTTATTTTGGTGGGGAACAATTCTGGCTGATTTTACGGCCGAAATTGAAGCATAAATTCTTTTTGTGTCCGATTTTGCGCCGGATCAATGGAAATAATTTTAAACAAATTGTCGCCTTTTGCCAGTTTAGTCGAGTAGGCAAAACTGCCATCGGGTTCAACAGGGACCAAATGATCATTAATGGATACTTTGGACGAACTGTCGGTTTTTCCTTTTAAGACGATATTGGGATTATTTTTTATCACACTATCCGGAGCAGGTTCCACGATTTCAATAAATGGGGGAGTATTACTGTAAAAAATTGTTTGGGTTTCGGATTTCGCACTTTTATTACCGCTAAAATCTTTTGTCTCCGCATAAAACGAATTAACTCCTAAATACAGATCGAGGAATCCTTCAAATTTACCTTCAGAATTAACCGGCAAAGATTGGTCTTCTACCCCGTTTAGAGTGATTGAAATTTCTTTATTGGCCGGTCCGTATCCTCCGATTGGAAATTGACCGGAATTGGTAGCTTCAATAACGGAAAAAAATTGAGGGGCCGGGAGAAAACTATCTAAAGGAGTTTCTTCGTACCCCGGTTGATTCTTCTGTAAAAATTCGGATATTTTAACAGCACCGTATAAACCAAATTTAAATATTAAAAAAAACATACCCGCCGTCAGGCTAAGAAAAATAACTGAAGTTCTAATGTTTTTGGCTGTTTCGGGTTGAATTTTCATGAGCCGCCTCTGGGAGTCGGACCCAGGACCTATCGTTTACGAAACGATTGCTCTGCCAACTGAGCTAAGGCGGCAACTGGTTAATTTTACAACTCTTTTGATCTTTTTACTTTGACCAAAAAGAATGCAATAGTTTTCCAACAATGAATCGATAGTTTGTCCCTGCTTCTTAAGAATTTGGACAACTCTTTTTTTACTTACAAGATTTTCGTGAACAGAATCGTTCTCAAGAGTTTCGGGAGTCCAATAGTTGGTGTGGTGGTATTCCCAAAGAAGAGGATTGATCAAAACATCACTTTCTGCACCATTAAACATAAAACAAACACAATAAAGACCATCCCTATTACCAGGATCTTCAAAACTAATACTGGCCTGACTGTTTACTTCCGGTCCTTGAGAATCA
>PEVD01000019.1 GCA_002780305.1 Candidatus Shapirobacteria bacterium CG03_land_8_20_14_0_80_40_19 | reverse complement strand
GTTATCCCGGATAAATCTAATTTTCCCTTCCATCCGAGCTTTGTTAAACATTCAGACAAAGCGTAACCTGTCCCGCAACCCACATCTAAAACCTTCAGTCTCACTCCGGGTTTCAAACAGGAAACTCTTTCTTCAATTATCTCAACCACATTCTTATTATTAACCTTGGGCAATAAAGAGTCATATCCTAAAACCCGAACCCGATCACCAACCGCATCATCATAATTAAGAACCGTTCTTAAACCTACATCTGGCCAAGGAGGATCCATTAGGTCTTTAAAAAAACCATAACTTGTTGTCTTCAAATCGATTTCCCCCGATAAAGATTCTGTCATATTTGTATCTTAAACAGTTTTGTCTTCTTTTGCCAGCGGGTGAAATTTACGATGGGAATCCTCGGCAAATTTATCGGAGGCGTGAACATATCGGGTGGTAGTATCTAAAGATTCGTGTCCAAGCAAAATCTGGATTGCCACCGGGCTGGCGCCGGACTCCGCCAAATATGTCGCAAAGCCGTGTCTTAAGGAATGAGCGCTGGTAGGAACATTAATTTTTAATTTCTCACGGTACTGCTTAATTTTCATCTGAATGTAATTGGGGGAAAGCCTTTTTTTAGTTTGTGATACATTCATCCCGGCATAGGGAATAAACAGGGCTTTCACGCTATCTTGGCGGGTCGCCAGATATCTTTCCAGGTAATTTTTGGCGCGGGGGGTTAAGTAAACAAATCTTTCTTTTTTTCCCTTCCCCATGATAAATATCCGGCCGGAGTTATCAATATCCGATCGGTCTAAACTGCACAGCTCGGAAATCCTCATTCCGGTTGAAAAAAAGACCTCTAAAATCGTCCTGTTCCGCAACCCTACCAGGGAATTTTTCTCCAGATATTCCGGCGACTCGATTAATTTCACCAAATCCGCCAGTTCCGCCACCTGCCCGTGTTTCTTTTCCGTTCTGGCCATCTTAACCACTTCGGGAGGAATCGGACAGGGCAAATCCATTTCAATCAGGTATTTTAAAAAACTGCGCAGGCAGGACAAAGTCCGATTTAAACTTTTTGAACCCAAAATTATATTTGTTTTTTCTTTCTTTATGGCGGTGTGTCTATCTTTTGAAGTTAAATAGGCCTTATATTGTGAGACTATTCTCTTGTCTATTTTATTAAAGAGAGTGGAGGAGTCAGCTAAAAATTTATCAAAAACGGTCAAGTCACGCTCATAATTATAAATTGTTTCCGATGAATAATTGTTTGTTTTCAGATAAAGAAGGAAATCGTCTAAATAAGGAATCATTTTTTTATATTTTAAGACGTGTGGTCACGATAGGGAATAGAATAAATTTTAATTTGTTTTAAAGACCTCATTCGGACTGAGCGTAAGAGATATTATACCCAGTCGGAGGTATCTTATTATAATTTTAATAACTTGTCAATAACCGTCCCGTCAAAGCCCCTGGAAGGCCATTACCAAAACAAAGACGACTAGTTAATCATTCTCTTTTGGAAGCTATCTCCCCATAAAAATTAAATAATTATTGTTCATTCTTATAAACAGGTGTCTTCTCTTAAATTTTAATAGATTTTAGCCTTAGGAGGAAACAGTTATCCACAGGGGGTAATTTAAAATATTATCAAACTATATCAAACAACTAAAAAACAGCCTCATTTTCTATCATTTTTGTTACATTATCATTTTGGCAGTCAACCATATTTCTTGCTAAATCGTGAAAAATATTCAAAACTCTGTGAAAAATTGTATATAGTGTTACTATAGGATTCTTGTTAATTGGAATTTTTACCACTCCCTCTCCCCTTTTCACCGACAGCGGGAACAAAAAAAATAAATTGAAAATTGTAAATTGTGATTAGCCCCACGAAGTATAAAAAAGAAGTATCACAAAAACGGCAAACCCAACCAAAAGGTATTCCTTAACCGTCTTTTCAAACAACCTATCGCTCAACTCTGCCTGAATCAGCCCCAAGCACACATAGATCATCATGGTCAAAAAAAGCGAGGCCAGAGAAACGGTTGCCGGCCAAAAAGAGAGTAAGGCAGCGGTTTCCCCCAACCCAAGAGAAGAAATTAAGGAATAAATCATTATCTTACTGTCGATTTTTTCTTTTAGATTTACACTCCAGGTACCGGTAAAAAAAAGCAAAAAAGAAACTAAAAATACTAATCCAAAATTAGAATAGAAAGGTAAGGCAAAAGACCAAATGGTGTCAAAAAGTAAAAAGGAGGTAAAAAGAGTCAATAAAAAACCAACCGCGGAGGCAGACCTAAACAACTGGATTGTTCTAATTGCGGCTACAGAAAAAATGTTTTCACTTAAGAAAAGGGCGTACATCCCAAAAAAATAAATTAAAATTATCGGAATTCCGACCAGAAGCGACCCCGGGAGCAAAAAATAGAACAAGCCGATTCCGGCGGTAAACAAGAAAGGAAGAATCCAAGACACTATTAAGACCGACACACTCAGGGCTTCCTTCAAAGACCAAAAAACCAAGGGGATAGAAACAAACGACAAAATGCCAATCGCCAGATAGCGGTTAGCGACCCAACCCAGTTGGATCCCCAGCAAACCGAAAGAAAGAACCAGTGAGGAAAGAATGAATTTACGTCTTTTTGTCAGGCGAAACATTTTAAAAATTGACAAAAACCTTCTGAATATCGTCAAGCTCTTCCAGCTTGTTGACTAAAGAAAGAATTTGATCGATTGTTCTTTGGTCGGTAACCGAGACGTAATTTATCGGTTTCATGATTATTTCTGCCGATTGTGGTTGCAGTCCGATTCCGGAAATTTTGTCTTTAACGGAAATCAAATCGGGAGCATTGGTGTAAACCCCCAAAATCCCCTCTCCTTCATCCTCAACGTCTTCCACACCAAGATCAATTAATTTCAGCATCACCTCTTCCGTTTTATCACCGGCGTTGACGGTTAAATAACCGACTTTTTTGAAATTAAAAGAAACCGCTCCGGGAGAAGCAACCGCCCCACCACTGCGGTCGAAAATATTTTTTACTTCCTGAACCGTCCTTTGCCGGTTATCCGTTACCGATTGAACTAAAAAACCAACTCCGCCCGGGCCGTAGCCTTCGTAAAGAATTTCTTCCAGGGCACTGCCCTCGCCTTTTCCTCCTCCTTTGTCAATCGCCCTGGCAATATTGTCTTTCGGCATATTGGCCTCTCTTGCCTTCTCGATCGCCAATCTCAGCCGAAAATTAAACTCAGGGTCGGTTATGCCGTTCCCTTCTCTCACGGCCATCGCAATCGCATTTGAAAGTTTAGTAAAAGATTGACCTTTTTTTTGGTCGGAAGCTTCTTTCGCCCGATGGATTTTGGCCCATTTGGAATGTCCACTCATATAAGTGCGATTTTACCACTTTTCCGTCATGTTTTTCCAGTAATCATCGCCCAGTATTAAAGTCATATCCGCTCGGTTCTCTTCTCCATTTAGGTCACGGCAATCTGGCTTAAAAAAATGTTTCATAATTTCATAACTATAACTTTTATTTGACTCCCCCCTGGCAATAAGCAAACTTTGGGATAGTTGTTCGCTGTGATCCGCCACCCGGATTATCCGGCCTCCCAGATTTTCCCAAAGCTCCGCCGCTTTCTGGGCCAAACCCTGGTGCTGTGTCCCATTTAGAATTTCCACTGCCAGAGCCTCACGGCGGATTTGTTCGTCCTTAAAAAAATCATCCATCTCACTTCTGTATTCAAATTTTTTAAACAAAAGGGGTGAAATCCTTTTTGTCCGGAAATATAATATCAAAAGATCGGTTAAGTTAAGGTTTGTCTTTATCTTTTTTCTGATCGACCGGCCGATAATCTTTTTAAAATCGGAAAGAAGGGTGTAATTTCCAAATTTTAAATCATCCTGGTAAAAATAACCTACTACCGGAAAATTCAGTGAATTTTGAAAGGTTTCTAAGGAAAGCTGTCCTCCCCTTTTTTCCAATTCACCCAGTTGGTAAATTTTTCGCAGTTCATATTCACCAAACCCCCTCGGCAGGTCAATCTTTTCTTGGGGTGAAAACTCAAGCAGCCGAGCCTCATTCCCTTCAAGGGAAAAAATTGAGACTGACTGGTTCCCAAGCAAAGCAAAATTAATTCTTCCAAAATACCAGAAAGGTGAATTTTTAATTATTTTTCCGTATCTAAGGCCGGCAAAAAAAAACACTCCAACAACAATTACTAAAACGAAATAAAGATTAAGGTGTCTTTTGGTTTTTCTTATAAACTTCCCAGCCATTGTTTTTTTAAATTTAAAAACTCACCCCGATCGATTGCTTCTCTAATATTATCAACCAATCTTTCTATAAACCACAAGTTATGATAACTCGCCAGGCGGTAAGCCAAAAGCTCACGCGTTCTAAACAGATGATGTAAATAGGCCCGGCAGTAGCTTTTACAAACAAAACACTTACAGTCCTTTTCTATGGGTTTTTCGTCAAATGCAAAAGCGGATTTATTTAAATCAATCAAAAATTCGCCGTCTTTTTTTATTTTGGTCAGGCAGAACCCCATTCTTCCAAGCCTGGTCGGCATAACACAATCAAAGCTGTCTATCCCCCTCTGAACCAACTCAAAAATGTCGCTTATTTCACCAACTCCCAGGAGATGTCTTGGTTTTTCCGGCGAGAGTTTGGGAATTGTCCAATCAAGAACCTTTACCATTTCTTTCTTGCTTTCGCCGACAGAAACACCGCCAATAGCCGTTCCCTCAAAAGGCAAGCCGTTAATATATTCGGCTGAATTTTGGCGCAGATCTTTATAAACTCCTCCCTGGACCACCCCATATAAGGCCTGAACATCATGTCTTTTTTCTGCCTCCTTTAAGGAACGAACCGCCCAACGATGAGTTCTTTCCATTGCCAAAAGCGAATATTCGTGACTGGCCGGATAAAAAGTACATTCGTCGAAAGCAATCATGATGTCCGCTCCCAAAATAATTTGAACCTTAATTGATTTTTCAGGAGTGAAAAAATGGCTTGAGCCGTCAAGATGTGAACGAAAAGAAACACCGTCCTCTTTAATTTTTACCAGAGAAGTATTCTCTTTTTTATTTAAAGAAAATACCTGAAAACCGGCCGAATCGGAAATCAGGGGTTTGGTCCAACCAGTAAAAGAATGTAATCCGCCGAGCCTTTTTATCGCCTCAATTCCCGGACGAAGATAGAGATGATAAGTATTGGCAAAAAAAAGTTGAGAACCTATCTCTGCCAAATCGCGGTTATCCAAAGACTTAACCGAAGCCTGCGTCCCCACCGGAACAAAGGCAGGAGTTTTAATCTTTCCGTGAGCGGTATAAATAATTCCAATGCGAGCTTGAGTTTTCTTATCCCTGGCGGTGATTTTGAAATTAAACTTTCTTTCCACTTTTTTTCTTCTCGCACAGAACACATTTTGTCGCCGCCGGAAAAACCATTAATCTGTCGGTATCTATCATCTTTCCACAGTCTTCACAGATACCGTACTTACCAATTTTTATCCTGGTTAAGGCCTTTCTTATTTGGATAAGGGTTTTGTCTATTTCTTTTCTTAGGCCTTCAACATTCACATGGCCAAATTGTTCTGAGGCATCGGTATCAATCGCCGCGTTATCTAAAATCCGGTCCGGATCTTTAAACGGATCTTCTTTGTCCAACTTTTTTTTGCGTTCTTTTAGTTTTTCCTCTTCTTTACGAAGGAATCTCCCGATAGGATCGATTAAATTTTTAGGAAAATTTATTTTTACCATATTATTTTTTGTTTAATTCAGCCCGGTGATAAATTGCTCCAGCGCTTGACGTGAGTAGAACGATCCATAAAACTTCTGACCAGTATACCTTTTTCGTTTGCAGGAAATCAAGAACCAACAAGACAGCGGAAAAATAAAAACAGATTGACCAAAATAAAAAACCGGTTTTACCGCTCTTGTACCAAAAAAAACGGCGGTAATGTTTTTTTAAATAAAGATACAGCCCCAGTCCAAGAAGTGAGGTGGCAGAATAACCAAAAGCCGTCCATTGCCAAGAGTTTAAAAAGAGGCCTATTCCTCCAAAAAAGAAAAAATAAATGATCGGTAAAACAAGCCAATCTAATCCTTCCCAAAAATTTATGGCCAAAATTTTAAAACGCCAAGCAGAAACCATCAATATTCCTAAAAAAGCCCCAAAAACAATAATTCCAAGACTCATTTTAAAAAGAATTTCAAATATAACCCCCCCCAATAATATTAAAATTTGAGTGGAAAAAATATCTTTCTCTAAGTAACTTTCTTTAATCATTTTTTTCCACATTGAAAAAGAGGAAAAAATAAAAGCCAGGGCTAAAGCCCAAAATAAGGGAGTAATTTTAATCTGGCCAATAGTTAAAGATAGGTTTGGCATCTGTTGACTCTGAAATTCTAACACATTACACTGAAAGAATCTAAAATATGCTTGAGCTTGTACATGCCACGGCCGGAGGAATAATTGCTTACAAAATCGGCAGCCCCCTTCTATCTCTCCCCCTGGCCTTTCTTTCCCACTTTGTTCTTGATACGCTTCCCCACTGGAATCCTAATTTAAGCAGGGAAAAGAAAAAACAAGGCAGGATCAGCACTAAAACAATGTTTGTGGTTTTTTTTGATTGCTTAATCGGACTTTTTTTAGGATTAAAAATTGCCTCTCTAGCCTTACCGGATGTCAACAAGGCTATTTTTGTTATTTTTGGTTGTTTTGCCGGCATACTGCCGGACCTGGTTGAAGCGCCCTACTTTTTTCTTAACAAAAAAATTTTTTTTCTAAAAAACTTAATTAAGTTTCAGGGCGGCCACCAGTGGAACGTGCCTTTTGTCTGGGGCATCGCTTTCCAGCTTTTATATTTATTTGTTTTGTTTTACTTCTTGTAGTACCCTTTCCAATTCAGGGTCGGGTGCAATGTAAGCGTACATTTTGTAGGCAATCCGAACAACACTTCTCTCCAATAACTTTCCACTTTTTCGGGATCTTCAATCTTAACTTCTACCCCATAAAGTATACCGTCAGTGGTTACTTTTTGATCGAGAATATTGACTATTGCAGAATAACTATCTGCTATTTCAAACATTGATTCTAATTCTTTACGACTTACATCTCCAGCAAAAGATTGACCTCTTTTTGTAATTTTCCAATCCTTGTTTGACTGTCTTTTCTAATAATCTATCAAAGTTGGGACCAAAAACCATCCTATGTCCTTTCGTTCTTTCTGGCATTTATTTTTTCACCTCCTTTGGGGCAGATATTTTCTTGGTTGTAACACAATTATTTCAATTTTACTTCGTTTAATTATTTTGTTAAAATAAGCTCTGTTTAAACAAAAAGCCGGGGTGGCGGAATGGCAGACGCGTGGCTCTCAAAAAGCCATGAGCCAAAAGCTCGTGAGGGTTCAACTCCCTCTCTCGGCACAAAAATTGCAGGAGTCAATCAGGGCCCCCAATTATTGTAACGGCCATACCAAGTATAACCGTCAATTCCCGGTGGTGGCGGTCCTTGTTCTTCCGTCCATTTACAATATGTATCCGGAGAGCTTTCCTCTTCTACATATTTGAAATCCCGGGGGGTTCTCCCAGGACCAAACTTTTCAATCTGAAATAATACTGCCTCAACTCAAATTCGTCTCGAGAAAGACCCGAAATTTCAATTGAATACCGAAGCGCTGAAATAGCACATTTTCGCGGACAAGGGACAGTGGTGGCAGACAAAAAATCTCATCTTCAATTTCCTTGTCCTTCAACCTTTGATTATTAATCAGCCTTTTTGATTTGAAACATCTCTTTCGGCAGTTCGAATTTTTTAATTATCGGCTGGTTTAGTTCATTTCGTTTAAGAAAAATAATTGAGTTTTGATCAACAAAAACCGGCGCCCACTGAGAATTTTGGATCATGGCCACTAAAAATTGGTGCCCCCACGGAGTCAGGTCATTGCGGTAAAAAAAGACGGCGTTAAAACCATATTTTTGGTCAACTTCTTCCCAAATTGTTTGGTTTTCCTGCATCGGAACATATGTGTCAGTAAAAAATTCCGTCGGATAAGCTTCCGGCCGATTATCAACAAAAACTTTTTCATTTGGAAATAGATAATAAATTAAATAACCGCCTATATCATAATTATTAAAAATTGGTCCTTCTAAATTATTTTGCCGGAAAAAATTTATGGCCGTTTGTGTGTTCTTATCCACTCCCCAACCAAGGTTTCTGGCCAGCCAATAATGGGAATCAAGAATAAAAAGAATAAATAAAGCAAACACACCCAAAGAGATGTTTACAAAAATTTCTTTTTCTTTTTGTCTAAATTTTAGAAAATCAATGTTGTTGATATTTTCGGCCATAATCCCCAAACCAAAAAAAGCAAAAACGGTAAAATTTCTGATGGCTGACCAGCCAAGATACGAAACAAGCAAAAAAAGGCAAAAATTTATGATGGAAACGTTTTTTTTCTTCAGCGCCAAAACCCAACTTACCAATAGAGCCGTAAAGGCAATCTTGAAGTATAAATTAGGCGGGTACTTACCAAAAACACGGTCAATAAACAAAACAGTCTGATTTTCAAGTACCCGGTAACCATAGTCTTTAAAAATATTTAAAGGGTAAAAAAGACCTTTATAACCGGCAGGATTAACCAAGCAAGTCAAAAATAAAAAGCCGAAAATCACCAATAATTTTTTAAAAAAAATTTTATTTTCAAAATAACTTTCCATTAAAAACAAGCCTGTCAGTATAAAACCCCAGAAAAAATAAACATGGAGGTTAATCCAGATAATTTGCGCCGCCGGAAGAATAAAGAGCCATTTTTCAGCGATTCTTTTGTTTTTTACCCCGGAAAGTATCCACCAAAAAAGGGCGCAGAAAAAGTAGGAAAAAATTTCCGGCCTGATTTCCCGGCGGTAAACAATAAGCGGCAAAAACAGAATTGAAGAAAAAAAGGTAACTGTAAAATTTGAATTTTTCTTGGCAGTGTCAAAAAACAGCCAAAGAGTTGAAACGATCACCAAAACAAAAAAAATAGATAAACCGATAAAACTCAAAAAACGGTGAACAAGACAAAAAACAACCCCACTCCCCCAGTGATGATTAACAAACGGAAAATCAGGATAAGTATAAGAATAAAAATTTGTTGATAAAACCGAGCTGAAATTACCGCTTAAAATCATCTCCCCGTTTTTAATATGTCTCCCTAAATCAGCGGTAAAGAGATTAATTTTTTCTGAGACCAAAAAACCGACCAAAATTAAGAGAAAAACCGTCAGAAATAAATGAAGTTTGTTTGGGTGTTTCACTTCTCTCTTTTAGTATCCATGGGGTAAAAAGAAATCCTTGATCCGACAAATCTTAGTTTGATTGCTGCCGTCGGACCATTGCGATGCTTGGCAATTTCCAAGGTTACATTCTCCGGATTTTCCTCATCTTCCCGATATAAAAACATGACCACGTCCGCATCCTGTTCGATGCTGTTATGAACTACTATGTCGTTGGCGACAAAATTGTGAACACCTTCCATGGTGGCATCATATACTTCTTCCATTCCCAATTCTTTTATCGAAACAATTTTATCCCAATAAATATCAGAGGTCGCAAAATCAAATATTTCCTTATCCTTAAGAAAAGAATGAATTCTTTCCATCCTTTCCCGGGAGATACCGTTTCTGAACAAACTCGAACCACAATATGACATCTCCATTTTCACTGCAAATTCCCTCCACGACAATCCTAATTTTTCTTTATTTGGCTTAATCACTAATTCCCAAACTTCTTTGGGAATAATATCGTTGTTTGGATTGGGATCAATCTCTTTAAGTTTGATTATTAACTTGGGAATTATTTCTCCCTTACCCCCGACTGCTCCCACTTTTTCTAAAAATTTCAGCTGATTGGGCGCCCCCTGAACAGAAACTAAAAACATTTTCCGATAATTTCCTCTTTTGTCTTCTCTTTTTGAAAAAGTAGTCTGAATTCCGAGCCTTAAAAGAAGGTGTTGTACCTGCCTCGCCAGCAGTTCGCTGGAAGAGGCATAATAGATTGCCCCGGCGGGCTTTCTGCCTTTTAAACATTTCCAACTGATGTTTCCATCAGTTGACCATAAATGTTTTAAAAACAAGGCAATGTCTTCTTCGGTTGAATTAAAAACTTTTTCAGGAATTCTTTTTTCCCAGGAATGAACCAATTCAATCCCTAACTCCTTGAACCACTTTGTGATGGGGTGAGGCCGACCCGGTGCTAATGGAAAAGGACTCGGAAGATAAAGATGAAACCAATTTTTTTGTTTGACTAACCGGGAATTGATTTTAAAAAGACGGTAAGCCGCCTTTTGGACAATCCCAAGATTCACCCCGTCGGCACTGGTATAATGGAAGGGTTGGTCGGGTAAAATGCAACCATCCCCCAACAAATGGGCAAGTAAAGCCAGCTCGTCTCTGTTAAGATTATTTAATTTGTTATTACTGATTTTTAAAATCCTGGGAAAAGCAATAAAATCTCCTGCCTTCAAATTTTCCAACGGTATCCACCCCCCTATTTTCAAAAAGGGATGATTGGCGCTTGCCCTTATTTCCCGGCCGCTTTTTGTCTTTAACTCAAACAGTTTTTTCTTTCCCGAAGAGAAAACTTTGATCATTTTAAAAGGTTTTACCTTTAAGTCTTTATCTAAAGCAAGAACCTTCATCGGCAATGTTTTCTCGCCATTAAAAAGTTTTACAATAGGAATCCTTTCTCCCGTATCCGCGTTCATTACCAAGGTTTCTCCTGCAAGACACCCCGACTCTCGCAAATCAGCCAGTCTCGGTCTTGACCCTCCCCGAATTTCAACCGCCCGCGACAGCTGGGAAACACAAACGATCGGAATTTTAAGTTCTCTGGCCAGATTTTTCAAACCCATGGAAATTTCGGAAACTTCCTGGACCCGGTTTTCTAAATTCCTGCCCCTAATCAACTGCAGATAATCGACTATCAGAAGTTTAAGACCCTTCTCCACCTGCAACCGTCTGGCCTTAGTTCTCATCTCCAAAATAGAAATACCGGGAGTATCGTCAACAAAAAGCGGAGCGTCGGCCAAAACTCCCATCGCTTCGGAAAATTGGGTAAAGTCCTCTTCCTCCAACCGGCCAGTCTTCAGCTTCCAAGCGTCAATTTCCGATTGTCTGACCAAAAGCCGGTCAGTTAATTCTTCCTTACTCATTTCAAGCGAAAAAACTCCCACCGGAATTTTATAATCAACCGACACCGACCGGGCGATATTAAGACTAAGGGCAGTTTTTCCGATTCCCGGACGGGCGGCCAAAATAAGCAAATTGGAGGACTGTAGTCCGGCAAGAACATTATCTAAGTCTTTAAAACCGGTTGGGACACCACGCAATCCGCCGGATGCCTTATGAAGTTCGTCCAAACGGTCAAAACTTTCTGCCAGAGCTTCTTTTATCGGAATAAAACTTTGTCTTAAATGTCTTTGGGACAGCGAAAAAATCGCCGATTCCGCCTTGTCCAAAGCCTGACCGGCGCTGGTTCCCTCGTCAAAAGAAACCTCCACAATTTTTGAAGAGGCGGAAATAAGTTCTCTTTTTAAAAAAGAGTCTTTGATAATCTGGCCGTATTTTTCCGCATTAGCCGAAGTGGGAACACTATTAATCAACTCTGTTAAATAAGCCGTCCCGCCGACCTTACTTGAATCCCGGTTTTTTTTAAGCTTGTCCGTTAAAGTGACAATATCAACGGGTGAACGCTCCTCATATAAATCCAAAATTGCTTTGTAAATTTTTCCGTTTCTTTCGTCGTAAAAATGTTCCGGACGCAAAAACTCAGCCACGGAAATAACCGCGTCTTTATCAATTAAGATCGCGCCTAATACCGAAGCCTCTGCCTCATTAGAATGTGGAGGAACTTTAAAGTCTGCCATTTTCAACCTTTTCTCTCAAGAATTACTACTTTGGTTTCTTCGGGCAGTTTATCTTTTGAAATGCTCAGCTTATCCAAAACAGTTTTATCTTCAACTTCCATTTTTGACAAAAATTCATCAACCGGGTTAAGATCTCCGAAAATCTTTTGATTTATACCGGGTAGATTAAAGTGCATCGGGAGAACAATCGACGGTTCAATCTGGGCAGTCAATTCAACCGCTTCGTTCGTCCCCAAAGTGACTTTCCCACCGACCGGAATGCATAAAATATCGGCAGTACCGATTTCTTCAATCAGTTCAGAAGACAGTCTCTCCCCTAAATCTCCCAAGTGGCAAATTCTAAACCCGTCAACTTCAATTAAATAGATAATATTTTTTCCTCTTTCCGCTCCCTGTTTGTCATCGTGATATGAAGAAAAGCCAAAAATAGAAACACCTTTAATCTCATACTCCCCCGGCTGGCTAATGACAAAAGGCCCCCCTCCGACAATGGAAATAAAATTATGATCCGGGTGATCATGAGAAACGGTCACAATATCGGCTTCGGTTTTCGGATATTTTAGACCCACATATTCCGGATCATAAGGATCGGTCACTACCGTTACGGACTTACCCCGAAATTTAAAAGAAGAATGACCCAGATATATAACTTCCATAAATTGATTTTACCATTGATTGGTTATTCTTGACAATAACAATTCTTTAAAATATCATAGGCCAGCATGAAAAAAGAAGTTATCTTGGCTATTACTATCGGATTTGTCATCGGCTTGGTCTTAACCTTCTTTATTTATAAATCACAATTAGGAAGAAACGCGGGCAACGAGATACTCAGTCCGCTTGCCAATAATAATGAGATTTTAACCCAAACCAGTCCTGCCTTTGAAAAATCTTTAAAAATCATTTCTCCGATAGACCAATCAATTTCTCAAGACGGAAAAACGACTATCGTCGGCTCCAATTCTCCCCTTTCTTGGATTTTGATTATGGGCGAAAAAGGGGAAAAGGTGGTTCAGTCAGATGAAAAAGGAAACTTCCAAACCGATTTGCTTCTGGTTTCCGGCGAAAACGAAATTATTATCACCGCTATTGAGCCGGACGGAACTCAAATCAGCAAAACCCTGACTGTTGTTTATAGTACCGCCGAAATATGAACAAAACTCGAATTATAATTTTTTATCTTTTATTTTTTATTTTTTATTCCCCTGTTATGGCGGCCACTCCAACCGCTTCCCCTTCGGCGACTATCGCTCCTGCCTCGCCTTCGGCGATTCAGGGCGGGCCAACCGGACCGGAAGAAGAAAAAGTCTTAGAAATAAGACAGGCGATCAAAGACCAGCTGACGGAAATAAAAGAAAAAATTGAGAAAAAGGCTTATGTCGGAAATATTTTGGAAATTACCGATTCAACCCTAACGTTGACCAATTTCCGCGGTAAACAAAGGGTCAGGATTATTGATGATACCGTTATTGTCGGAACAAACAAAAAAGAAATCTTAACGAAAGATTTGGCCTTAGACGATAAAATCATCGCTCTGGGCGAACCGGATGCAAACGAAACTCTCGAGGCTCAAAGAATCACCGTTATCGCCCCGCCGAAAACAATTCCAGCCAAAAAACTAATCTTTTACGGCACGATTACCGAAGCCAACAGCAAGACTTTCACCCTTTCTTTTCAAACTTTTCAGGTAAAAATTGACAAGACTTCTTACTTGGTCAACCAAAAAGACCAAAAAGTTGTTCTAAAATTCAGCGATTTTAAAGTAGGGCAAAAAATGATAATTGTTTACCCGGAAACGGCGGAGGGTAAAATCCCCCTGGCCAAAACAGTCTTCCTGCTTCCCTAACTTTCCAAATTTTGTTAAAAAATGGTAATATTCGATATATCGAACTAATTAAAAATTGTGACAAGTATATAAATCTTAAGAAATTAAGAGAGGTTTTAGAGAGAAAATAACTATAAAAAAATTCCCTCGACTGCTCGAGGGAAAGTTTATTCTGTTTTGAATATATCATAAAGAAATAAAAATGTCAAGCTCAAATTTAATTCAACCCGTTAAAGGCACGCGGGATTTTTATCCACAGGATCAGGCTTTCCAAAATTGGCTGTATTCAAAATTTAAGGAAGTGGCCGAGCTTTTCGGATTCCAGGAATACGAAGGCCCCATAATTGAGAGTTTGGACCTTTACGCCGCCAAATCCGGCGAGGAACTGGTCAAAAAGCAAGCTTTCACTTTAGCCGACCGATCCGGCAACGCTCTTACCCTGCGACCGGAAATGACGCCAACACTGGCCCGCATGGTTGCCCAAAAAGCAAGAGAGTTAACTTTTCCGGTTAAATGGTTCACTTTTGGGAGAAGATTCCGCTACGAAAAACCCCAGAAAGGCAGAGCCAGAGAATTTTTTCAATGGGATGTCGATATTTTAGGCCCGGAAAATCTGGAGGCGGATGCCGAAGTGATTGCGGTGGCGGCTACTCTTTATCAAAAACTCGGTTTAACTCCCACTGAAGTAAAAATTAAAATCAACGACCGAAAAGTGCTGCAAGAAAGATTTTTGGCCCTCGAAATTCCCGAAGAAAATCTGGTCAGGGTTTTCAGACTGGCTGATAAAAAAGACAAAGTAACCAGAGAGGATTTTATTGAAATGGGTCAAGAAAACGGACTTTCCGAAGACCAAACCAAAGCAATTTTACAAATACTGGAAGAAAAAAACGCCTATCTTGATTCTCCCTGGTTAGTGAAAATTTTTGACCTGTTGAAAAAATATGGTGTTTCCGAATACGTGGAGTATGATCCGGGAATTGTCCGGGGTTTGGAATATTATACCCGCACTGTATTTGAAGGTTGGGATGTTAAAGGGGAATTTAGAGCCATTTGGGGAGGTGGCAGGTATGATAATTTGGTCGCCGATGTCGGGGGCAAACAAAAAATCCCCGGAGTTGGCTTTGCCATGGGCGATATGGTTATCGCCGGGGTTTTAAAGGCTAACAATAAATACCCCACTCTTTTAATAAACAAAACTCA
Organism: Candidatus Shapirobacteria bacterium CG03_land_8_20_14_0_80_40_19; assembly: GCA_002780305.1. Lineage (GTDB taxonomy): Bacteria > Patescibacteriota > Microgenomatia > UM-FILTER-40-11 > UM-FILTER-40-11 > UM-FILTER-40-11. Next base: position 38,957 of record PEVD01000019.1, on the reverse strand, counting down.
AGTTTTAGTAACGGTTTTTTCGCCCGAACTTTACGATAAATCGCTTAAAATTGCGAATGTTTTGCGTGAAGAAAACATCAACGCGGAAACTTTTCTTGACCCAACCGCTAAAATTGATAAACAGCTTAAATACGCCGATAAAAAGGGAATTCCTTACGTCATTATAATCGGCCCGGTCGAAGCGGAACAAACCTTGGTGGTTCTTAAAAATCTAAGAACTCGGGAACAAATAACTATCCTCCAAGCCGATCTGGTCAAAAAAATTAAGCAAACTTCATGAGCAGGGAAAGAAAATATGCCTGTCTGGCCTTATTGGCCACCTCAATAATCTGGGGAATCGCTCCTCCGGTTATTAAATACACTCTCAGGTTTATTTCTCCTTTTTCTTTTTTGTTTTATCGTTTCCTTGCCGCCACGATTATGGTGTTTATTCCCTTTATGTTGAGACTTAAAAAAATTAAGCCGGATTTGTCTGATTTACCGATATACTTATTTCTTGGCTTTCTCTGCGCCCCGCTTAATTTAGGCCTACTTTTTTTGGGTATCCAAAAAACAACCGCGATCAGCGCCTCAATGATATCTATTGTCTCCCCTATTTTAATTATTCTAGGCGGAGCGGTTTTTTTAAAGGAGCAAATCACCAAGAAAGAAAAAACCGGCATCTTTTTGGCTCTGTCGGGAACAGTTTTAACCATTGTTCAACCCCTCCTGGAAACCAAACCATCAGCTAACTTGAATTTAGAAGGAAATTTTTTGATTTTTCTTGGCACTTTGGCCTGGGTTGTTTTTACCCTACTTACCAAAAAACACCAAAAAATCGACCCTTTTCTTTTAACCTGTTTTTCTTATTTAATCGGAATAATTTTTATTTTCCCTTTTTTCGCTTTGGAAAAAACAACCATCAATCCCCTGGCCATCCCCGGAATAATTTATATGGCCTTGTTCAGCTCGGTGTTTGCTTATTTTTTTTACGTTTTTGGTTTATCCAAGATGGAAGCTTCAGAGGCAAGCGTTTTCACCTACCTGCAGCCGGTTTTTGCAATTCCGATTTCAATACTTCTATTAAAAGAAAAATTAACTCCTTTTTTGATTATCGGGGCGGTTTTAATTATTTTTGGCTTGATCGTTTGTGAAACCAGGTCCAAAAACCAAGCCTTGAAGCAGGAAGCTGGTTTATAGTATAATCCCCTTATGAAACAAGATATTCACCCGGTATGGCACGAGAACGCCAAAGTAATTTGTTCCTGCGGCAACAGTTTTGTCACCGGATCAACACAAGAAGAAATCAGAGTTGAGATTTGCTCGGCCTGTCACCCTTTCTTTACCGGCCAGCAAAAATTTATTGACAGTTTGGGAAGAGTAGAAAAATTCCAGAAAAAACAGGCTTCCGCTTCGAGCATGCCGATTGTCAACAAAAGAAAGAAAAAAATTCTTAAAAGAATTGGGAAAACTTCAGAGGATAGGCAACCGAAGACGTTAAAAGAGATGCTTACCCAAAAGTAATCCTTATGAACCCCAACGTTATAACTCTGGAAATTAGACCCGGTCCGGGTGGCGATGAGGCCAAAATTTGGGTTAATGATCTTCTTCGGATGTATTGCAAATACGCTTCTTTAAAAGGTTGGAAAGTAACTTTTATTGATGATGCCGTTATCAAAATTTCCGGCGAGAATGTTTATCCGGCTTTAAAAAACGAAGCCGGTGTTCATCGGGTACAAAGGATTCCGGTCACCGAAAAAAGGGGCCGGATCCACACTTCAACCGCCTCGGTTGCCGTGCTGGCGGAAATTCCCGAAAATCAGATCCAGGTTAATACCAATGATTTGGAGTGGGAATTTTACCATGCTTCTTCGCATGGTGGACAAAATGTGCAGAAAGTTTCCACTGCAGTAAGATTGCGCCACAAACCAACCGGAATTGTTGCTTGCGCTCAATCGGAAAGATTCCAGGAACAAAACCGGGCCAATGCCCTTTCGCTTTTAAGATCAAAACTTTGGGAAATTGAAGAAGAAAGAAAGTTGTCAGCCGTGAGCGATCAGCGGACAGTAATCGGCCGGGCGATGCGGAACGAAAAAATCCGGACTTACAATTTTTCCCAAGACCGCGTCACTGATCACCGAATTAACAATTCATTTCACCATATCGAAGACATCCTCGAAGGCAAAATCGACAAACTTATCGAATCGCTCCAAAAATATTCCTAATTAACATAACTACAATTCGGCCGCATTGTTATATTGATTTACTTCGCTTCCTCTAAAGAAACGGTAATTGTTTCTTCTTTGTCTTCCCGCCAAACAGTCAGTTTAATTTCCTGGCCGACTTTTTTGGCGGAAACGACTTTCGTTAAAGTATTATCAACGCCGATTTTCTCACTGTCAATTTTGGTAATGATGTCTCCCGGTTTTACCCCTGCCTTTTCAGCCGGCGAGTTTTCAATTACTTCTATTACGCCCGCTCCCTCCACCCAACCTTTGGCGATCGCCTCTTTTTTATCAATATCGCGGTATCTGATTCCCAAAAAGGGCCGGGAAAACTGGCCGGTCTTGTTAAAGTTTTCCAGCATTTGCTTAGCTAAATTAATCGGCAGGGCAAAACCGATATTTTGCGCCCCGGAGGCAACCGCGACATTGACACCGATTACTTGTCCCAAAGAATTTAAAAGCGGGCCGCCTGAATTGCCCGGGTTGATCGCCGCATCAGTTTGAATTACATTGTCAAGATTTTCGGTCCCCTCAAAAGGGCTACCCGCGGTTATCGTCCGACCAAGACCGGAAACAACCCCGGTGGTCACGGTATTGCGGAATTCCCCCAAAGCCGCTCCGATAGCAATCACAAACTGGCCAACTCTTAGTTGATCGGAATCCCCCAGTTCAATCGATTTGAGTTCCTCATCCGGAGCATTAATCTTTAAAATTGCCAGATCGATGGTCGGGTCGCGGTAAATTTTCTCAACTTCGTACAGTTTATTCTCCTTAGTGAACACCCGGTACTGAGCGGAGGTATCGGAAACGACGTGTTTATTGGTGACAATCAACCCATCTTTAGAAACAACAAAACCGGACCCGATATCCTGCTCAATCTTTTGCTCTTTGGGAAGAGTGTCCCTCGGAATATTAAAAAATCCGAAAGGATCATAAAAATTTTCAAAAGGATCATAAACTTTTTCGGTTTTCTTTATACCGATCGTCACCACCGAAGGCCCGTATTTTTCCACCACTTCAATAACCACCGACTCTTCATTTAAAATTTTTCGCTGAACAACTGAATCGTCGGAAAGACCACTGGAGGAAGACCTTAAATCATTCACCAAAGACCTTATTTTGGGCCAACTTTTACGGGCTAAAACTCCGACAGTTCCCCATAAAACCAAAGTGACAACTAAAAAACCAAAAATAATTTTTTTCAAAGTTTTCATATAAATATTTTTGTCAAATATTCTGAGAAAAAGCTTAACCCTCCTTAGCTTTTCAAGCTTCGGAACGGAACAATCGCTTTTTTATTTTGTCAAAATTTCAATCGCTTTCTCCAGTTGCAAATCTTTAGTATCGTCCGTTTCTTCTTCCGGAACTTTTATTTCTATGTCGGGAGTAATTCCCTCCTTATCAATCGATCGGCCTGACGGTAGCAGCCAGCGGGAAACAGTGATATGCAACCCCGCTCCATTGGTCAAATCTTCCGCTTCCTGGACCGTTCCCTTGCCGAAAGATTTTTCCCCGACAATTTTTGCTCTTTTGGCATCTTGTAAAGCCCCGGCAACTATTTCTGAGGCAGAGGCTGATCCACCGTTTATCAAAACCACCAGCGGATCGGTCAGTAAAGAACCCCTCCGGTCAACCTGATAAATCTCTTTCCCGTTAACACCGCTGTCCTGTTGAACAATTACCCCTGAACCAAGAAATTCGCTGCAGATAAAAACCGATCCCTGTAAAAAACCGCCCGGATTATTTCTCAGATCCAAAACAATTCCTCCATAGTTTTTGATCCCTGCCTTGCCGGCAGGCAGGTTTGATCTTTGATCTTTGATCTCTGCCACCGCCTGCTCCCATTCTTCATCGGTCCTCTCCCCAAATCTTGAAAGTTTTAAAACCGCCACCCTTTTATTTATGTTCTCCACAAAACTGACCTCGACACTTTTTACTACAATCGTGTCTCTTTTCAAGGTCACGTCAAAAACTTTGTCTTTCCCCTCACGGAAAATCGACAAGGTTACTTCTGATCCTTTTTTTCCTCTGATTAACCGAACCGCTTCCGGAAGTGTGATATCAAAGGTTTCTTTGTCAACATTGTTAGACTGATCAATAATTTTGGTAATTACATCGCCTGGTTTAAGGCCCGCCGATTCAGCGGGAGTTCCGGAAAGAGGGGCAATCACCGCCAGTTGTTTATCTTTATTATAGCCAATCTGAATCCCCACACCCTCAAAATCACCCCTCAGGTCATCTTTTGTCTCTTTGTTTTCCACCGGGGGTAAAAAAAACGTATAAGGGTCGTCCAATGAAGAAGTTAATCCGGAAATTGCCCCGTAAACCATTTTTTCATAGTTAAAATCCTTGCGGTTTAAATGTTTTTCTTCCAGCTTATCCCAAACCTGCCAAAATAAAGAAAAATCAACTTTTCCTTGTTTATCCGTCGGCAAAACTCTTTCGATCGTGACTTGGGGAAAATTGCGGCTTTGATTTAGGGAAAAGGAGATCTTTTTTTGGCCCAAAGAATAACCAACTCCTCCTGAAAGAACTATAAAAAAAAGAAAAACAACCGTTTTCCTTATTTGTTTAAGTATGATTTTCATACAAGCAACAAGACCTTTTAATCTTAGCTTATTTGGTTGACAAAAGGAAGAAGTGATAAAAATCTGGCCTTTTTAATTTCTTTGGTCAATCTACGCTGATGCTTCGAACAAATTCCGGAATACTCACGGCTGGAAATCTTGCCCCGCTCGGTAATAAATTTGCGCAGAATTTCCGGCTGTTTATAATCCAAGGCCGATTTCGTCTCGCAAAAATAACACCTCTCCGGTGTTTTCGGCCTTCTTATAAGTCTTTTTTTTCTTTTTTTTAACATTTTTTAAAAAGGAATATCGCTGCTATCAACCGCCGGAACATCTTCCGGTTCTGGCTTCTCCGCCGGTTGTTCCTTTTTTTTCTTGGCCGGCTTTTCGACCGACTTTTCTTCAACCGGAACGGCCGGTTCTTCAACGGGAAGTTCAATCTCAACTTCCGGTGAAACAACTTCCTCTTTCGCAACCGGAGCCGGAACCGGCCCGCTGGATACTTCGACTGCCGCCTGGCGGCTGTCAAGAATAATCATCTCTTCAATGACCACTTCCGTTACCTGCCTTTGTCCACCGTCCTGGCCAGTCCAGTTCCGAGTCTGCAATCTCCCTTCAACATAAACTTTCCTGCCTTTAAAAAGCAATTGTGAGCAAAGTTCCGCCAATTTGTTCCAAGCAACAATGCGGTGAAATTCAGCATCTTCTCTTTTTTCACCGGAATCGGTGGTCCAAGAACGGTTAGTCGCCAATCCAAAAGTACAGACCGCCGCCCCTTGGGGGGTATACCGCAAATCCGGATCCCGGGTTAAATTTCCAATAAGTTGAACCTGATTAAGCGACCTTGACGACATTTTATTTTACCCGGCATAAATCGCAGCACGAGCCGTGAACGAATAGCTCCCAAAGGCGAGTGCTAAGATTTGACGGGCCTCCTTTCAACTACAGTTAATAAATAACGGACAACTTTTTCTTCAAGTTGGAGTCTTTGTTTTACCAAAGTCACCGTTTGGGGTTCGGCTTCGTATTCAAACAAAAAGTAAACACCCGACGGCTTTTTGTTAATCGGGTAAGTAAATTCCTTTTTCCCCCAATCCTTGGCTGAGATCAGTTCACCTTTAACAGATGAGATAATTTTTTTAATCCGGGAAACTGTTTCCTCTTGCTCTTCGGCTTTAATTTCCGAGTTTAGGATTACCACCAGTTCATAATTTCTCTTCATCGTTTTATATTATCCGATAAGACCGCAAGCTTGTCAAATATTAAACTTAAATTCGACCACATCCCCTTCCCTCATTTGATATTCTTTTCCCTCAAGTTTCACTTTCCCCGCTTCCGCCGCTCCCCTCCATCCCTTATATAAAACAAAATTTTCGTATGAGCAAACCTGGGCCTTAATGAAACCTTTCTCAAAGTCGGTATGAATTACTCCGGCGGCCTTTGGCGCCGTGTCTCCTTTATTAATCGTCCAAGCCCGCACTTCTTTTTCTCCGGCAGTCAGAAAGGTCTGCAACCCTAAAACTTCATATCCTTTATTTATTAGTTTTTCCAACCCGCTTTCCCGTAAACCAAGTTCGCCTTGGTAATCTATCCTCTCCTGCCCCGATAAATCCGAAAGTTCCATTTCTACCTTAGCACAAATAGGAATTATTTCCCCCATATCACTTAAATTCCAAAAATTGGCCATCTCCCCACCCGTCCTTCCCGCCTGATTTTCCTCAACGTTTAAAACAAATATCGCCGGTTTGGCGGTCAGGAGAAAAAACGGTTTTGCCAACAGTTTTTCTTCTCCGCTTAAATCAACTTTTCTTATTTCAACCCCCTCCTCCAGGGCTCTTCTTAATTTTAAAACCAGCTCCCACCGGGCCCTATCTTCCTTGGTTGCGACGGAAGGATTAGGTTCTCTTTGTTTTTCCAGGGTTTGCAGATCGGCTAAACAAAGCTCGGTTTTAATAATCTCAAAATCCGATCTGGGGTTTATCTCTTCTTCCCTGATGACTTTCTCGTCTGAAAATGCCCGCAAAACATGAACAATTGCGGCCGACTCGCGGATATGCGACAAAAATTTATTGCCCAACCCTTCACCTTTCGAAGCGCCCGCCACCAAACCGGCAATGTCTTTAAACTCAACAATGGCGGGAACAATTTTCTCCGTATGTACAATCTCTGCCAAAACTTTTAATCTTAAGTCCGGCACTTCCACCACCCCAACATTAGGTTCGATGGTACAAAACGGATACGGCGCGCAATTGGCAATTTGCCTTGAAAGCAAGGCATTAAAAAGCGTTGATTTACCAGCGTTAGGAAGCCCGACTATCCCTATACTCAAACTCATGGCTAAATTATAACAGAAAAATTATTTACTGATAAAATACCGGAGGTGTGAAGTATTTACACCTTGAAAATCTGAACCCATAAAACTACTAAAAAACTACTAACTATTAAGTTTCTTACCTTCTCCTATCCTTTCCTTATATATTTGGTTTTCGATGTATTTTTTAACTCTTTCAATAATGTCATCTTTGATATGACCAATTTGGTTTTCCCAATGAACAATTTCCTCAATTCTATCTCGCGAGATAAATTTTACATCTTTCTTCCACATAATCCACCGCAAATCCCCTATTGTCATGTAAAAAATATTATTAATATCATACTTCTTTCTTTTCTTGTCTAAATAACCTTTCGTGAACCAATACATGCGTCTATATCTCCTGTCTCTACTGTAATCTTTTATATTGAAGCTCTCGCAAAAAATCTCACCTTTAGCATTCAGGTATATATTTACCTTTTTATTTTTCCACGAAGCAAGATTAAAGTTTTTGGTAACAAAGATTGGTTTTGGTTTCTTTTCCATTTCTATCCTGATTATATTCCAAAAAAATAGTGAGTTGGTGTGGGGTTTCTTAGCTTCTTCTTAAAAATGTTATATCATAATTGGTTTAACAATGTAAGTTCAAAAGGTAGCCTTTCGATAAACTCAAGGCCTAACGGCTTTGCGTTCCCACTATCCCAACAGAAAGTTTACTTGACACCTCCTTAATTAAACAAAACCTAGCTAAAGTATCTCTGGCTATTTTTTGAAATGGCAAATCTGGATTTTTGTAAATCGTATGTCTTCTTGGAAGCCATGTCTCGTGATTTTTCCACTGCATTTGTAACTCTTCTTCAGACAAATTAGACTGCACCCAATTTGCGGCTGATTTTTGTAATTCACTAAACTTAACTGAATGCCTTTTAATAAGCTGCTCCTCTTCCCTTAGTTCTGAGGATAGATATTTTTTCTTTACGCTTTCTAAATCAACTTTCTTCCCGAGCAACAAGATTTTAATCAGCTTTTGAAACAATTCTTTGGGTGCAGTTTCTGGCATCTCATGAGAAATCATTGACCTAAATTCAAAAAGATTTTTAGAAACCTCTCCGTGTCCTGGCAATCCCTTCAATTTATCCACTATCTCTTTCTCAAACTGGTTCCTTACTTCTTGCCAATTTGTTTCATTTACCATTTCTGCATTTTATCAAGAAAATTATATAGAAACCATATACTGAGACTTACGCCCCAATTTTAATAGATTTTGGGTTATAATTTTACTTATGAAAGTCGGAGTAATCACCAGAAATAAAGGTAAAATAAAAATTGTTGATTTTGTTTTTCCGAAATACGGGATAGAGTATGAATTTATAGATAAGGATTATCCCGAAATTCAAGCGGCCACCAGTAAGGAAGTTGCCGAGTATACCGTAATTCAAGCTTCAAACGAGTTAAAAATACCTATTGTCAGAGAAGATGCTTCCCTATATATTAACGCCTTAGGTTTTCCGGGACCTTTTACTACATACTTGGAAAAAACAGTTCCACCGGAAAAATTACTGGAAATTCTAAAACCTTTCAAAGACAGAAGCGGGTATTTTGAATGCGCTATTTCTTTTGGGGAACCAGGCAAGGAACCAGTTACTTTTGTTGAAAGATACGAGATTGAAGTTAACGAAAGTTTAATCGGAGATCAAGTCTTTATTCAACCTTGGGATAAATTCCTAAAATTCAAAGGGGAAACGAGAACTTTTGCCGAGTATCCATATGAAGAAAGGATTCCCATTTGGGCCAGATATTACGAAAAAATGGCAAAATATATTGCTTCACTTTAATTTTTCAAGAACACAGCGAAATCTTCAAAATAAGGGTACTCGTGATCGGAACGGGGTTTGGAAATAATTTTAATATTAGGATTAATCGCGTGGACAAATTTTTCCACATCGAAAAAAGTCCCGTGGTTGTCATTTTCGTTTTGAATGCATAATATATTTTTCTCGTCTAATAATTTTAATGCTTCATAAAATTCCTTATCCCCCGGGTGAAAATCATTCAGCGGGATACCACATAAAATAATTCTGTTTATTAGTTTCAGCTTCAATTTTAAAATTTTCATTGCCACCAGGGTTCCTATTGATTTGGCAATTATGTTAATGATTAGATTCTCGTGACTAATTATCTCTTTTGTTTCTTTACCAACCCAACTGTCCTCTGCCTGTCCGGTTTCCCAATGAGACCAATAATGAATCCTTGAATTAATTGGCATTAGATTTCTTTGAACCTCCTCTGCCCAATCTTTATTTTTTAATGAAAATCCGGGAACAATCAATGTGTCCATTTTTTTATTATATAGATTATAGCAGCTTTGCGTTCTCACTATCCCTTTAGATACGGAATTGACAAGACAAAACATTAATGTATTATCAGGAATAAATGACGGAAAGAGTAAATCCAAATGATCCTTGGCAAGCGGTAGAGGAAATTATTTTAATGTTAAAAAGAAAGGGAAATTGGCAGAAAGAAAGTCGGGGCGACCGATTAACCGTGTGGAAAGGCTTAGGCAGGGGATGTTGGATAGAACTTCGTGCAAGAAAATATATTAAAGAAGACGCTGGATACTTCTTCCCCCTTATGGCTCATTTCTTTCTAGAGGCGCCAACCGAATCAGCAATCTTTGCCGATAAAAAAGCACCTGACAAGGAAAGCATAATCACCTTTTCTTATCAATATCGTGGAAAAGAGAGAGTACCTGGTAAAAAAGAGTCTTATTCTTTATTGTCACAATTTTCGTCTGTTGAAATACCCAAGAATTTACCTAACGAAATTAATTTCACCGAAACGATGCAAAGAATTTGCCAAATCGTGGGAGAAGAAATCAATAAACCGGCAGGTTCTCCCTTAACACCGGAAACAATCAAAGTGCTCAAGCAAGCTCTTTATTATTATTGAAGTTTTATTAAACCAAAGTGTATAATACCCTTATGAAACAAAAAAGCTTTCCGAAACCCAAAGATATTTCAAATATTCTCACCCCATACGAAAACAAATGGGTGGCGTTAAGTGTAGACGGAAAAAAAGTTAATGCTTCTGCTAAAACGCTTGAACAGCTTGAAAAGAAATTAGCAAAGGCTAACGATAAAAATTCGATTTATACTAAAGTACTGCCTTTTGATCAGGTTTTTGCACCTTGATGTCTATCATCGTCTACCCATATCTTTTTCACCCAAAACAAGATCCTAAATCAGGAAAAATAACCAAACAAATTTTTTATCCTTTTATCCCCGTAAGAATAAGTTATTGCCACCAAATATTCCCCAATCCGATTAACGCCCTCATAGATTCCGGATCGGAGAGAAATTTGTTTCCGGCTTTTTTTGCGGAAAGATTAAATATTAAAGTTAAAAAGGGGCAGATTCAATCAACTAGAGGAATTGGGACAATCGTCGTTAACGCTTATACGCATAATGTTAAATGTCTTCTTCAAACTATAAGTTTTGATACGCAAATCGATTTTTCTTACGAAATCTCGGTTCCCCTGTTAGGAAGAGATGGGTTTTTCAACAAATTTAAAAAAATAATTTTTGAAGAAAAATGCGTCAAACTAGAAAGATGAAGCTATCCGGTAGAAAGGGTGTAAAACCATGCTCGTTTTATAGTCTACGTTTCTGTATAATTAGAGAATATGACCGTTAATGGCAATAAAAATAGGATGTTTGAGCTTTTCTTTGAAGACGAAGTTGAAGAGATTTTTTCCGAACAAATAGTACCGGTAATAAAGAAATGGGTAAAAGAGAACGTGCTGGAAAATCTGCAGATCGAAGCAGTAAAATACAAAAGAGACGAACACGAATCTATTAACACCGGTATAACCGCCAGAATCGAAGAAAAGGCAAAAGAATACATTTGCCCGAGAATTCCTTCATACATAAACTCAGACCATCTTACGGTAATTGGCTTTATAGGTATTCTTATTTGCGCTGCAGGGTTTATTCTTGGCTCAACCGAAAAACTGTATCTGGCTCTGGTTATAATCGGTCTTTTTATAAATTGGTTTGGTGATTCCTTTGATGGCAGCCTCGCAAGATTCAGAAAAAAGACACGCCCAAATTATGGATATTACATTGACCACACCGTAGATTCCCTCTCGGTTATTGTCGCCGGTATTGGGTTTGGCTATTCCAGTTATTTACGCATAGATTTAGCCCTCATTACGGTGGCTCTATATTTAGCGCTAGAAACTCACGTGCTGATCTTAAAATCTATAGAAAACACCTTTAAACTTTCTTTTGGATTGCTTGGCCCAACCGAATTTCGAATTATTATCAGTTTGCTGGCCGTATATATGTACTTTTCAAAGACTTTCACTTTTCCCGTTTTGGGACAGATGTTTTCTCAATATGACATTGCTATCGCCATTCTTTGCCTAATCATGCTTATTACATTTATCACTTCGATGATTAAAACGGGAATAAACCTTCATAAAAAAGATGTGTTGAGGTGGTAAACGCGGAAATCCTAAGTTAAATTGTAACAGAAAATAAGAAAAACTAAGAAATATTAAGGGATGAAGCCACTTGGGATATTTTAATATTTAGCCCCGCAGGTTACCAGGTTAAATAAATCTGCCAGGCTGTTTAAATTTCCTGTTAAACAACCTGCTTCTCTCGCAAGCCGATATATTTCCCAATTCATATGCCTTTCCAGTCCAACCACCCCCGCTTCAGGATTTCCAGCCAAGGCCGCAATTGAAACGACCAGCGCCAACTGGCCAATATTTTGATCACGGCTAAAACGATAACCATTTAAGATCAACTCTTTTCCCCGCTCTCCGACTATCTTCTTTACACCCTCTTCAGTTAAATTGCTTATATTTTTAAAACATCCTTCCTCTTTCATTCCAAAAAGCAAACCAATTTTTTGCATTCTATTCAAATATTCATAAAACATTAAAACCGTCAATCCTAAATTAGAAATCCTTACTTGCCTTTCCGAATTTTCCAAGCAAGGATAAAGAGAGGCGGCAATATCTTCTTTATTTAAATGTATATGGGTTTCTCTTAAATGCGGTCGGCCGCTTCCGGGCTGTTTGTCCTTGTTTCCAAAACTACCCAACCGTTCTCAAGATCACTTTCCGGGGCTTTCAATAAAGAAAGAAGTTTCGAAGGCTTAAAATAAGGAAGCTCTCCCGCTTCCCCAAACCATCTGAGTGAAGAAAGATCGGGGTTAATAACGGCATCTGTTTGTTTTTCCTCTACCAGCCTGGCTAATAACCCGACGTTGTTTTGCGTTTCTTTTATAAATTCTTCTGCCGAAGGATGTCTTAAGCTAAAAACACTTTCCGGAAGACGGACAATAGAAGGTAAGGGTTCTTCTGTTTTTTCCCCTTGCCAGCCAATTGCCTGTCTCGCCTATATCAAAATGAATCTAAAAGCCGGTTTTTGGCATCTTTTTTTTCATTTTTGACAGGATAAAAATCGAGCCGAGAAAAATGGGGATTGTTAACCACACAAACCAAACCGTCAGGTCGCTTAAATTACTAATTTTTTTAATGACGTAAAACTGCCAGAAAAGCAGCCAGGGGACGGGGGCCAGAAAGGAAATAAAGGCATAAGAGGAAAATTTTATTTTGGTCAAGCCGAAAGCGTAAGAAAGAAAATCCTGGAAATAACCTTGGGATAAGCGCAAAAGAAATAAGGTTTTTTCGCCGTAATTTTCGGTAAACTTATCGACCTGCGCCATATTTTTAACCCCGACAAATTTCACCACCCTCTCTCTGCCCCACCGACGGGCAATCGAAAAGTTAATCAGCATTCCAACATAAGCGGCGATAAAATTATAAATTTGAAAATATTTACCGAAAAGAACCCAGCCGGCGAAGAAAAGCGGCGTGCCGCTTAAGGGGGCAAAAACAAAACTAATTAACGTCAGCAAAATATAGACAACCGGTCCCCGAACTCCAGCTCTCTCAATGTAATCTCTGATTAAATTATAGTCAATTTTACTGCCCAAAAAATAAACCGCCCCAAAAATAAAAATTAGAAGAAGTAAAATAAATAATTTCTTAGATTTAAATTTCAAATTGTTCTTGTTTAATTTTATTGGGGACAACCAATCCGAGAGCTTCAAAAGCGGTACCCGTGAGCATTCTTCCCCGAGGAGTTCTTTTTAAAAAGCCGATTTGCATTAGGTAAGGTTCATAAACCTCCTCTATCGTCCCGATGTCTTCACTGACCGAAGCTGCCAGAGTCTCAATCCCGATCGGACCGCCCCCGTGTTTTTCCGCAATACACCGAAGGATTAAACGGTCAGCATCGGTCAAACCGAAGTCATCTACTTCCAGCAGTTTAAGCGCTTCTTTCGCCACCGGCAGCGTGATTTTCCCGCCCGCTTCCACTTCCGCAAAATCTCTTACTCTTCTTAAAATCCGGTTGGCCACCCGCGGCGTTCCCCTTGATCTTTTGGCAATTTCCGACAAAGCTTCTTTGTCTATTTCAATGCCCAGAATTTCCGCTGAACGCAAAATAATTTTTTCCAAATCATCGTTATTATAAAAATTAATTCTCTGGACAAAGCCGAAGCGGTCGCGCATCGGGGCCGACAATAAACCGATCCTCGTCGTCGCTGCCACAATCGTAAAATGGTTTAATTCCAAACGCAGAGTTCTGGCCGCCGGCCCCTTTCCCAGCACCATATCCAATCTAAAATCCTCCATCGCCGGATAAAGTGTTTCTTCAACCACCTTATTTAAACGGTGAACTTCGTCGATAAAAAAAATATCACTTTCCTCCAGTGAAGTTAAGATTGAAGCCAGATCGCCTGCCCTCTCTAAAGCCGGGCCGGAAGTGATGCGGATATTGACCCCCATTTCTTTGGCCAGCAAACAAGCAAGGGTTGTTTTTCCCAAACCGGGCGGACCGTAAAAAAGCAGGTGTTCCATTGACTGGTGCCGTTTCTTGGCTGCCGCAATAAAAATCCGCAGTTGTTTTTTTAATTCCGGCTGGCCGATAAATTCGGTTAGTTTTTGCGGTCGCAAATTTTGCTCAATTTTTTCCTCACCAGGCTGGTCATTAGGGTCAACCGCATCTTTCATTTTATTTTCTTCCCAATTGCCTAAGAGCAAATTTTATTTTTTCATTTTCTGTCTTTAACTCCTCCGGCAGGCTGGTTAAAACCCCCCGGGCTTCGCCTTTCATAAAACCCAAGTTAAGCAGTGCTTCAAAAACCGATTCATCTTCAGCTTCAAGGTTAAAATCGAGATCCGCAACCGAGCCGGCCTTAGCTTTTAAATCAACAATAATTCTCTGCGCCCCCTTGCCCCCCAAACCCTTAACTTGTTTAAAAAAATTAACATCCGCCTTTGAAATCGCTCCCAAAATTTTTTCTCCGCTGCCGATAGAGAAAATATTCTGGGCTGTTCTTGGACCAACTCCCGACACGCCTATCAGCATTTCAAAAACAAGCCGGTCCTGCCGGTTTAAAAAACCATACAAGTCGTTTTTATCCTCAGCAATATGGTGGTAAATAAAAATTTCCGCTTCAGCCCCGATCTTCAGTTTATCCAAATCACCGACAGAAACAAAGACTTCGTAACCCACCCCATTAACATCAATTTCAATCTTATGGGTACCCTTAAAAGTAACTTTTCCTGACAGTTTTGAAATCATATTTTTATTTTTTGATTGGTAAAGCAGTGGGTTAAAGCCACTGCCACCGCGTCGGAAGCATGACCGTGCTTAATCCCGTTTTTAAGTCCCAAAGTCTGTTTGACCATCGCTTCAACCTGACGCTTCTCCGCCCGGCCGTATCCGGTAATCGTCATTTTAACATTAAGGGGGGTATATTCAAAAACAGGCAACTTTAGCAGACATCCCGCCAGTTTAATCACCCCCAAACACTGCGCGACGGAAATTGCCGTTTTGACATTTTTGGCAAAATAAAGTTCTTCCACCGCCAAAACATCCAGGTCAAATTTTTCGGAAAGTTTTTTTGTTTCTTCAAAAATAATACCCAGCCGCGAAGAAAAAGGGGTCTCTTTTTCCGTTTCGATACAGCCGCATTCAATTAATTTAAAAAGGCCTTTATCAAATTTCAAGACCGCCCAACCAACCGAAGCCAAACCGGGATCTATCCCCAAGACGTTCATTGATTTATTATACAGGTTCTTTTAAAATAAAAAAAATGCATGAAGCTCTTCTTTACCAAAAACTTAAAAATAAATCCGTCCGTTGTTTAACCTGCCAAAAAAAATGCGTGGTGGAAAACAACGGCTGGGGGTTTTGTCAAACCAGGATTAATAAAGACGGCCGGTTATATTCCTCAATTTACGGCATTGTCTCCTCCATTAATCTTGATCCGATTGAGAAAAAACCGGTTTACCGTTTCCGGCCCGGCTCGATGTGCCTTTCTCTGGGAACCTATGGTTGTAATTTCCGCTGCCAATTTTGCCAAAACTCCGAAATCAGCTATGTCGACTGCTCGCTTCTAAACTTAAAAAACGAAAAATATCTGTCTCCGGCGCAGGTAGTGAAAATGGCCATAAAACTTAAAGCGGACGGCATTGCTTTTACCTATAACGAACCGGCAATATGGCTTGAATACTCTTTGGATTGTTGTAAAGAAATTAGAAATTTGAAATTAGAAACTAGAAATTTCGATATGTATACCTGTTGGGTCACCAACGGCTATGCCACCACTCAGGCTATTGATGTTATTGCCCCGTATCTGGATATTTACCGGGTTGATTTAAAAAGCCCATCTGATAACTTTTATCAAAAATTAATCGGTATTCCTCGGGCAAAAGGAGTTTTTGACACCACCAAGTACGTTCATGATAAATATCCTAAAATTCACATCGAATGCGTCACCAATATTATCCCCGGCTGGAACGATGACGAAAAAGACCTGAAAAATATTGCTGCCTGGATTGTCAAAAATTTAGGCTCCCAAACCCCCTGGCACGTCACCCGCTTTTTTCCGCATGCAAGAATGACCGATACTCCGCCCACTCCAATTAAAACAATAATGAAAGCCAAAGAGATCGGACAGAAACAGGGACTGGCTTTTGTTTACGGGGGAAATCTTTAAAAAAAAATTAATAATAAATTTTTAGTTTCGCTTCTTTTACCTGAACCTTTGTCCCGTTTACCGACCGAAGTTGGATGGTGTATTTATTATTGCCGTTCCAGATCTTAACCGCGCTTGATTCAATCCGTGTAAATTCGCTTTTATTAAAAGACAGGTCGCTGAAATCCACTCCCCTTTTGTTTGTCGCGTCATAAAGGCGGGCAAAACCCCGATCGTCATTTGCCGAAGACAAATATGCTTCAAAACGAAATTCTTTGGCGCTTGGATAATTCGCCGGATCAAAATAAAATTCGGAAGGAACAATACCCGTCCATTCGGCGGCGGAAACGCTACCATCGGTAATTAAGGGAACATAAACAATTTTTGGCTTGTTGTTTGACTGGGTAGGAATCTTTAAAGGAGCCGCCGGCGAGACCGAACTTTGACCCGCTAAGGCAGGCAGTTTGGCCAACTCCTGCTGAATTTCCTCCTCAATAATTTCTTTGCACGAAAGCTCGCAGGAAGCGGTAGCAAGCTTATCTTCTTCATCCTTCCAGTCTGCAAATTGAACTTCACTTTTACTCTTACTCTTGCTAATGTACTGCCAGTCCAAAAAAACCAAATTCCCAACCTCCAGTAGACCGATAAGGCACAATAAAATAATTAAACCTTTTTTCACTTCTTCAATTTTACAATAGATCCTTCTTTTGTATCATCAACAACCCAGCCTAAACTTTCAATTTTTTTTCTGATTTCATCAGATCCTTCCCATTTTTTCTCATCCCTCAATTTTTCTCTCTTACCCAATAAATCTTTTACTTCTTGCGGTATTTCTAATACTTCTGGTTTCTTATCCAGCTTCAAACCCAATACCTTCTCCCAATTTTTTAAAAGTTCAAATTTTTCCGACTTATTAATTTGTTTGTCGTCAACCATTGTCCATAAAACCGCCAAGGCTTGAGGCATTTGCAAGTCGTTTGAAAGAGCTGATTTGAAACTACTATTAAACCCCTGGGCTTGCACCGAAAGACCGATCTTTTCTTTTCTTTCGCTTCCCCACTCCTTAAATCGATTCCTAAGTTTATCAAGAGCAACACAAGCCGCCTCTAAACTTGCCTCGGTAAAATTTAACCCTGAACGGTAATGGGAAGTCAAAATCAAATAGCGCAGAGCCAACGGATCAAAACCTTTTTCCTGCAAATCAGAAACCAAAATCGAATTCCCCAACGACTTGCTGATTTTTTGGCCGTCAAAAGCCAGCCATTCATTGTGCAACCAATAATTTGCGGTTTGACGGCCAAAAGCACCAAAAGCTTGAGCAATTTCATTAGTATGGTGGACCGGAATATGTTCTTTACCGCCGGTATGGATATCAAACTGCTCACCCAAATATTTAATCGACATCGCCGTACATTCGATATGCCAGCCGGGAAAACCCTTTCCCCAAGGACTGTCCCACTGCATAACGTGACCGGGTTGATTAGTAACCCAAAGCAAAAAATCCCAGGGTTTTTTCTTTTCCGGATCAATTTTCACTCTTAACCCGGAGTTTTGCTCATCTAAATTTAATTTGGCAAAATCAGCATAACCGGGAAATTTAGAAGTATCAAAAACCAGCCCCGTTTGGGTGCGATAAGTAAATCCGTTCTTCTCTATTTTCTTGATTAACTCGATTTGCTCATTTATATGCTCGGTCGCCCGGCACAAAACATCCGGCTCTTGAATATTAAGAAGTTTTAAGCTTCCCTTAAACTGAGCAAGATATTCATCCGCAATACCCCAAACACTTTTCCCTTCTCTTTTGGCCCCCTTTTCCATTTTGTCTTCACCGGTATCCTCATCTGAGGTCATATGGCCGACATCCGTTATGTTCATTATCCATCTGACTTTATAACCCAGGTATTTGAAAGTTCTCACCAAACAGTCCCATTGGGTATAGGCATACATATGGCCGATATGCTGATTCCAATAAACCGTCGGGCCGCAGGAATAAATACCGACTTCTTTATCGGAAATTGGTTTAAAATCCTCAAGTTTACGGGAAAGAGTATTATAAAGTTTCATTGTTGTTTTAGGTAAAGCACGGTAAATTAAATCTCTCCCAGATTCGACTGAAATCCCCTCTCTCTCCCTGACCTGAAATAGAAACCGTTTTTAACCTCACGACTTCTCCTAGTTCAAAACTAAAAGTATCATTCAATAATCCCTTGCCTTTTTCTTCATCATACCTTGTCTTTAGCAGAGTTTCTATTTTCTTTCATTTATGTAACTATCCGCTTACACCTCGCAGGCTTTCGGTTTTTTTGGAAGCCCGCTGGACAGGTAACGGCGGCAATTTATCTTCCTTTCCTACCTCTAACTGTTTTATCCGGCTTTGCTGTTTTTGCTCGTCAGTAAAACCGGGCTCCCCGTATTTTACCATTTCCTGGCTTCTTTTTGTCTGCAACTGCTTAATTTCTTCTTGAAGCTGACGATAGCGGGCAACCGATTTTTTTATCCGGCTGGCTTGGGCCTGTTGTTGCTGTTGACCTGTCTGTTCGGAAGTACCCGCCGAATCAACCGGTTTTAATCCGAGATTTTCGGCAATATCATCTCCAACTTGTTTAACCGCCCCACCTAAAGTTTCAAAAGAATCGGCAACTATTTTATTGACCATAAACTTAATTTTTAATTTTTAATTTCAAATTTTTAATCAAATCTAAATTATTTAATTTTTAAACATTAAAAATTCGTTTCTTTTTAAAATTAATTTTAAATTATTATACCCCATACTCTCGCCGGCCCTCCAAAGCTCTTTGGAGAGTTACTTCATCGGCATATTCCACATCCCCGCCAACGGGCAACCCATGCGCCAACCGCGTAACTTTGAAACTCTGCTTCTCTATATCTTTGCATCTTTGTAGTTCTTTCGCGATATACATTGCCGTAGCCTCACCCTCCATATTGGAGTTAGTCGCTAAAATGATTTCTGAAACTTTGAAACCCGCCGAATCGGCGGGCGTCTCTGAAACTCTATCTAATAATTCTTTTATTTTAATATCATCCGGCCCGATATTGTTCAGGGGTGAAATTGCCCCGTGCAGGACATGATAAACCCCCTTGTAGTGCCCGTTCCGGTCAAGAGCCAAAACATCCAGCGGTTGTTCCACGACGCAAATCATACTATGATCGCGGTTCCGGTCGGAACAAAGCAGACAGGGATCATGCTCAGCCACATTAAAACAAATTGAACATAAAACGGTATTTTTTTTAAGATTCTGCAGGGAAGAGGCAAATTCTTCGAGCATTTCCTGGGGAACATGGAGTAAATAAAAAGTCAGCCTTTGGGCGGTTTTCGGTCCGATGCCGGGCAACTTTTCAAAAGCCTCAACTAAATTTGAAATCGCTCTTGGAATCTGCATGAAGAAATTCTACCACAAATCATAAATTTTTATTCAAAAAAATTCCAAAAACCACTCAGCCTCTTTTTTTAGTCTTCCACGCACAATTTGTTTATTACGCTAAACTAATGAATTTTTTACGCACGAAAGACAAAAACTTGGCCTCAAAAAATTGAAAAGAAATTATTTGCCCAAAAGTCCCTGCAGTCCGCCGGTCATGGAAGAAAGTTTTCTGGCCGCTACTTCCTGGGATGACTTAATCGCTTTATTCAATTTGTTTCTCACGGTTTCGTCTGAGACATCCCTGTTTTCAAATTCCAATATTTTTTGGTCCCCGGAAATCACAATCCGGACACCGTCTTCATCTATTTCAATTTTTTCATCCTGCAATTGCTTTTGCAGTTCCATCGCCTGCTTACGCATTTGATTTAAGTCACCTAGTCCTTTTAATGGATTAAACATAATTCATCAGGGTGTGGATGAGATGTGAGAATTGAGTCGAGGATAAGAAGTGAGGGTGAGTTCATTTTTACACACTTCTCACTCTCACCTCCCGACGCACATCTCATTTCCCATCCTCAACCTTAAAATATATTAGTTATTAAATATTTCTTCCGCCACTTTAATTATATCATCTTCGTCTTCGTTTTTGATGCTCGGTTTTGGTAAAGGAACCGAATTCAGTTTAGCTGGTTTTTCATCGCTTAGCACACATTTTAACAACACTTTATCATTCAAAACTTCGGAAGCGGCTTTTTCAAAAACACGCCGGCATTTTTCTGACTCTAATTGGTCTTTGTGGAATTTATAAAAGACTTCCAAAATCAGAAAATTTCCTTCAACTGCCTTTGGCCGGCAGGCTTTAAGAAAAGCCAAAACTGAATGATTGAGCGGTTTAACCCTCTCTAAAATTTCCGGCCATTTAGCCTGAATTTCTTCAAGGACAAATTTGGCATTGGACAACGGAGAAATTTTTTCTTTTTTTATTTCACTTTTATCCTCCGAAGCCCCGATAACCATCGGGACGAAGGAGGACCATTCAATCACCGCCATCTCCAGCGGCAGTTGAGGAATAACCGCAAATTTCATCTCGGTGTAAGCCAAGGCGAGCAAATCAATCAGCTGCCTCGCCTGCCCGCCGGTAAGATTAACCTCAACTTTTTCCTCTTCAACCCCATACTCAAACAAAATTATTATTCTCAAAATTTCAAGTAAATTTTCCAAGAGAATCTTTAAACTTACCCCCGCCTCAACCGCCCGACCGATCCATAAAAGCGCCTCTTTGGTTTGTCTTGCCGCCAAAAGGTGCAGTAAATCCTGCGGTTTATATTCTCCGGAAATCCCGGCAATTTTATCGACTTCCCCAAGAGTAATCTTCCCGGAGAAAGAAACCTGTTCCAAAATTTTAACCGCATCTCTAAAACTGCCCTCGGATATTTTTACAATTTGCACCAGGGCTTCTTCCTCAAATTCCAGTCCTTCCGCGAGACAGTTTTTTTTCAGCCTCTCCACAATTTCTTTTTTGGTCGCTTTGTGAAAGGCAATCCGCTGACAGCGGGAAACAATCGTTTTGGGTAATTTTTCCGGATCAGTCGTACAAAGAATAAAAATTACGTGCTGTGGAGGTTCTTCCAAAGTTTTTAAAAGCGCATCAAAAGCTGACCCGCTTAAACGATGAACTTCGTCAATTATAAAAACTTTATACTTCAAACTTGCCGGGGATAGGCGGATTTTATCTCTTAAATCCCGAATGTCATCAACTCCTGTAAAAGAAGCGGCGTCGATTTCCATCACGTCAACATTATTACCCGCCGTTATCGAAAGACAGTTGTCGCACTTATTACACGGTTCAAATTCATTTGGTTTTTTACCGGTGCAGTTAATTGCCTTGGCCACAATCCTGGCGGAGGAAGTTTTGCCGATGCCTTTGGTGCCCGAAAACAAAAAAGCCTGCGGAAGATTGCCTGAAGAAAATATTTTTATCAATTCCTCACGGGCGGTAGTGCTGTCCAAATCGGCAAAAGTTTGGGGACGATACTTAAGATAAAAAGTCCGAGACATAGATAAAGGATAACAGGAAACAGAATAATAGTGAATAATCTTTTTATCTTTGACTATTCACTTATTCCTGTTGTCTTGTCATCTTGAACCAAGAAGATTGTCCATCCCGTGCACCAGCAGTTTATCGATTGCCTGATCCATCGTCAGTTCATCCTCAATCGCAATCTCCCGCGCCTGCGGATAAGAAATTATAATATCCCCTATCCTTAAAATTCCTTTTTCATCCCTTGGCTCTTCCAACCCAAAAGTTAAAACTGTTGTCACCTCGTCCAAATTGCGCCACTTTTTGTTTATCTGCCTTATTTTTCGGGAACCGACAACCGCAATGGAAATCTCCGCCTCGTCTAAACCAGTCTTTTCCAAATAGTCCAAAACTGTTTTTTTGATTTTCCGACGGCTCAACGGATAACGCGATTCAGAAGAAACCAAAACGACATTCATAAACTTTCTTTAACAATTTTGCTTACAAGATCTCCGCCTGCCTTTCCTTTAACTTTTCCCATGATAATTCCCATCACTTTCCCAAAATTCTTTTCTTCTTCCGGCAGCAAGGAAACTGTGTCTTGAACAATAACTCTTACTTCTTCCTCCGATAGTTGCCGGGGTAAAAATCCCTGTAATATTTCAAGCTGGGCTTGTTCTGCCTGAAAAAGATCGTCGCGGCCGGCCGATTTAAAAGCTTCAATCGATTCCCGGTGCTGTTTCACTTGTTTTTGCACGACCATTACCACATCTTCATCGGTCGCGTCTCTTCTTGAATCAATTTCGGCATTTTTGACCGCGGAAATCAAAAAACGCAATGTTTCCACTAATCGGCGGTCACCCGCTTTCAGCGCTTCTTTTATTTGCTGCTCAATTTGACTCTTTAACATTTTTATCGGGAAGGCTTCTTACCTGATTTTCTTTTTTCGTATTTTTGCCTTGAGGGCGGAACATAAAATTCTCTTTTTTTTAATTCCCCCAAAACATCGTCAATCAAAACTTTTTTTCTGAATTGGGCAATGAGTTGGTCTTCCGTTTGGCCTGGTTGTTTTTTAACAATTGTCGCCATTTTTTATTTATTAATCACACCTCGCTTTCGTCTTTGTTTATTTTATTGCTTTTCTCGCCACCTTCAGTACTTTTTCTTCCGCTTCTCCAAACGGCATTTTTAAAGTAAACCCGGCCGCTTGGTTATGCCCACCGCCCCCCAGTTTACCGGCAATTTGGGCAACATCAAACCCTTGGCGGGAACGCAAACTTCCCTTAATAAAACCTCCGCATTCATCCAGAATTATACCAAATTCCGTTCCTTTTATCACCGGGCAAAACAAACTGGCCGCACCTTCAATGTCTTCAGGCTGGATATCTAACCGTTTCAGTTCTTCCTGGCTGACTTTTGACCAAACAAATTTACCACTTTCATCAATCCGCATATTTTCAAGCACCTTACTCCAGTATTTTAAAGTTTTTATACCATAAGACCGAAACAGCAACAACACTATTTGGTTTAAATCCGCACCTTTTTCCATCAAGACGGAAGCAATTTTAAATGTTTTTGCCGAAGTTAAAGGATACTGAAAACAGCCGGTATCGGAAAAAATCCCTAAAAAAAGTAAATTGGCGGTTTGTTTGTCAATTTCAATTTTCCAAAATTTAAAAAGATCATAAAGCAACTCAGCGCAAGAACTGGTCTTTTTGTCAATTAAATTAATACCGGCAAACTTGGTATTGGTAAAATGATGGTCAATAATTATACTTTTAGAACTCCAAGGAAATTTCCGGGGGAGCTGTTTTTTGGTAATCATGGTTTCCTGGGCAATATCCAGGAAGACAAGCAGGTCAAAATCCGATAAGTTTATTTTTGCAAAGTCAACAATTTCAACCTCCGCCATCCCCGGCAAAAATAAATAGTTTTTGGGGATTTTTGAATAAGAAATAATTTTTGTTTTTTTGCCCAGCGATCTTAAAAACAAATCCATAGCCAAAACCGAACCGACACAGTCGCCGTCCGGTGAAATATGGAGCGGAAGCAAAATCCGATTGGCTTTCTTTATTTCGACTAAAATTTTTTCGGCGGTTTTTTTATCCAACATTTTACCCACCCGCCAGTCTTAATAAATCTTTAACGGTAATCAGAAACATTAATCCCAATAAAATCATCAGGCCAACGCTGTTAATTGCCGCCTCAATTTTGGGCGGTGCTTTTCTCTTAAAAACCAGCTCAAATCCTAAAAAAACCAGTCTTCCTCCATCCATGGCCGGAATTGGCAAAATATTTACAATCGCCAAATTCACTGAAATAATTCCCAGCAATTGTAAAACTGCCATCCAGCCGGCCTTAGCCGCTTCCCCGGTAATTTGATATATACCTATCGGACCGGCAATTCCCTCCGGCACTTTTCCCCTGGTAATTAAACTATAAACCATCTGGCCAAGCGAACTTAAGACCATTTTCCCCCAACCTAAAGAATCCTTGAATCCCTCTCTTACGCCTAAAAACGGCATAATATAAAAAGGGTATTTCTTAAAAATACTGTCGGTAATAATCACTCCCAGGGGTCCTTCCCCTGCCGGCGGATTTTCCCTTGGAATTAAAAAAATTAATAAATTTTCTCCGTTACAATTAAATCCGAATTCAGTCGTTGCCATCCCGCCAAGAACATTGTCTGCCGGCGGTTTGCATGGATTATCATTTCTTCGGGAAATTTCCAGCTTTACTTTTTGGCCGGCCATTCCTTGAGTAATTTTAATAAGTTGGTCACCTTCATTAATAAAATCACCATTAACCGCCACAATCCAATCGTTCGGCTTTATTTCGGCGGCTTGCGCCGGCGAATTTTCTCTCACCGCTTCCACAATTACTTTACCGGTTTTGGTCGGAATTCCCCAAACAAAATACAAAATCGAAAAACAAACAATGGCCAAAACTAAATTCATAAACACCCCCGCCAGTAAAACCGAAGCCCGTTTAAAAATTGACTTCTCAAAATACGCTCGTCCATAGTTTGGATCTTTGCCTGCCCGCCGGCAAGGCGGGATCTTTGGTCTTTGATCTTCCGTTAAACCGTCTTCTCCATATAATTTTACAAATCCGCCAAAAATCAAAGGATAAACCGAATAAATCGTCCCCCTTTTCTTTTTGCTTAAAATCGGTTTGGTAAACGGCAGTCCAAAAGCAAATTCTTCCACCTTAATGCCGGCTTTTTTAGCCGCTAAAAAATGCCCTGTTTCGTGGACTAAAACTAAAACCGAGAGAATTAATATAAATACCAAAAAAGTCATCGTGAAGATTATAACTTAATACTGCTCGAAGATAAATAACAATGAGTTATAATAGCCCTATGTACAATTGGTCAACCGATGAAGATTATTTAAAACAGTTTCCGGAGGAGTACGAAAGATGGAGACTTTTACAGCTGATAAATTACGGCTTAGATGGAGAAAAATTGGATTTAAAAAAACTTCGCCATTATTGGCCGAAAATAAAACATCAAGTTGAAGGAAACTTAAAAGTCAAATATATCGAAGAATATATTCTTTGTTGACAATGAAAAGCATTTTAACCGAGTTTCAAAAAGAAGTACTTGATGTCTTAAGTAAAAACAAATTTATTACCGATAATTTTTACTTAAGCGGTGGCACCGCCTTATCCGAATTCTATTTCCAGCACCGTCTCTCCGAAGATTTAGATTTTTTTTCTGCTAACGAAATTGATTATCAAATGTTAGCTTCATATATTAAACCTATTTTTAAAAAGATCGGTGTAAATGTTGTTGATTACCAACAAGGAATCACAGCAAAAATTTTTTTTCTTAAAAAAGGAAAAACGGAGAAACTTAAAACTGATTTTAATTTTTGGGCTTTTGAAAGAACAAAAAAAGATAAGAAATATAACGACTTAGAAATTGATAATCTGTTTGATATTGCCGTTAATAAAATTGACACGATCCTCTCAAGAGAAAAGGCTAGAGATTTTATAGATCTATATCTTATTTTAAAAAACACGAAAGAATTTAATTTTGAAGATATATTAAAAGGTCTTAGAATTAAATATGATTGGGTGGCTGACCCTCTTTATCTTGGAACAAGACTGATAATGATTAAAGGTCTTTTTGATTATCCCAAAATGCTTGTTCCTTTTGACAAAGAAAAAATGGTGGCTTATTTTCTTGATTTAGCGCGCAGCCAAAAAAGCAAAATAATCAAATAAAATCCAAATCCCAGATACTGCAAATATTGCGGCCAGAAAAATAAAATATAGGTGTTAGGTAATAGTGGTTGGGTGTTAGCGAGCAATATCCACCCATTAGACCAATTGTTAACCACAAAATGGTCTTTGATTATTCTTTTTGTGTCAAGATTAAAAGCCAGCCAACCTGAATGGTAAGATTGCGACAAAATCAAAATTTCGTTTGACCTAATTTCTCCATTAATTTGAACTTTATAAAGTGATGGATTAGGATGACTGATTAAAAGGGAATTAGCTTTTAATTTTGCGTTTTGGTTTTGAGATTTGAGATTTGAGATTTGAGTTAATTTTAACGAAGTTAAAAAATTATACGGAATCGGAAGTACGGAAATCTTCCCCAGCTCGTTTATCGACTCCTGCCGGCCGATTGAAATATTATCAAAATGTAAGGTATACCCAAGTCCGTCATCCGCCATCGGGGGTTGAACAAAATAATCAGCGTTTAGTGTATAGCGTTCAGCATCTAGTTCTTTACTCAAATAGGCTTCTAAATCCGCTTTTCGGTTGGTCAAATTTTCCAGCCAAAAAAGAAGCGGCTTGCCGGAAATATTCTTTGCTTCTGCAGAAATTAAATAAGCATATTTATGTGATAAATCCGGCAGATAAAAACTCGCCCCGCAATTAGTGGCATCCTGCGCCTGCAACCTAACCAGTCCCTGCATATTTTCAAGACCAACTTGTCCTTGACTAAATTGATTACAGTTTATAGCCTGAAGATTTTGCTTAGAGGGATTAATTTCAGCAGAAAGCAAACCTTTTATTTTCGGAAAGACAACCGAAAGTGTTTGTCCGTCAGAATCAATAGTTGGTAAAAAATACTTAGTTTCAAAGCTTCCCGGATCAACCTCCACCAACTCTTTCCCGTCATAATCTTTTGGCAGTTCAATCAAATAGTTTTCAAACCCATCAGGTAAAGGAGCTTTAAAAACAATTCTGTCCCCCAAATCCTCAATTTCTATATCAAGCTCATCAGTTTTCCGGCCGGTAAAAACCGAACGGAAAGGGTAATAAACTTCTTCTGTCATGCTGGCTTGTCCAACATCGATTCTGGAGTCGTCTCCGCCAAATGGCGGATCCTCCCCAGAATGACGGTCAATTGAAATGTAATTCCCAATCTCACCATACGCTCTGTCGTAATTTCCCCATTCATAAGAATTTATAACTGGCAAATTCTCTCCCAACCACACAAAATCATTAACTCCTGTTTCCAAATTAATTTTATAAATCTTTATTTTGCCGAAAGTCTGCACCAGTTCAAGTTTCTGCTTATAGCTTATAGCTGATTGCTTGTTGCTGTTTGCTGTAAGCTGTGAGCTGTCAGCCATAAGCAGTTTTTCCAATTCCTCCAAAAACAAAGCCTTTTCCGCTCCCGGATTAATCACATTCCCGTCCACCAACAACCAATTGACTTGATATTTTTCCAAAATATTTTCAAAAAGCTCTCTGTTTTTAGAATACAAAGCATACGAAATTTCCCAATAGTAATTTTCATTTTGTTTTGACCAGACATCAAAAGCGCGGTCCAAAATCGGCTGCTTTATCCCATACCACAAAAAGCCTGATCCGCTGTACAGCTGGTTCCCCCAGTTATAATTTGTCCAGCCCCAAAAAGTCGGCTGAGGAAAATTAGCAATCCGTGTATTCTTATCCTGATTTTTAAAGAAATCAAAAACCAAAAAATATTCCGCCGGAATTTTTGCTTTTTCCTTAACATAAAATAATTTGCCTTGAAAAATTGGATAAAGAAAAATAATAGGCAATAAAATAAAAAATAATATTATCGTCATTCTGGTAAGCGATCCGCCAACTGGCGAAGAGCGCATCCAGAATCGGATTCTGGAGTCGTCGCTTCGTTCCTCCCCAGAATGACGGAAACAGCTTAAAATTACCGATATAAAAACCCCATAAAATACCGCCAGACAAAAGGCGGTTAATATTGAAAACTTGGTAAACGGAAACCGGAAAATCTGGGAAAAAAGAGGAAGTTTATATAAAATCTTATTCAAAGAAAAAAAACCAATAGTATCGTTGGCTAAAAATGTAAATGCAAGAAGTAATACAGGCAAGAACACAAGCGCTTTTTTATTCTTTGTTGTTAGGCTGAAAATTATTCCTAAAACAGATAAACCAAAAAGCATATAACCAATTCCTGAAAAATATGGGTTTTGAAAATGGTTTACCCAATCACCCATTATGTAATCAGTAGAACCATTATTTTGCAATTCGACATTTTCAAACCAAAAGCCTTTCAGCAATGCAGAATTCTTAAAATCGCCATATTCTTTATTTCTTAAAAGGTTATCCTCGGTTGCCATTAAATTCATTTTCGCACCAGTATTGGTCCCGACATCATTAAAAACAAAATACAAATTCGGCACCAGCCAAAAAGCATTAACACAAAATATTATTAAAAAAATAATTAAAACCTTTCTCGTCATTCTGGTAAGTCCCGCCGTAACGGGACGCATCCAGAATCGGATTCTGGAGTCGTCGCTTCGTTCCTCCCCAGAATGACCAAGCGCAACATACCCCGCTAACACTAACCCTAAAGCCATTACATAAACTAAAAACACTGTTGCCACATAACCTTGACTGACCGCCAAAATATTAATCAATACAAATATTAGTAAATTCTTTTTAGAAGGCTCTCTTAAGTATTTAAATACTCCCCAAAACAACCACGGTAAAAATCCAAAATGAACAGAAAAAGCTTCCCATGCAAGATAAAAACTTTGTAATGTCCCTAAATTAAACAAATAAAAAATCGCCCCAGCCAAGGCCCCCCATTTTTTACCAAACTCGCTGTATTTTTCTAAAACAAAATCTTTCAGCAAAAAATAAATGCCCAAAGAACCAGACAAAAGCATAGAAAAATGAAAAAAATACCGGATAAAGTTTACCGGCAAAACTAAAGAAGAAATCCAAAGTAAAATTTGTCTGAACAAATCCGCCCCGTGCCCCATACCCCCAAGTAACCCCAGTCCTTGGTATTCCTGCCAGGAAGCAAACAAAGCTCTCTTTAAATTAATGGAAAAATTAAATTCGGAATGTAAATTATCCCAACCGGAAAGAAAAGTATTTGGAGAAAAATTAGTTAAAACAATCCCAAACCAAATAATGACAATCGCAATGACTGACCAATTTTTTATAATTAGTTGCTTTATCTTTTTCATTTGCTTAAAACATCGGCATATTTTTTACCAATTACCGGCCATTTTCTCTTTTCGTACATCAGTTCCGAAAACCTTTGAATTTTTTCAAGCATATTATTATCCTTTATCAGGTTTTCAATCTTATTGGGTAAACCATTTCCGCTCATAGAAAAAACTAAATCTTTTATCGATAGTCCTGTTTGGGTTAAAGACTGGGAAAAATCATTAGACAAGCAGTAACCTTTTAAATTTTCGGAAATTAAAAATGGTTTTCTATAAGTAAAAGCTAAAGAAAGCGGTCCACTGGCAGACACTAATACCCGATACGGAAGTATAAAAAGGTCAGCCTTTTGAAAATAATCAGCAATTTCCTTTTCTTTGATAAATCCGGTAATTTGAACTTTTCCGTCTGATTTTTCCGCTGTATCGTAAATCTTGTCAATATAATTTTTATAATTAAGGTCTGTATAAGTTTTAGTAGCCCCTCCCACCATTGTCAGTCTAATTTTTGAATTGGGATTGTTTTTGAAATAGTTTGCCATTTCTTCCACCAGCCAATCTGAACCTTTATACCAAATTAAAAACCCAAAACTTTGTACCGCAAATTCGTCCGTTTTTTTCTTTGATAGACTGCTGTCTGTTTTAGTTTCCACTCCGTGATTAATTGTCAATATCTTGCTTGAATTTGGGATCAATTTTAAGAGTTCTTGTCTTAAATACTCCTCAAAAACAACGACTTTATCAGATAAAAGAATAATAAAAAAATAAAGTATTTTAAGTCCAAGACTCCAAATTTTTGCCTTTAAACTATTTTCCCTTACCCCCATTTGGATCGAAACCAGGCCGGCATTTAACAGTACACCGTGAGAAACAAAATAAATTTTTTTTCCTTGCAGTCTTAATAAAAGCAAAAGTATTGGCAAAAACCCCATTAAATACTTCTTGGAACCAAACATTGCCCATTCGAAAGCAAAGAAGATTTTTCTAATATCTTTATTTTGTACTATTTCGTTATAAATAGAAGAAAAAAGCGAGAAAGAATTTCTTTTCCAAATTCTTTTTACTTTTATGTCGTTATCTTCGTATTCTTCTTCCGAATCCAAGATATCCGCTAAAACAGTAAAGGAGAAATTTTTATCCGGCTCATTCGCCCAAACAAGAGTGTTTTTAGTATATCCGGCAACAGCACTGGAAGAATGGTTATATAATGTACCCTTTGGCGGAAAGGTGCTGATTACGAGGATTTTTTCGGCCATATAAACAATAATAAGCTAAATTTGACTAAAAGGGAAAAAGCTTTATTTAGCATGGCCGGTTGAGGATTAATATTATAAATATTTTTCCAGTCGTTTAACTTGATGGTCGCCATTTCTTTAAAAGCCCTTAAAATATCACGGATTAAATTAACCTTGCTTGATTTGCTTATATGGCTCCAAACAATCGGCAGTTCTTTAATAGAATAATTAAGTCTGTTTGTCACATAGATAATCTCCGGATCAAGCCCCCATCTTTCCTGAGTTAATCTGGGAAAAATATCTTCACAAACTGATTTTGAAAAAACCTTAAATCCGCCGGTAAAATCGGCTAATTTAATTCCTAAAACAAAACTTAAAATCCGGCTGTGAACCTCCCCGATAAATTCTCTGATAAAGTTTCTTTTTACTAAAGTCACCGTCCCATTAATTTTTTTGCTTCCTACCAACAAATCATAATTCTGATTCATGAATTTAGAAAAGTTCTCTAAATTGCCAAGCGGGATTGACATGTCGCCATCCAAAAACATACCGTAGTCGCTTTTTACTCTTTTGGCTCCCTGCATTACTGCATAACCCCGGCCGTGATTGACCGGATAAGCAACAATCTCTATTTCAGCCTTATTGGCAAGCTTTTTGCTAAAACTTCTTTTAAAGTTTCTTAACAGTTTTAAAGTATTGTCTTTACTGCCGTCATTGACAAAAACGAACTTTTCTACACCAATATCTCTGACTCCTTTAAACTTTTTCAAACAAGAAAAAGTATCATTAAGCCTTTTTTCTTCATTGTAGAGTGGAATAATTACTGTCAATGTCTTCATTTGTAGCCTTTCTCTTTCATGCAAAAGTCATAACTGTTGGGATTTGGCACATCCGCCCCACCCTTACCATCGGCATTAACAAATTTGTCAACTCCGACACTTAAACAACCTTGAATTGCTTCGTTTTTAAGCCATTTTTCCGATTGCATGTAGCCGAAAACCACTCCCGCTATTAAAGCTAATCCTATTATTATTGTTCCAATATTTTGTTTCATATACTTCTTTCTGTCATTCCGACTGAAATGAACGAAATGAGTGTAATGGAGGAATCCCTTTCACTCGTTTCAGAAAAGAGATCCCTCGACTTCGGGGAAGTCAGACTTCCCTTCACTCGGGATGACAGATAAATTAAATTCGGTTTTTACAATTCACAATGTCATGTCATTCTGGCTTGTCCAGAATCATTCTGAACTCTAAGAACCGAACCGTAGCCATACTTTCACCAATCTCCCCAATGGAGCAATGATAATTGTATGACTACGGTCACGGCATCACTAAAGAAAAAAAACTGCAAAGCAGAACTGGCCGCCAAGAAACTCTTGGGGCGGATAGGTCTTGGCCTATGTTAGGCAGTTCTGCCAGTATCTCCCCTAACCGGAGTTTGGCCTACGGCCGAAAGGTCACGCCCTGCGACAGCCCAGCGAAGTTCGCCGGAGTGCCAGTGGCGTACTTGCCTCCGACCATGCAATACCCGTCCTGAGCGCGCCCGGAGTAGTTCCGAACCCAGAAGGGAATGATCAATCCCTCCTTGTTCTTCTCACGGGTGACGGCCCAAGCATTGCTCTCACCGACCGGCCGGTGGATTTCTCCGATTTGGATCGGGATCCACGACCTGTCATCAGGCGCGGCGGGCTGACCAGCGGTGGTCAGCGCGAGAAACTCGGCTGCCGTTCGGGGCCACCCACTGGTCGAGACGGTCGCAGTCACGGGCGCAACAGGGATGGTCATGCTCTGGCCAACCTCAATCCTCCAAGGGGAAGAGATGTTGTTGGCCTTGGCCAAGTCCACCCAGTTGACACCGTAGCGAGCCGCTATCAAGGAGAGTGAATCCCCTGCCTTGACCACATAGGTCTTGGTCGCAAGGGCGGTAGCGGGCGCGGAAGCGGCGGTAACGGGCTGGCCAAGCAATTGCTTGAGAAAAGCAACGAGCTCTCCCCAAGACAAATCGCCCACCTTCCTCGCAGTCAATGCCGCATCCTTTGCCTTCTGTGCATCCGCATCTCGCTGGACCTTCAGGGCTGATGGCTCTTCCTTGAGCAACTGGCTCGTCTGCACAAAGCCGGCCAACTCCGGTGGAGACGTAATCTCCGCCCAACCGGTCGTGAGAGTCACCGAAACCGCGACGGTCTTAGTGACAGTGACAGACACGTCCGCGGCCGAGTCGGGATCGGTGTAAACCACCGCCCCGGGCTGCACCCAGCGGGTGTATGGCCCACCGGCAACAACGACGCACACGAACACAAGTCCCAACAGCAAAAAGCCCCCGACGAGCAATATCCTACGCATCTTTTGCCTCCTTAGGCACAGAAAAAACTAGACGCCCTTGGCGAATTTGCCTTGGGTCGTTGGCGAATCGACACTTTATCTTAAAAAGGAGGTCAGCCTCCTTGAATTTTCTTTCTCAAACAAACCAGACTACGGAAACAAAACTCTAAACTCTAAATTCTAAACCCTAAACAATTTTCAAAATAAAAACAGCAAATTATCTAACTCCTTTTTTTATTTGAATTTTGAATATTTGGATTTATTTCGCCCGCCTGCTTCGATATGCGAAACATTTCGGGCAGGGATTTGGTGCTTAGAATTTAGAATTTGTTATTCCCATGGTCTGGCTTGCTTGATTTTTCAAGGAAAGCTGTAGTCAGTAGTCAGTAGTCTGTAGACCGTATATTTATCTTAGTGATGCCTTTTTAAAGTACGATCGCTTGATTCCCCTGCTGCTCCGCATTTGGAGAAGCAGAAACCTCGAAGCAATCCCTAAACCGCGCGTCGCTTTCGCTCCGCTTGAATTCAGGAAAAAATTCTAAGCCCTAGAACTTTTCTCTAAATTCAAATGTGCTATAATTTTCTCATGGAAACAAAAGTTTTAAATTACCACATTATAATCACCCCAGAAAAATTAAACGGAAAAACCGTTTATAACGCCTATTCCCCAACACTCGGGGTAGCTGATTGGGGTAAAACAGCTGAATTAGCCATTTCAAATGTTAAAGAAGCAATCGAGTGTCATCTCGAAAGCTTAAATAAAAATAAAGAACCAATTCCGGTTGAAGAAGTTTCTGATTTTATGATCGCCTATACTTCGGTTTCCCTCACTTCGAAACATACACCTGATTTTATTTGATTTTTTATGGCCAAATTGCCCAATTTAAAACCGAGAGAAATCGCGGAGATACTTCTTAATGCCGGTTTTGTCGAAGAGACGACTAAGAGTGCGCATCGTACTTATCGACATCCGACAAAAAGAAAATATACCACCGTTTCTTTTCATCCAGGTACCATTCCCCAAGGAACATTCCGTGCCATTATCAGGCAAACAGGAATGACACCCGAAGAATTTCTCTCCTATAAAAAAAGGAAAAAATAGCTTCGTTTATTTCAAAGAGCAGAACCGTATAAGCGCTTCGTATAACTTACGCTATTTTCCGGCCGACTTTGATTAGACCAAGTCCGAGCATGGCAATCGCCAGAGAAGCTCCGAAGATAATAAGCGGAGTGTTGTCGCCTGTTTCCGGAAGAACCGATACTCCCAAAACCTTTTTGGTGGCACAAACCTGGGAGGTATCCTTATCGTGTTGGTCGCCGTCCGCCCAAACTTCGGCCGTATTAACCCCGCAGATTCGATCCGCTTCAAGCTGGCTTTCCGCCACAACCCGAGCCTTAACTTCAAAACTCTCACTTTCGTCCGGATTCAAATGGTCAATTGTAAATTCATGAGGAGTTTCACCGGTAAAAAACAAGAAAGAAGGCAAGTTGTCGGTTATTCTAACGTTATTTAAAGTGTCGTCGCCAACATTTTTAACCGTCAGTTTAAAAGTGACATAATCACCGGTTTTAAACAGATAATCGGTTAGATAAAGGTTGTCTTTGTATGCACCGGCATAGCGGGGATCTAAAATTTCTTTATCAATTTGAAGCTCACCGGTAGTCACACAAACCTCATTCCCACCGTATTGGGTCTCACAACGGACAGCCGCGAAAACAGAATCAGAAGATAACAAAATGGCTCCTGCGGCCAAAAGGGTGGCTAAAAAAACTTTTGTTTTATTCATTTTGAATTATATAGGATTATCAATAACTCGTTGGGATTATAAACTATAAGTCAATTATTGTCAAGGGCTTCTTATGCATTATAGGATATGATATAATACAACCATGGAATTTGTTATTTATGATTGCCACCGGCCTCAGACTGTTGCTAAAACCGACCTTCGACCCCTCTTGGGCAAGCTGTCAAAAAATATTGGTTATAATCTACTTATAATCGCTTTTGCGGTCGGACTTTATGCCGCTTCTCCCTCCCTGGTTAAGGAAGCAATCTTTCGTTTTGGACCAAAACAGCAGGAAATAAATGCTAAAGCCACTTTCGGCCAAATCAACCGTGAAGAGGAAATTACCAGACAAAAACTGATCGCCCAGGAAGCCGAAGGTTATGGAGTAACAACTGACTTTTCTTTGGTTATCCCCAAAATCAACGCCAAGGCCCAAATTATCCCTAATGTTGATCCGGGCAATAAGGAAGAATATACCGCCGCCTTAAAACAAGGTATCGCTCACGCCTATGGAACCGATTTCCCGGGAGGCGGCGGCAATATCTTTCTTTTTAGCCATTCAACCAACGTGCAGTCCAATGTTGCAACCTACAACGCGATCTTTTATTTACTTAAAGAGTTGGAGGCCGGCGATAAAGTTATCGTTTTTTATGCCGGCCAAAAATTCGAGTATCAGGTCTCCGGTAAGGAAACAGTCGAAGCTGATAACACCGGCTGGCTAACCCCCGATGTAAATGGAGAAAAATTAATCCTGCAAACCTGCTGGCCGCCAGGCACTTCTCTTAAAAGGCTTATCGTAATTGCCAAGCCTGTTTGAGAAATTGACCCAATTTCTAATTATTCTAAATAAATCCCAAATCCCAGTTTTAAATTTTTGGGGATTTTGTCATTAGTCATTATTTAGGTCAATTAGGTTAATTAGAATAATTAGGTTAATTTTGCTATTATTAAATCAATATGATTGACAAAACCCTCCCATTCTCTTTAATTGAAATTCGGGTTCCCCGCTCCTGCGAAAAAACGCCCGAAGCCGCGGCTCAGCTTTTTACCGCTTTTTCCAATCTGGCCAAAAATCCGCTTTTCTCCCGCCGTCCACCGGAGTCTATCAGCTTTGAAATTGCCTGTTTACAACAGCAGATTCATTTTTTAATTGTCTGTCCAAAAGACAAAACTTCTTTTGTTGAAAGCCAGATTTCCGCCCAATATCCGGAGTCGCTTCTTAGTTTTTTGCCTAAAGATTATCTTTCTAGCTGGATGCAAACACAAAACAGTCTTTATCTTGGCCAAATTGAGCTTGCCAAAAATTATTTTTTACCTTTAAAAACTTTCCGCGAGATTAAAGAAGCTGATTTAATGTCTTCAATCTTAGGGATAATGTCCAAGACCAGACCAAGTGACATTATGATTATGCAACTGCTTATTGCCAATGCCGGCGGATGGCAAAGTTCCGCCCAAAAAATAATTGACAAAGGCATCCCGGCTGAAGAAGGAAAAACCTCTCCTCATCCTCAGGCAAAATACATAACCGAAAAACTTTCAGGCGCCGGTTTTTGGACTGCCATTAGACTAATTTCCAATTCCGAACCGCTTCTTTCCAGCCTTGCCTCCTCTTTTTCCGCCTTTCAAAGCGAAGTAAACAGTTTAAAACTAAAAAAGCCCGGCCGTTTTTTTGAAAAAAAGTTTATTCAGTCAATTAAAAACCGGACCTTCAAACATGTTCCAAAATACCAAATATTAAATGTGGACGAATTGGCTTCTTTATGGCACCCGCCTTCTGCCCTGCTTGCCGGAATAAAAAATATTACCTGGGGCCGGATTATCGCTTCCGAACCGCCCCAAAACCTGCCGACAGCCGAAGGACTTGATGACGCTGACAAACAGGAAATTAACTTTATTGCCCGAACAGAATATAAAAACAAAATTGCCACTTTCGGCATTAAGAAAAACGACCGCCGAAGACACATTTATATTATCGGGAAAACCGGCACCGGTAAATCAACTCTTATTGCCAATATGGCGATTAATGATCTGCGCAACCGTGAAGGCTTGGCGGTTATTGATCCGCACGGCGATTTAACGGAAATATTGCTTGATTATATTCCTTCATATCGCATAAACGAGGTCTGCTATCTTGATCCGTCTGATACCAACCACCCTTTCACTCTTAACCCGTTAGAAGTAAAAAACCCGGCCCACAAAGAACTGATTGCTTCAAATATTGTGGCTATTTTTTACAAACTCTATTATTATTCCTGGGGTCCCCGCTTGGAACATATTTTGAGAAATACGATTTTAACTCTGCTTGAAACACCAACTCCCACTTTAGTTCAGGTCCCTGATTTGCTGACCAATAGCAATTTTAGAAAAAAAATTGTTGACAGCCTGCAAGATCCAACTTTAGTCAGTTTTTGGCGCAACGAATTTGAAAAAATGTCGGAAAATCTGCGCAATGAAGCCATTTCGCCGATTTTAAACAAAGTCGGCCAGTTTGTTTCTTCACCGACCATCCGGGGCATAATCGGCCAACATAAATCATCCGTTGATCTGGAAGATATTATGGATTCAGGTAAAGTCCTTTTAGTTAACTTATCACAAGGAAAAATCGGCGAAGATAACGCCGCCCTACTGGGCGCGATGATTATTACCCAGCTTCAACTGGCCGCGATGAACCGGATTAACGTTAATGAAGAACAAAGGAAAGATTTTTATCTTTATGTTGATGAGTTTCAAAACTTTGCTACCAGCGCTTTTATAAAAATTCTTTCGGAAGCAAGAAAATACCGTTTGTGTCTAAATTTAACCAACCAATATATCGGCCAACTTGAAGAGGATCTGCAAAAAGCGATTTTCGGTAATGCGGGCACTTTAATCTCTTTCGTTATCGGCTCGATGGATGCAAAAATTATGGCTTCCGAGTTCGGCCAGATCTACAAAGAAGAAGACATGGTGGCTTTAGGGATGTATCAGATTGCGATGAAGCTTTGCATAGAAAACTTGACTTCAACTCCATTTTTGGCAACTACCATGCCGCTTCCCCGCTGTAAAAACCAAAACCGCCAAAAGGTTTTGAAAGTTTCCTTAGAAAAACACAATAAATAAGTTTTCTGTTATCCTCAAAAAAACTTCCAGATCATTTTAAAATGATCAAAAAAACTAAAATAATAAATTGAAATTATTAAAAATCTTGTTTTAAAATCAGCCTTATTTTTTTTATTTTCAAGGCTAAATAATTCATTACGGTAGCGTAATGAATTTTATTTTATTAAAATCACTGTTTCTTATTACCAATAAACATTTAATAACTATTTTTGTGCATAAATATCATAATAATTTGACATTTTTATACTTATAGGTTACTATCCACTCAGCTTTTCGCAACAGCGCGAAATTCGCACATTTTAGTAAAAAACAAGGGAGAAAAAAGGCAATGCCAGCTAAACATTTCCGGTATTGCAAGTGGATAACTTTCGGGTTATCCGTACTGACAACCTCGCTCTTTTTCATACGAATCGGGTACAATTCCGAATCCGACGACTGGGCCTTGGGCTTGATGATCTTGTTGGGGATAGTGGTCGCATACTTGTTCAACATAGGCGAGCAAGGCCTAATTGAACACTTTCTTCTCCCATGGATCAGAGGACAAGGTTTCAACCTCATCGTCTTGACACTGCTTCCTGTATACGGGCTGGATTACTACACCACCAAGGTTGGAATCAACCTGATCGCCAGCGAAGGGTTTGCCATCGTTGTTGGCCTTACTCTGCCGTGGCTTTTCGAGCTTTTCAACGAGCTTGAAAAAAGAGCTGCCGAGTAAACCCCCCAGGACCCCCTCGCGTGCAGACTGCACAATTCGTGTCTAACAAACACAAATTGCTGTAAGCGCATGTCGAGAGGGTCCTTTTTCTTTTCTTAAACCTTTATCCACCCCTCCCGAAGTAAATAAACCAGAAGCCCAACTGCCCGACGGCAACTTCCGTCAACCCCCAACTGTTCACAAGTCTGTCTAATCTGATCACCAAGCAAATCACTATCTTCTAACTTGGTCCACCCGGATAATTCATTCATAACTTCTTGAGGGATTTCAACTGAAGCAACTTCACCAACCGGCCTAAGTTGATGAACCAAAATACCGTTATCATCAACAACATCCGTCATCTCCGCCACCGGAAATTCTCCACAATAAAAAACACTTCTCAGAGTTCTTCCGGACAACCGCCCTACGGAACATTCCAACCCCCACTCTCCACCTTCCATTCTTTTGTCTATCCAAGCAACCGGCCTTCCCCCCGGACTAACCCAACACCGGCCACCCAAACTTTGACCACTTTCAACTCTCAACATTAAGCCGCTTTTCCCCGCTCACTCCTTTCACTTATCGGGGAAGACATTGGCGATTGGGACCCGGCCGGCGAGTCGATTCCCTCACGTTCCATTACTGGTCTTCTTGGTGGATATTTACCTTCCTTAACTTCTCTATCCGCAGCGGCTGTTTTCTCTTGTTCATATTTTCTCGCCTGCTCTTGAGTCCTTTTGTCATATTCAGAGGGCTCAGGACCAAGTGTTGCCGCCCTTTTGCCGCCGGTACCTGTTTTATACAGCAATTTTCCGGTTCGAGGATCGCGCCGGGTCTCCCATTTCGCCT
>PEVD01000045.1 GCA_002780305.1 Candidatus Shapirobacteria bacterium CG03_land_8_20_14_0_80_40_19 | reverse complement strand
TCAGACTCGCTATCCTCCCCGAGTGGAGTACGATAGTAAGGTAAATAAAGATAACCTTCTTCATGCCATAAGGAATAAACCCATCCATTTGCAACTCCCCAGCTGTTTTTTATTATCCAGCAGCCGGGTACACCATAGGCTTCTTGACAAATGCTACTATTATCATCGTAACCTGAAATTTTTGCGCCATGTGCAAAATCAGGATGAAGAAAAAAAGCAGTAAGCGGAAGGCCAGAAGCTACAAGTTCCTTTACTTTATCAACACCAGGTTTCCCATAACAATTAAAAGACTCTGTTTTATATAATCTGCTTTGCCAATCAGAACACTTTTCACTACATAGAGAAGTACATCCTTCAGAATCGAAGCATTGTTGATCCACAACACCATGTTCAAAAATAAATTTAGAAGATGTATCTTCAGACCCACCGTTGCAACTCCCACAACCATAGCAAAATCCACAAACTTCTGGATTTTTACCGGCAGAATCGCAGCAAGACACCAAATACCCTTCGGAAAGGTCAACCGTTTTTCCCGTCTGCTTTTTAAATTGAGCTTCTACCATTGCCGTGGTTGCATAAGCCCAGCATGTACCTTCTTGTTGATTTTTTATGGGGGTATCATATTCCCTGTTATCAACGGCTGGAGGAAGAGTTGCCAATGCAAGCGAAGGAAAAATAAATAAAAAAACAAAAGAAAAAATAAAAAGAAATAAAAGTCGAGGATCAGGCTTAAAAAAATTCATTTAATTGCTAGTTATTTTTTTATCATTCCCATTATGATAGCGATAGCTTCTTTAATCTTCATTATTAACCAACCAAAGAAAGAAATTTTATAGGTCATTGCCGGTGTCGAAGTTGGCATTATCATTGAAACTAGGGGACAATCTTGAGAACAATTCTCGTAACTTTCATCCATCGTACACATACCATCACCGCATTTCCCCTCTTGCAAATTTAGCTTCATTACCACAGAAACTTCGCCTATTTCAGTACCGTCTTGAGCAACACAAATAGAGCAGGGGACAACCATATAGTTACATTTTTGAGGGTCACTCTCCGATTTTAGAATATATCCTTTTTGGGGGCAGTAACTGTAATTTTGTCCACATTGACCTTGAAGGAAAGCAAAAGCAGGGCAACTCTGACCATCGGGGAATTTACAAACTCCTGTCTGATTGCCGGCTTGATCCTCTTGAATAGAAAACTCATAACCTAACTCTTGACAGTAAACAGCACTAATGTTTTTAATGGCCAAAACTACAGACTTTGTTCCAACTAAAAGTATCAAATTTAGTACTATTAGGAAACTAACCTTAATCTTTGTTGTCACTTTTATATGTTAGAGCGTATTGAGGTAACTTTCAAGCATAATGGCTGCGGCAATTGCGTCTTCTTTCTGCCGGCGTTTTTTTCTTTTCCCCCCGCTGGCAATCAGTATCTTTTGGGCATCCTGCGTCGTCAGCGTTTCATCAAAATAGTCCACCGGCAACTTGGTTTCTTTGCCGATTCTGTCGCCG
The DNA here is from genome assembly GCA_002780305.1 of Candidatus Shapirobacteria bacterium CG03_land_8_20_14_0_80_40_19. Classification (GTDB taxonomy): domain Bacteria; phylum Patescibacteriota; class Microgenomatia; order UM-FILTER-40-11; family UM-FILTER-40-11; genus UM-FILTER-40-11. Next base: position 5,541 of record PEVD01000045.1, on the reverse strand, counting down.
AACTTCTTTATTTCTTCGTCCATTCTGCCGCTGGGTATGCCAATGACAATCTTCTTAATACCATTGTCTCTGATTATTTCCGGTATTCGCCTGCCGGCCGGCAAGGGTTCAGCCAACTTTATCGTTGTGTCCCCAATCGCCAAGCCTATTTTTTTTCTCCCATAATCAATTCCTAAGATTTTCATTATATTTTGGTTAATCTCGCTCTGACAATCAGTCTTTTTAAATACGTCCCCGGCGGCACACAGGTAATTAAAGTTAAGTAGGAATCATCATAGCGTTGGGCCAAAATAGAAACATCATTCGGAAAAACTTCAATCATTTTCTCTACGATGTATTTGTATTTCACTTTGTCGTAGGCAATGATAATTTCATCCTCGGGAGAAAGCGTCGGCAAAGTTGAAAAAATTGTTATATAATTTTTAGGGTTAAAAAATTGAGGTAAGACGGAATGCCCAAAAATCACCGTGTTGCCAAAACGACCCGGCAAAGAGGTATTGGCATATTGAACCAGCGATTTTTTTAAATCAACTCCATTAACCGCCACCAAAGCATCTTCTATCCGTAATTTTGGAATGGAAAGACGGTAATAACTCTCTTTTTCTTCACTTAAGACCGCTTCAGACCCGGGAAACCAGTTTTTTACCTGAGTAAAATCAACTAAATCAATTTCCTGTCCTAAAACCACCGGTGGACCACTAAAGCTTTGTTGTGCTTGAGACTCGGAGGTTGGCGTCAAAAAAATATCGGCAAATTTCGGCGCCGTAAAAAGTTGATATGAAACAATCGGATAAACAACATTTCCTAAGAAAAATAAACCAACAATAAATATTCCCAAGGCAATAAAGCGCCTTTTATTTTTAGCCTTTCTTAAAACTGTTTCCGGCGAAAAGGAAGCAGTTTTTTTAACATATCGATACAAAACCATATTTCTAAATCGCTTTCACAGTTATGATTACATTTTTAACCTCAAACGGAAGAATAGGCAAAAATGAAAATATTTTAGGGGTAATTTGAATCTCGTACCCGGAAATATTTTTGATTTCTCCAAGAATTTTTTTCGCCCGGGGAAGTAATTTACCTTTCAAAAGAGAGGCGGTTTCCGTCTGCGAAATTTCGGGATAATATTGCTGAGACAACAGAACAGTATAAGTATTTTTCTCCTTATTTCTCAGATTAATTTTTTTGTCTTCTTTAACCGGATTAGAACCATATCCTTCCGGTATTAGAGAAGCGGTTTCCTGCCTGATTAAAACAAGAAGAGATTCCTCCTTAAAATAGGAAACGGAAAAAACCGCATTTTCCTCAAGTGTTAACTGGTCTGCCTCATCTCCAATCTCACGGTCAAAACGGTCAGTTTTGTTTTTTAAAGCTAAAGAACCTTCCAGGATAATATCGTCGGAAACTTTTGTTTTTAAGTCTTGTTCTGCCTGAGTTTGCAGTTCTTCCAAAAGAGCTTTCTGTAAATTTCCCTGGTCTTCTTTCGAAACAGCGGAAATTTCCCGGCTGGTACCGCCGGAAAAATCAGAAGAATTACGAACAATTACGGCTGAAACCGTGCCTGTATTTGACTCAAGTGAAAGATTTGAGTTGGCGGAAATATTGTATTGTGTCCCAATTTCACCGGCGGTAACCGCTACTTTTCCCTCTCCCCATTTGTCAACCGGCGGCGACGAGCTTATATCCGTCGTCCTTGCCGGAACAGCAACGGTTTCGTTAAAAATAAACCTTAAACCATCCGGTCCTTTTATTCCGGTTCCTTTCAAAAAAGTTTTTTTGATGTCCGTTCCGTTGTAAACAACTACTTCTCCGGTTGCTTTTTCCCCCACGGTTTTTCGGCCTTTAACCCCATCCGATTTATTTCCGGAAACCTCTGTTGCCATCTCAAACATCGGTAAAATTTTCTTTTCAACATCGGGCTGGGAAATTTTGTCGGAAAGAGTAAACTCCATCTCTTTTTCAACACTTACCGGTTGGACCAGTAAACTAACCTGCGCTTTAACCAGTTTCAAATAAGAAAAAGCGAGCAAAAGAAAAACAATCCCCAACCCAAGACCAAAAAAAACAATCCCTTTTTTAGGAAAATTAAATCTAAGCCTGATTGGCTTAACTAAACCGATAAGTTTTTTAAAAAAACCAACAAACGGGGAGGGTCCCCTTTTAATAACCGGCGTTTCCCCCGACGCGGGAGGAGAGGGGGAAATTTCCCGAACCGGGACTAACTCCTGCCCTTCAACAATATCTTTTCCTTTAACAAAACCAAAATCTTCTTCGGGTAAAGAAAAATCAACCTCGGAAACAATATCCCGGCTTCCGGCCAAAACAACGGCTTCAATCTCCAGGTTGGGAAGAGCGAAATCAACCGTCGGCAATTGCAAAAAGGAAATCCTTTTTTCTTTTTCCGGGCTAACCCACGGGTAAGCCACTAATGTTTGCCTCGCTTCCTGCTGATTCTCTCCATCAACAATAACGATTCTTGGAGGAAGAGTGTCTTGATAGTTAAAACGCAGAAGCCCTTCTTCTAAATCAAGAGCCAAATTATTGCTTCTTCCCACAATTTGGCTACCCTTGAATTTGCCCTGAATTACCAAGGAAACACTAATTTGAGTTTCTTCAAGACTAACCAAAATAACACTAACCAAATCCCCTTCTTTATTTTTAAAGAAGTGGGAAATTGCTTCCGGTGTAACCACAAACCCCTGAGGTTTGAGAAGCAGTTTCCGGCAGATAGTCTGTAAAATCTTTGTTTGGGCGGCTTTAACGCTGTTTCCTTCAACCCAAGATTCCGGCAAACCTAAAATAACCTTATTGGGCTGCCGGTTGGAAACGGTTGAAAGATTGGCAACGGCGGAGGCGATTGATGTGTCGGAAGCAACCACCAGCTCCTCGGGACTGTCGCCCCCCCACTGCTCAGTTGAACCAAAAGAAAGTACCCTCCCTTTTCCTTGTTCAAATGTCCAAATCCCGCTTTTAACTTTCCCTCCGCTGATCGACAAAACAAGATATAACTCGCTATCTTCCTGTTGGCGGCTTGTTTTATCGAATATTCTTGAAATGGGCAGCATCTTCTTCAATTTTTAATTTTTAATTCCTGCCTGCCGGCAGGCAGGTCTAAACAATTTTGGCATAAATCCTTCGTTTCCCCGCTCCGCAGGACTCCTCTTTAAATATTTTAATCTTACCGATTGCCCTTGTCGAGGAAACATGAGGACCTCCGCATACTTCTTTTGAAAACTCCCCGATACTATACATTTTTACCCGATCTCCGTATTTTTGCTCAAAAAAAGCCAAAGCCCCTTTGTTTTTTGCTTCTTCCAAACTCATCGTTTCCACTCTCACCGGCAAATCCGCTTCTATCTGCTTATTTATCAATTCTTCTATCTGCTTTATTTCTACACCGGTTGGCTTTTGCGGGTAGGTAAAATCAAACCTTAATCGCTCCGCGGTAATATTACTGCCAGCCTGATGAACCGCGGTTCCCAAAACTTCTCTTAGGGCTTTGTGTAAGAGATGGGTGACGGTGTGGTATTTGGTGGTTGTCTCACTTTGGTCGGCCAACCCTCCGGCAAATTTTTTCTCGGCGCCGGTTCTTGATTTTTGTTGGTGTTGTTCCAGCGCTTTTTTATATTCTTCCTGATTAATAAAACAACCTTTTTCCGCCGCCAGTTCACAAGTCAACTCAAAGGGGAAACCATAAGATTCATAAAGAAAAAAAGCATCCGCCCCGCAAAAAGTTTTATTTTTATCAAAAAATCGAAGGAATTCTTTCAGTCCCCGGGATAATGTTTGGGAAAATTTGTTTTCTTCCCCCGAAAGCTCTTCTTTAATACTTGCTTCTTTGTTTTTAACTTCCGGATAAGTATCGCCCATTATCTTGACGACCTCTCCGGCGACCAAAGAAGTAAACGGTTCTTTAATCCCGATTCCTTGGCCAAAACGGATTGATCTTCTGATCAGTCGGCGTAAAACGTATCCCTGTTCGGTATTTGAAGGTACGATTCCCTCAGCGAGGATAAAAACTGAAGCTCTTAAATGGTCGGCAATTATCCGCATCGGCCTTTTGTTTTCTTCTTCTTCATAACTTTTCCCGGAAATTTCCTCAATTTTCTGTATAACCGGCCATAAAACATCCAATTTATAAGCATCAAAATTATTATTTAAAACCATTAGCATTCTCTCAACCCCCATCCCCGTATCAATATTTTTTTGTTTAAGCGGTTCATATTTTCCCCCATTCGTCTTGTTATACTGCATAAAAACATCGTTCCAAAATTCCAAATATTTACCGCAATCACAGGAAGGTTTGCACTCAGGTCCGCACTTTTCCTTCCCGGTATCGTAATACATTTCCGTGTCCGGGCCACAAGGACCGGTCTGCCCGGCCGGTCCCCACCAGTTATCGGATTTATTCAAAAAATAAATTCTTTCTTTATGAATTCCTACTTTCTCCCACAAACCAGCAGTCTCTTCATCTTTTGGGGCATCACTGTCACCGGCAAAACAAGTGATCAAAATTTTTTCCGCCGGGATATTTAAAATTTTAGTTAAAAAATCAAAGCTCCAGGCAATTTGATCTTCTTTCCAATAGTCTCCCAGGGACCAATTTCCCAGCATTTCAAAAAAAGTTTGGTGAAAGCTATCACCTACCGACTCAATATCGCCGGTGCGAAGGCATTTCTGTAAAGAGCAAAGTCTTTTCCCCAAAGGATGAGGTTCACCAAGTAAATAGGGAACCAAAGGGTGCATGCCGGCAGAAATAAAAAGCGTTGTCGGGTCATTTTCCGGAAGAAGGGAAGCCGAAGGGATCTGTTTGTGCCCTTTTTCAATAAAAAAATTGATAAATTTTTCCCTTAATTCGTCAGCGGTCATATTAATATACAATAATTGTGTAGGGGCATTGCGTGCAATGCCCGTTCCCTTGCGTGCAAAACCCGTTATTGTTATGGAATTAAATAATCGTAAATCAATTCGTTTATCTGGTTATAATTATTCAAACAACGGATATTATTTTGTCACAATTTGTACCCAAGATCGACAATGTTTGTTTGGGAATATTCAAAACACCAATATGATTTTAAATGATCTTGGGGAAATTGTCGAATCTGTATTAAAAACATTACCCATACATCACCCGGTTGAATTGGACATTTGTCAAACCATGCCAAATCATATTCATTTAATTATCGTCATCGTGGGAGTATTGCGTGCAATGCCCGTTCTATTACATATACCCGAAAACACGGGTTGTGCACGCACAACCCCTACGGGATTCGGACATGTTGTGGCGGGAACATTATCCTGTATTATCCGTTCCTTTAAATCGGAAACAACCAAACAAATCCGCCGCATAATGCAAAAATCCAATATAACAATCTGGCAACGGAATTATTACCCGCCTGCAAGCGCCTGATGGCGCAGCCATTGGCGGGCAGGTGAACACATTATCCGAAATGAAAATGAATTAAACAAAATTCGGGAATATATAAAATTAAATCCCAAAAATTGGGAGAAAGACCAAAACAATCCTTCTATTCTAAGAAT
>PEVD01000034.1 GCA_002780305.1 Candidatus Shapirobacteria bacterium CG03_land_8_20_14_0_80_40_19 | reverse complement strand
ATGTCGGCTCGAACTTTATTTTGAAAGATAAAAAACTCAATTTTGCGTTCAAAATCGGGTGGCGAGCCCGCGTAGCGGGCGAGCCAGCAAGAACTTTTACCGACTGGCGGAGGAGGCGGGATTCGAACCCGCGTGAGACTTGCGCCTCAGAGGTTTAGCAAACCTCCCGAATTGACCAGACTATCGGACTCCTCCTAATTTAAAGCTATTTTAACAGAAATTCTGCTTTAAAACTACCTGGCTATTGTTATCCCCCAAACCTTTTTAACCCCGGCTTTTTTTAAAACTCCGGCGGCTTCTTTCATGGTTGAGCCGGTAGTCCAGACATCATCTACTAACAGAATATTGAATAATGAATTATGAATATTGGGGGAAAGACAAAAAATGCCTTTGACATTTTCCTGCCTTTCTTTTTGGGTTAATTTTGTTTGTGAGACGGTATTTTTTTCCCGAACAAGTATTTTATCCGAAAAGGATAAATCAAACAGACAAGCAGTTCTTTTTCCAAAAAGCGAAGATTGATTAAAACCGCGTTTTCTTTGTTTATACCAGTGCAAGGGTATCGGCACAACAATTGGTTTTTCTTTCTCCATAAATTGCCTTAGAAAAATGATATTAGGTTCTTTCCTCTCAATCTCATCCTTGATCAACCGCCAAAATTCTTCTTCCAAATCCGTCACCAGTTTATATTTTAATTTGTGAATCGCACTTCTGATTATGCCCCCGTAAACAAAAAAAGAAAAAAGACCTTCTAGGGAAAATTTAGTCAAACAAAAGCGGTGAGTCCGACCAAAAGGGCTCGGCTTCCCGCAAACAGGGCAAATCTGATAGATCTTTCCGATTTTTAACCGGCATTCGGCACAAAAATAACAGGCTTTTTTACCGCACCCAAGGCAAGATTTAGGAAAAAGAAGGTCTAAAACAGTCATTTAATTTAGTTTAACACCAAGGTGGTAAAATTAAGACATGAAGATCATCAACAAATCGGTAGGTTACGATTATGAGCTTTACGATAAGTTTGAGACGGGCGTGGAGTTAACCGGCGCTGAGGTCAAATCTTTGTTTTTAGGCCACGCAACACTTGGTGAAGCTTACGTAAAATTTGTAGGGAACGAGCTTTTCTTGCTCAACGCCCATATTCACCCGTATTCTTATGCCGATACCACCAAAATCGACCCTAAACGGACACGCAAACTGCTCCTGCACAAAAAAGAGCTAATATCCTTGCAGTCAAAAATGCAACAGAAAAATCTTGTTTTAATACCTGTCTCGTGGTACAATAAGGGGCACCAGATCAAGTTGGAAATTGCTTTAGCTAAGGGTAAGAAAAAGTGGGAAAAAAGAGAAGCGATTAAAAAAGCCGATTTGATAAGAGAAACACAGGAAATTTTAAAATTAAAAATTTAAGGTGTTGGTTTACTGCTGAAGATTAATAACAGATTGGGGATGACTGGTATCGACGGGAAGCGCTCTTTTAAAAATGCAAGCCTCCTTTGAGCAGCAGGAGTAAAACAAGTTCAAAAAAACAAAAGACAATTCTTACGAAGTGTCTCCTTCAGTTGACGGCTTTGCCGTTAACTACGCTTTTGCGTAAAAGAAGGCATCTAGATCGTTTTTCCTTGCCGGAACTTTTTAGGTGTAAACAAAGACAAGGTGCAGATGGAAAGCCCGCTAAACGCTTTTCATTCAAGCTTGAGTTTAGCAACCTTTATCTTTCCAGACTAACGGATCAGGATAGAGGCAAAAAAGTTAGTCTAAGCTTGTAGATGTTTTAAAAAGTTCTTTTCGGATTCCGGTTCAATTCCGGACATCTCCACCATTCAACGCAACCCAACCTCATAAATTTTACTTCTTGAGAGAAGGAAAATTTTCTTTAGTGACTCGATTGCCACCAGGTCTTCAGCCTGTTTTATCTCTTCCCCACTATAGGCAATTTTAAACTCGCCGTTTTTGGCAATGACAAAAATTTTGCCCCTACTTTTATCCAAAACATACAAATTTTGTGTCTCGGTTGAAGTGTAAATTTTAACCGGATTCCCAAAACTTTCCGGCCCGCCTTGCGGCGAGGCAGGCATCTTTGATAAGACAAAACTTTCCTGCTTCCCTAAATTAAACTTTAAAATATTATCCTCCTCCAAAATCCAGACTGACCCGTCAATCGCCAGGCAAACCGCTTTTGACAAATCCGGCCGGTCACCGACAAACCAGCCTTTTTTGGCGCCAAATTCGTCTCCATTGGCCGCATAGCGCCAAAGATTGCTCCCCCCGCGATCAAGCAGATACAGGTTCTGACCAAAAGAGGCCATACCGGCAATTTCCTTCCACTCCACGTCTTTGCTTATCTTTAAAGACACCGCCTTGTTCTGAGGATTGACTTCTTCCACTCCCTTGCTTGAAAAGACAATAACTTTACTACCGAAGACGGTTGTTAAGTTACCCCCCTCTCCCGAAATATCAAAAACGGTATGGGATTTTTTTTCATAATCTAAAAGATACACTTTCTTTTTATTGGGATCCAAAATCACCAGATTTTTGTCAATAACCGAAAGTGAAACCCCCCCCGCTCCGTCTTGTATAAGATTCAAATCCATAAAGGTTGGAGTGTCGTTCAAAACAATTTCCGACTGCGAAGAGGAAAGAAAATCTTCAATCTGTTTTTTAATCAACTCCGTCTCGGCAAATCCCCCTTTAACCCCAATTGCTTTTTGGGTAATATTTTTGGCTTCTTCCGCCAACAACCGTCCTTTTCCGGGATCAGTGACAAAAACCGCTCTTGCTTGGTTGAATTTTTCTTCTGCTTGGGAGAGAAGAGCTTTCACTTCTGTTTCCTTTTTAGCTTCATAGCTTTTTTTAATCCCGAAAATAAAACCCAGCCCCAAAATAACGAGCAACACCAAAGAAAGGATAAAATAAAACCTTTTCTTGGAAGCAAAATCTTTATTGCGGACAAAAATTCTGTTTTTAAAAGAAGGAGGGGGGAAAAGAGAAGGCACTTCTTCGGTTTGAATTTCTTCTTGGACTTCTTCAAACAAACCCAATATCGCCGCCGCATCTGCCATTTCACTCTGGCCGAGTATCGCCGGTGCCAAAAGTTCAACCGCTTGGTCAAGCTCGCTGTTTTCCAAAGCTAATTTTAAAATTTTATTCTCAATTACCCTAAAAAATTTTTCTGAGCCTAAAATTATTAAGTCGTTGTCCTTAATAAAACCACTGGCAGTAACCAAATCCCCGCCTCCTTCAAGAACTACCCCAAGTTTGTCTTCCCGTTTAAGCAGGATTTTCCCTTTGCCAAAAACCGCCAGATAAATAACTTCTCCGACCAAAGCGGCAGCGACAATCTCTACCCCTCCCTGCTCCTGACAAACTTTTTTGACTGCTTCCCCAAGTCTTTCAAAAGCAGATCCTTCAAGATTCCCGTAATATTCCTCGTGCAAACGACCTAATATTTCCCGTCCGGCCGCCACCGCCTCGATTCCGTCCCCCAGTCCCTGAATTACCAAAACCGCCAGTAGATCGCCTCTTTTTTCTTTCTTTTCGCTCTCTTCAGAAGAAAAGCAGTGGGTTTGCGACCAGCGGGAACTGCTGGGGGTACCGACAATTTTGGCGCTTTGCAACGCAAAGTTCATTTTCATTAAGGCAGGCTGTTAAAGCAACAGCAGGACAAATAAAAAAATAAAGGCAGAAAACAAAAACAGAACCCAGGAAACCAGCCGGAGGGAACCGGTCAGGATGCCGAAAACGACATCGGTCATCAGTCTTACCTGCCGGACAACAATGAAAGCGAAAACGACATAAACCGCCAAGCCCAGCAAAACAAACAGTTTTGCTATTCCCCATATATTTATATTTAAAATTGTGTCGATTATGTTATCCATAGACAAATTTTTAATTTCAAATTATCGGATGCGTCCCTCCAGGGCCTCAATTTTTTCCTCCGTTCTCAGTTTCTGAAGTATTTCCGCCACCTTTGCCGGCCGGGGAATATCCTCAAAAACAAATTCCACAATCTCGGCCGCAGTTTGCACCGTAACATCACCGTAATTAAAGATCGTCCCGAAAGCTCCGGAATTGTTAAAAGAGACGTCTTGGATTTTATCCAGTTCGCAGTCGGAAATTTTTTTAGTCGTCAAATTAACAAAATCAATATCGATGATCCGCTCGTCGGTAATAATGGTCATGTTAAAAAGCCAAGCTAAAAATTTTTCAAAAATAAACATCAGGGTTATCAAATACCAGACAATGACAAAAACAAAACGGTATTTCTCGGGAAAAGAAGCAAGCAGGGGAAAAAAAGTCAAAACCGCCGGGGCAAAAAATAAAACCAGCGCTATAAAAAACCAGGGCAAATTAGTTATCCAATGGCGCCGTAGTATCAAAAGAATTTCCTCTTCCGGATCCTGAGTGTCAAAATGAACGCCCTTTTTTGGCAAAATTAAAAGCGAAGATAAACAGTGGCCGCTTTGAGGAGGCAAGAACTCCCGTTTGGTCGTCTTTTTGACTTCCTCTTTGGGTTGATTGGACGAATACAATTCTGGCATAATAATCTCTAATTAATCTAATTTCTAATTACTCTAAATAAATCCCAATTCCAGAATTCTCAAAAATTTTAGATTAATTAGGTCAATTCTTATTATAGTCTATTTCTTCATAATATTGAAAAGACTGGATTTGATGCCAATCGCCCCAGGGGCTCGAAGGTTAAAAATATATTTAAGTTCTTCACCGGAAAATTCTTTTCGGCCCCTGTCCGTTTCCAAATAAACTTTGGCGGTAAATCCGTCATTCGAGTAAACAATTTCAGGAGTACCGTTAATTTTGGTAACCGGCCCGCCGTATTTCCCCGCTTCGCTTTTAACCTTACTCCTATCCCAAGTATCCGTAACTCCAGCCTCCAAAAAAGAAAGGTGGGTCACCTCGGAAGAATTGCCTTTATAAATCAGAAGGGCATTAATAATGTCACTGAATTCTTCTTCCGTCAGCCAAGGATGGGAACGGCCGTACGAGACATTGCTTCTCGTTTTATACCAGGATTTATAAAACCAGGGTGATTCGGCGGTTTTTTCGTAAGCTTGACTGGTCCAGCCCCCTTTTCCACTTGGAGTATCCCAAAGACCGGGGGTGGAATGGCCGTTGTAAGAATAAGAAAAAGTGTACCCGCCGGCGGTTGAAGCGTACCAGGCGGAAAAGGGCTTGCCTCCGGCCATCAATACCCAACCCCGCGTGGCATTGACCGCCTCCTCCCATTTACCCCCCTTGTTACTTGGTTTATAAACCTGGCAGGATTCGGTGGCACAGATTGAGCCAGCGCCGTTATTTGTATAAGCCAAGGCGTAAGACCGGGCCGCCACCGCCTGGGCTTTTAAAGCTTCGAATCCGCCGCTGTCACCCCAGCCCGACGGCATTTCGTAAATCCGCTTGACATATGTTTCAATATCAACGGTTCCGTAACCGCTCACCCGAATATTTATGCCCGTCGAATAATCTTTTTTAATTTCCACCCCTCCGTAATAAGCGTGCAGTATGTCTTCGGCCGATTGGCCCGCTTTGGCCCGGCCGTACGCTCCATACTGACTCATGCCCTTGCGGTGGGGCGCCCCAAACGAAAAGACCGCAAACGCCGGGGAAAAACCGGGATTATAATCCGGCCGGGAAGCGGGATCGTCTGCCGGAGGAACATCGCCGACAGAAGTGGAAAAACCACCGGCTTTTAAAGCTTGAATTTCAGCAATCTTTTTCTTAACTTGGCTAAAAAAGGTTTCGGTTTTCTCAACCTCACCCTCTAAAAATTCAGCCTGCTTGTCAATTCGAACTTGCAGACTAGTTAAAGAAGTTTGATTTTTCTTTAAGGTCTCTTTGTCTTTTTTTAAAGAACTAATTTTTTGGGAAATACCGGTTATCAGTTGCCAATCCTGTTGGGCCGAGGTCCGGCGTAAAGTTAACCCCTGATTAAAATCCGCCACCGATTTGGTTGAGAAAAGTAAAGTTAGAACGGTAAACTCCCTCTCTTTTTTGTAAATGTCTCTCAGCCGATCAGAAAGAATTTCCGTCTGCGCGGTTAAATCCGTTTCTCTTTGAACGATCTCCTTCTCCGTCGCTTTCAATTTTTTGGTTAAATCCGCCAACTTGGCAATAATGCCATTTAATTGTTTTTGGAAAGAGGCCAGGTTTGATTTATTTTTCTCATGAGCGTCTTTATATGTATCGAGAAGTTTCTCCTGCTCCGCAATTTGGCAAACATAATCAGTTGCGGGACAATTTTGGGCAAAAACATAAAACTTAAAACTAATAGCTAATAGCGAAAAACCAAAACTCAAAACTAAGAACTTAAGAAGATTCTGAATTTTAAACCTAGATTTTGCCTTTTGCATTTTGATTTTTGAATTGTGTTTCCATTTTACCATTTTAATCGGGTGTGATAAGATTTAAGAAATGAAGAAAAAATTTTTCCTACCAGCAACTTTTATCCTCATTTTTTGTGTTTATTCTTTTCCAAGAATTGTGACCGCGACAGTTGGTGAATCTTGTTGTCAAAAATACACAGGAGCAAGAAGGCAAAAATACAACATAGAGACCGACAAATGCGACCATTATGTTTTGGGGGTAAAAGCCGAAGAATATGATATCTTGTGTGAAAGACCTCTAGAAAAATGTCAAGAAAATGGTTTAGATGAATTAGGGACATGTGTTTTTACAAATCCACATATCACTCCCACTCCAACAGAAACACCTTCTTATCCTGAACCTGGTTTTTGTAACATCGAACCATATTCTTTCGATGAAATTGGATTTTACGACATTACAATTACAAACTCCGAAATTAAGAAAGATATCTCCTATAGCGTTGTCACGCCAGACGGAGCTGTCGTTGAGGTAAAATCAAAAACCAATGGGAAAATTGTATTCAAATACTACCTCGGTCCAACAGAAAAAGGAGGACAAATTTTAGTCAGAGAATATAACTTAGGAAGAAAACTTATTTGCACGGGTTTAATAAAAACAAGTAACGATAAGAAGATTGATCCCACGTGCAACTCAGGTCAAGGAATAGACACCGCAATTGGTTGTATTCCTACAAGCAGTTTAAATGCCTTTGCTGGTTGGATTTTGGGAAAAATTGTTTTTATTGCCTCGGGAATCGCTTTTCTGCTCATGGCTTTTGGGGCTTTTCAGATTATCACTTCTTCCGGTGATCCTAAAAAAACCCAAGCGGGAAAAGAGCTTATCACCAGCGCTCTTTCCGGGCTTTTGTTCATAATTTTGTCAATATTTTTGTTAAAATTAATCGGGGTTGATATTTTAAAAATCCCCGGTTTTGGCTAATTTTATGCGAATTCTTATTGCTCAAATAACACCAGCGGTAGATTTTGATAAACTAAAACAAGAACTTACAACCACTTATGTTCCGAGTATAAAGCCGGAATTTCTGGGGGGAGCTTCGAATGTATATCCGATTCTTTCAGACGTTTTAAAATATATTTATGTTTTTGCCGGACTATTGCTTTTGTTTTATTTAATTTAT
>PEVD01000056.1 GCA_002780305.1 Candidatus Shapirobacteria bacterium CG03_land_8_20_14_0_80_40_19 | reverse complement strand
CGGTGACCTTTCCTTTTAATTCTAGACTTCCATCCTCGGTGGCTACAAGAACTTCTCCATACTCTTTAAATACGTCCAAATAGGGAATATGCTCTTTGTCTTTAGCACCCAAAAGAATAACCAATCTTTTATTATTTAACCGCTTAGCTGCTCTCCTGGCAATTAGAGTTAATCCGGCGATTCCACAACCTCCACCGACAAGAACCGTATCTAAGTTAAAATTAATATTAAGTTTTTTACCATAAGGACCACGAATATAAAAGCAGTCTCCCTTCCTAAGAGAATTTAATTTTCTGGTAAATTCACCTCTTTCTAAAACCCCCAAGGTTAAAGGTCTATCATCCATAACCGAAAGAGGTTTCTCGCCCACTTCCGGAATCCAGGCAAATATAAATTGCCCAGGCTCGGCAGTCAATGTTTCATTGGTTCTAATAACCTTAAAGTCGCAACTAGAATCTATTTTCTCTTCAATCTTTACTTTTCTATAATGCATATCAACCTGTTTTAGTAAATTTTCCGCATTATTTGTCCGACAATTATTGTTTATGTCTCCGATTAGGGCGAAAAAATAATTCTTAATTTCTATTTCCTCCATTCCGGCTAAAGCACTACCGATTCCAAAAAAATCTGCTCCTGCGGCGGCATAAGCTCCAACATCCGTAGCGTTTTTTATTCCCCCCATACCAATTATGGGAATATTCTCGCCAACAGCTTGCCGGATGTCTCTTACACATCTAAGTCCAAGGGGGGTTATTCCTGTTCCAGAAATTCCACCGACTTTATTAGTTAAAACAGGAAGCCCATCTATCGAATAATAACCGGGACCGACTGTATTTATTGCCACGATACCATAAGCTCCCGAGTCAATGGCCGCTTTGGCAATTTCTCCAATATTGCCCGCATTAGGAGTCAATTTGATAAAAACTGGTTTTTTTACCGAATGAACAACCGATTGGGTTATCTTTCCTACCACGTCTTTATCTTGTCCTAACTGCATGCCATAACCCTTGGCGTGAGGACAAGAAAGATTTAATTCAAATCCATCAACATATTTTTCTAAAGTCCTGGCGACAAAAACAAATTCAGATTCATCTTTTCCGAATATCGAGGCAAGCAAAAATTTATCCGGTGGAAAAGCAATTGTAGAAAGTTTTTTTGCAAATTCCTCAGCCCCCGGATTAGTTAACCCGACCGCATTCACAAATCCTCGAGGAATATATTGGGCAAGAATCGGTTCCCTATTCCCAACCCGTGGTTCTGAACCAATACTCTTCGTTGTCAATACTCCCAACTCCGGAATTTCTCTTGCTATTCTTTCCAAACAAGAAGGCTCTGTGGTGATAATTCCTGAAGGAATCGTAAAAGGCATGACTTTTTTGGAACCTATTTGTCTTTTTTCGGTAAGACTCATTTTCTTTTTTCCCTATAAACATCAACCTCATATTCATTATCTAATCCTAAATCAGGAATTTCAGATAATTCCGGAAGATTAATACCAAATGTATTACAAATATTATTATGAGTTAGATTTCTTATTTGTAATTTTGAAAACCCATTCCCGAGTAAAAATTTTAAAAAATGAGGATAAAAAGGTAATCCGGGAAATCCTGACATAAATGGCTCTTCTAATTTATCCTTCAAGGTATGCGGAGCATGGTCAGTCTCTATCCAATTAATCTTTCCTTCTTTTAAGAAAATTAACATTTTTTCTGAAGATTCCTTACTTCTTAATGGCGGGTTCACCTTATACAATAACCCTTTCTTTGATTCAGGTATCAAATCATAATTTAAAAGACAATGATGGGGAGTTAACCCGCAACTTATTCTAATTTTCTTTTGTCGTCTTGCTCTCTCGATCAAATCTATTGATTCGGGAACTGAAACATGAGCAATGTGTAAAACCCCCTTAAATTTACTTGTTTGAGCAAAATTTATTTGGTCTTTGACTGACTCTATTTCCGATTCTGGTGGACGAGCAAAAGAATGTGACTTCGGATTCACAGGATTCCAAAGGTCTGGCTTCAATAAAGATTCTTTTTCGCAATGGACGGCCAAAACACCATCGTACCCCTCTGCTGCCAAAGTTTGGTAAACTAATTTTTGTTCTTCTTCCTTAACGATACCTAAATTTCCAACCGAATGTCCGGCAAACATTTTCAAACCCACCACTTTCGGAAAAAGTTCTTTCCATGTTTTTACTACTTCCTTAATTTGGTTTTTATCAGAAGTCAATCCTGCGTAAATTCCATAAAAAACAGGGCTTTTAATTTTAGCAGCGTCTGTTAATCTCCGTTCTATTGCTTCTCTTGAATTAATTGGCGGAGAGGTATTGGGCATATCAAAAATTCCGCTACTACCAATCTTTTTCGCCACTAGAAGTGCATGCTTGATGGTCTCCTTGTAATTTTGATCCCAATCTCTACAGTGAACGTGTGGGTCTATCATTATATTTGAAATTTACAATTGAGAAGTATGTTCAATCGCAGCTGCTTTTTTGTCTACCGCTTGATAAATTCCTCTACCAACAATTCCATGAAATCGATCTCCAGCAACTTTTGCCGCGTCGGAAATATTTCCGCCTTGGGCAATAAAACCCGGAGCATAAAATATTGGGTTTACTCCTTCCGCCTCGACTACCCCTCTTATCTGTTCTATAATCTCCGGTTTATTGCCAGGAACGACAAAATTATTTATTCCTACTTTTGCGGCTATCCGATACATCTCCAAAGCTCCCTCATCGGTTATAAAACCTCCTTCACTTACCGCATAAGCAGGATGAGTCATTCTCCCGCCCACAATAACTTTTAATCCCTTATCTAAAGCATGATAAATCCAGGCTCTTTCTGTTTCCGGTCCCGATTGAGGAAAGAAAATAACTGCATCCACTTCCGCTTTTTTACAAACTTCGGCAAAGTTCTTTCCCGTATCAGGAATATCTGTTCCGGCTTTTTGATGGTCATAAATAATCGGTTTGTTTGTATATTTTCTTGCCATCTTTACAACTTTTTCTAACCCGTAACCTAAACCTAATTCGAAACCAATCTTATATCCGCCAATACCCTTAACCGAAGCCGTTTCTTTCACCAAGATCTCAAATTCCTCTAAAGTTGGAACATCACAAGCGGGAATAACACTTCTTTCTTGCTTAATAATTTTCTGTTCAAATTTACCAACGGTTATTTTGACAGAATTTGTCCCGTAAACTCTTAAATAATTAGCCATTCTCTCGAGGTCCTCTTTTTTGATTTCTCCGTTGGGAGTTTTTACGGGAGTGTTCTTTTTTAAAAAAGAATAAACATCAAGGGCGTTTACCACTGAAACAACCTTCGTCCCGGTTATCTGTTCATACTCTTCAATGGCGCTTTTTCCATCAACACCAACCTCTTGCCTGTCTACCGCAATCGCCAATAAGGGAAGCTTAAAATTCCCTAAAGACTGTAAAACTTCTCTGGCCTGATATTTTGCGTCCCCGGCGGTGAAAACATCATCAAGTTGGAGTACTGCTTGACCTTCTTTAGGAGCTCTACCAACAACTAAAGCTTTAATTCTTTCAGCCGGAGAAAGATTAGTTGCTTCTCCATATTCTTTAGCTACCTTTCTGGTAAAAAACCAGGGAACGTTTTTCCCTTTTTTAGCCAGTCCAATTGCCGTTGCTACCGCCAAAGCATTTCCTTTTTCGGGAATGCCATATAGTAAATCAAAAGTTTCGCCGGAATTTAAAATAGAGTCTGCATAAAATTCTCCAAGAATTGCCGAAGATTCCCCTTCGTTAAAATCTCCAATATTGACAAACCAAGGAGAGATTCTTTTACTTTTTAAAGTGAAGTCACTTCCGATCTTTAACGCACCAGCATTTAATAAGAAATTAATAAATTTTACTTTATATTCTTCCACAAAAGGCTTGTCTTAATAAATAAAGGTGTGTTTTTCTATAATTAAACTTCATCCTATATTAAGTCTTATCCTACTGTCAAGAGTAATATAAATTGTGTAATTAAAGTTTAGTTTATTAATTCTATCCCGACTGGACAATGATCTGAACCGTAAACGTCTTTGAGAATAAATGCACCTTTTAGTTTATTCCAAAGTGGTTTGGAAACAAAGATATAATCAATCCTCCACCCTAAATTTCGCTCTCTGGCATCTACAAAATACGGCCACCAAGTATAATTTCCTCCCTTTTTATTAAATATTCTGAAAGAATCAATAAATCCTAACTGAATAATTTCATCAAGCTTTCTTCTCTCCTCTGGGGTAAACATAATATTTTTCTGATTATCTTTTGGTCTTGCCAAATCGATTTCCTGATGGGCAATATTAAAATCACCAATCACGATCACATTTTGGTTTTTAATTTTGCTTAGAAAGTTAAGAAGCAGCTCATAAACTTCCAGCTTGTAAGACAAATTTTCTTTTTGTCTTCCACCATGGGGTATATAAAAGTTTACCAAGGTAAAATCAGGATATTTCAGTTTTAACATTCTTCCTTCTTGGTCAAACTTGCCTAAACCCAGCTGGTTTTCAATTTTCAGAGGTTTTTCTTTTGTATAAACACCAACGCCGGAATAACCTTTTTTGTCAGCGAAGCTAAAATAGGATAGAAAATTATTTGGAGAAATTAATTGCTTTGTTAATTGCGATTCTTGTAGTTTAATTTCTTGAAGACAAACAATGTCGGCATTAATCTCTTTAAACAACTTGGAAAAACCCTTATTAAAAACAGCTCTTAATCCATTAACATTCCAGGAAATTATTTTCACTCTTTAAAAATCTCCCCCCAGTTCTTTTTCTTTAAAAAGCCTTACCTGTTGCTTTAAGAAATCCTGAATCTCTAAAACTGAAGGCTCTTCCTTGATAAAAGACATTTTCGAAATCTCAATATCCTCGAAATAAATTAATTGTTCTAAAAAGAGTTTTGGATTAAATTCGACTCCAAATTTCTGCTCGTCTAATTTGACCAGCTTGAAAATATCAACGAAGCCCCATTTTAAGATAAAAAACAAATCAACATAATCCCTCCAGACTGCCCGGCGGCCAACAGTATAGGCTTTATCAGCAGCAATGTCTTCAATAGCGCAAAGAGGTAAAGATGGAGTAACAATTTTAGGAAATACTGATTTGTACGGGTAATAAAGCAAGGTAATATCTACCTTGTTGTCAGTAATAACCGTCAATTGTTCGGGGGTGTTTATTTGGATTTCCGTTAGTTTAAAAGTCCTTTTTATTTTCAAAAGGTCTTCTTTTTTTAGCGGTTTTTTTAAAAATAAATCAAAATCAAAAGAGAGACGGTGAGCTATCTGCAAGGACAAAGCAGTTCCTCCACCTAAAACAGCAGTTTGGGAGAAAGCGCTCAATTTCTCAAAAACTTTCCTTCTTTCCTTATCTAATAATTCGAGGTGTATTGACAACATATTTCTCCTTAACAAGAAGCGTATTTCCCACCTCAAGAAGGATTTCTTTAACAAAATTAAAAGTTGATGCACGATAAGTCTTTATCGGGTGGTGCAAAAAAACATCCCTAACCACTTTTAAAGGATAATTTTTGAATAACCATTTAATTTCCTTAAGACCCCCATAAGCCAAAATCTGATTAATGATGTAGATTTTGTCTTTTTGGCAGTCTAATTGATCTGTCTTGACTGACCAAAGAAATGGCTGAAGCTCTTTGGGAACTTTTTTCATCTTGAACAAATTGTAGCACAAAGTTTGGTCTCTTCCTATCGCTTCTCTATCCCCACTGGGCAATGGTCTGAACCGTAAACGTCTTTGAGAATAAATGCATCTTTTAGTTTATTCGAAAGTGGTTTGGAAACAAAAATATAATCAATCCGCCAGCCTAAATTTCGCTCTCTGGCATTTACAAAATACGGCCACCAAGTATAGTTTCCTCCCTTTTTATTAAATTTTCTAAAAGTATCAATAAATCCTAAATCCACTATTTCATCAAGTTGTTTTCTCTCTTCCGTAGTGAACATTATGTTTTTATGATTATCCTTTGGCCGCGCCAAATCTATTTCTTCATGGGCAACGTTAAAATCCCCTATCATAATTATTTTTTTACTATTAAGATTCTTCAGTTGATCAAGTAGGGTTTTATAGACATCAAGTTTATACTGCAGATTTTCTTTTTTTCTTCCGCCGTGGGGAATATAAAGGTTTATTAAGGTAAAATCGGGATATTCCAGTTTTAATATTCTTCCTTCTTGGTCAAACCTTCCTAAACCCAGCTGGTTTTCAATTGTTAGAGGTTTTTCTTTCGTATAAACACCAACACCGGAATAACCTTTTTTCTCGGCAAAATTAAAATAAGATAGATAATTACCCGGAGAAATTAACTGCTTTGATAATTGGAATTCTTGAAGTTTAATTTCCTGAAGACAAACAATGCCGGCATCAATCTCTTTAAGCCATTTAGAAAAACCCTTATTGAAAACGGCTCTTAATCCATTAACATTCCAGGAAACAATCTTCATGACTGTTAAATTTTAGCACAAATGATAAAATACATCTAATGGATAAAACTTACAATCCTAAAACAACAGAGGCGGAAATTTACTCTCTTTGGGAAAAAGGTGGGTATTTTACGCCAAAAATTGATAAGACTCCGCCTCGGCTTCGACTCGCGAAGCGAGGCGAGACGGGCAAAAAGCCATTTTCCATTATCCTCCCTCTTCCCAATGCCAATGACCCAATGCATATGGGACACGCTGTTTTTACTATCGAGGACATCATGTGCCGATACCATCGGATGTTAGGCGAACCGGTTTTATGGCTTCCGGGAAGCGATCATGCCGGTATTGAAACTCAATTCGTTTTTGAAAAGAAACTAAAAAAAGAAGGTAAAAGCCGGTTTGATTTTGACCGCCAAACTCTATACCGGATGATTTGGAATTTTGTGGAAGAAAATCGGGAGATAAACATTTCCCAGATGAAAAAACTTGGATTCTCAATGGACTGGACCAGATATCATTATAGCCTGGAGCCTGAAATCCTAAAAAATGTTTTTACCGCTTTTAAAAAACTTTATGATGACGGTCTTGTTTATCGTAAAGAAAAAATTGTTAATTACTGCACTTTCTGCGGCACTGCTTTTTCTGAACTGGAAGTTGACCATCTTGAAAAAGATGAATTTCTTTACTACTTAGATTATGGTCCGATTCAAATCGCCACCACCCGGCCGGAAACGATTTTTGCGGACGTGGCTGTTGCTGTCAATCCTAAAGATAAACGTTTTACTAAAATTATCGGTCAAAAAGCAATTGTGCCTATTATTAATAAAGAAATTCCCATTATCTCCGACGAATTAGTTGAAATAGATTTTGGTACCGGCGCTTTGAAAATTACGCCTGGACATGATGCCACTGATTTTGAAATCGGCCAAAAACATAAATTACCGGCCATTTCCTGTATTGATCCATCGGGAAAAATGATCAACGCGATTCCTGAGCTTGAAGGGCTTTTCCCGAAAGAAGCAAGAGAAAAATCAATTGAACTTCTTAAAAACTTGGGGAAATTAATTAAAACCGAACCCCTTCATCATACCGTTGGTTTCTGCTATCGTTGTAAAAATGTTATTGAGCCTTTATTAATGCCGCAATGGTTTGTTAAAATTGAGCCTCTGGCCGAACCAAGCATAAAAGCCGCCGAAGAGGGAAAAGTAAAATTTTTTCCCCCACGTTTCAAAAAGCAATACTTAGATTGGATGAACAATATAAGAGATTGGAATATCAGCCGCCAAATAGTTTGGGGACCAAGAATTCCGGCCTGGTATTGTTTGGATTGTAATCCGCAAATCAAAATTAATTTTTTAGACAAGGGTAAAAATTTTGTTTTCGGTACTTTCGCTGAAATCAAAGACAAATACAGTTTTGAAGAGATCAAAAACGGTCTTCAGTCATTAACCGCTCCTGTCGAAGCAAAATTTGAAATAAAAGAAAACGAAAAATGCCCCGTTTGTCAGAGCACCCGTCTCATTCAAGAAACCGATACTTTTGATACTTGGTTTTTATCCGGCCAATGGCCGCTTAATACTCTTGGATTTAATCCTGAAAACCCCTCACGAAGCTCTGAGGATTTTAAATATTTTTACCCCACCTCCGTCATGGACACTTTGTGGGATATTCTTTTTTTCTGGGTTGCGAGAATGATTATGTTTGGGTTATATTTGGCAGGTGAAGTTCCTTTTAAAACGGTTCATTTACACTCAAGAGTGGTTGATAAAAATGGCCAAAAAATGAGTAAAAGCAAGAGCAATGTCATCGACCCTCTGACAATGACAGAAAAATACGGGACCGATGCTTTAAGAATGTCTCTTGTTTTTGGAATCGCTCCCGCCAGTGATTTTGTGGTCTCTGAAGAAAAAATAATTGCTATGAGAAACTTTGCCAACAAAATCTGGAATGCTTCCAGATTTGTTATCTCTTACCTCCCGCCCTCACTTCCCGACACACCTCTCACTTCTCACCCCCACCCAGACGACAGGTGGATTTTGGAAGAATTAGACAAAACTGTCAAAGTAGTTACCAAACAAATCGAGACCTACCATTTTGGCCAGGCAGCAGAGACAATTTATGAATTCTTCTGGCACTCTTTTTGTGACAAGTATATTGAAATGGTCAAGCCCCGTCTTTCTGACCCTAACGCCCTTAATACTTTATACTTAATACTTAATACTAGCTTACGTCTTCTCCATCCTTTTATGCCTTTTATTACCGAGAAAATCTGGTCTCTCTTGCCAAATCAAAAAGAACCCCTCATAATAAGTCCGTGGCCAGAAATTTAAAAAGACAACCTTGGAATCCCTTTTCTTATCTGGACAGGAAAGCCAAGCATCTCCCCAAAAATGTTCTGGTTGGCTTGCTTTTTTTTATTGCCGCCATCACCGCCCTAAACAGCGAAAAACAAAGAATGGACCTAAGAACCCTGGGAATGCAGGCTCAGGTAAAAGCGGACCAGGAAACTATTTACAAATGGGAACAGCTGGCACAGGAAAGGCCGGATTACCGTGACGGTTGGATTCAGCTGGCGGTGGCATATTACAAAAGCAGCGACAAAGAAAAAGCTCTTTGGGCGCTTCAGAAAGCAAAAGAAATCGACCCCAACAACGAAACTCTCTTAAAGATTGAAAAACTTTGGGGTAATTAAAAAACCTTTATTCTTTTTTCTCTTCCGAAGGTGGTTCAGGTGATTTTTCCTCACCTTCAGCTGGCAGAGCCGCCTCACCTTCCGGCGCCTCTCCTTCTTCCGGCTCAACCGGCGGCGGAGCGACTTCTTCTTTAGCCAAAGGCTCAATCTTGATCACAACTTGGCTTTCGTCAATTTTCAATTCAACTTTGGCCTTGTCAACTTTGATACTCTTAACCAAAATCTCATCCCCCACATTGTTTAATCCGGAAACATCGACGACAAACTTTTCCGGCAAATCCAAAGGTAAAGCTTCAACTTCAATCTCAGAAATATTCTGGATTAATATTCCCAATTTTTGTTCGGCCGCCGGAGCCTCGCCCGTCATTTCAACCGGAATATCAGCTGTCACTTTCTCGGTAAGAATAACTTGTCTTAAGTCGGCATGAAGAATTTCATCGGTGACCGGACCTTTTTGCAGATTTTGAATCATTACGGGGTGGTTTTCTTTTTCCCCTTCAACGGTTAAGTTAACAATTCCGGTTTCCCCTGCTTCTGCAAAAACTTTCTCAAACTCTTTTTTATTAAGCGACAGAGATTGAGACTTGATCTTTTTACCAAAAATATTAGCCGGAATCAGGCCTTCTTTCCTTAACTTTTTGACCTTTTTTCCCACCAAAGTTCTTTTTTGAGCGGTTAGTTTAATTTCCGACATAGGCTGAATTTTAACAGAGAGTAATTCTTATTGCAAGGCTCTAAATCGCCAGATCAATCTGAAAAATACGGTCACGGTCTAATTTTTCATTAATTAACAGTTTCCCTCCTCCAATAACAGCCTTAGGAATTACTCTTAAGGGAATAAGGTTTTCCGGAAACGAAATAATTAGGTTGTAGTTGTCGGAATAAGCCCCAGGCTGTTTTTGGACCATCAGGAGATACGAATTAATCTTGGCCGAAAGATTAATTATTTCAATCAGTTCATAATTTATCTCCAGTTTAATCTTGGTTTTAACCGGTACTTCAAAAAGCAAGTCCAAAACCGTTTTATTGTACTCCTCGTAAACTTCCATGGCGCTGTCGGTAAAAGGAGTCCAGATATTACTATTTTCCGGGTCGGTTTTCAGAATGGAAATAAGTTTTGTTCCTTTAGGAAGATAAATCCGCGCATAATTTTTATAAGTCCCCGCCGGCCAGTTTTCCGAAGGGCTTTTATTCTCGTAGTTTAACACCAATTTTTCCTGAACTGTTCCCTGAGAGCTAATTTTTATCTCATGGCCGATTGTTCTATCCATAAAATAGTTGACTTTATTAATCCCCATATTGGCTTCATTTATCGAAAAATAATCGTTATAAATCGAATAGCCTTCAACTTTATTTTGATACTGCCTGAAATTGCCGTCCCAGCCTAAATCGGCAATCTGCGCTTCGGTATTTTCATCGGAAGAATAAAACAATATCTCCTTATTTTCCAGTAGAGAAAAAACAACCCCTTCTAAACCAACAACCTCTTTAGATTCGGCTTTCTGAGCCTGGTTGTAAACCGCCTTAATTAAACTCACCAAAAACTCTTGTTTGTTCAGACCCTTATCAAGATTGGTTGTTTCCGAATATTGAATAACTTTTTGCAACAAATTGTCAGCAGAAATCTCATCGGCATAATCCGGGGCCTTTATCTCTCCCAAGATATTAAGTGTTTTTCCTACCAGTTTGAGATTTACGGCAATAACACCGTCGGCGGAAACATTCATTTCTTTGTCCAAAAACCAAAGAGCTTTTTCGGCCGAAGAAGAAAATTCAGGGTCAAGATTAGAATCTCTGAAATACCAAACTTGTTCCCCTAAAATTGTTTTTATTTTTGCCGGCGGTTCAACTTGGCCTTTTAACTGATTGTCTGCTTCATAGATATCATGAACTTCAAAATTAACCAGCTTCCCGTTTTCCAGGCTGACAATTCCGAAAGCGGCGATAAAACCACCGGTCGGCCGCAGTTCCAAATTATTCTGAAAAAGAACCAAGTATGTTTTCCGGCCGCCGACCCCGACTATTTCCGGTAAAACCAAAGCTAAAGACTGGCCCTTCAAAAGCTTATCCCGGTATTCCGGCAAATATTCACCCGCCAAACTGAAGATGTCGTTCTTTTTAAAATAAGAAAAGCCCGCCTCCGCCTCTTTTAAAGAAGATTGGGCTAAAGAAGCTTGCTGATAAGCATATGCGTAATTGGTCTTGATTATCCTTTGCACTTCCAGCCAATCGACGCTTTCCCCTTTTAAGAAACCGCCTCCTGCCTCGGTAATTTTGACAAAAGTTTGTAAAAACGCCTTAAGTGATTGGTTAATCTGAATTGAGAAAGAAATTGAGCTGGAAATTGACTTCGCCTGCTTTTCCAGTCCTATCAGACTATAAAAAGGACTAGTCAAAGAAAGGGTTTTTTGGGAAATTTCAAAATATTTTTCCGCTTTTTGACTGCTTTTAAAAGCCTCTTCAAACTCCCCTTTTTCCAAGCCCGCCTTGGTTGATTTAAAACTATCAAAACCGTTTATACCAAAAATCAGCACCAACCCCATCGGGATAACGAAAAAGCAAAAAAATATAAAAAGAAAAGAGAGAAAAACAAAAAAACCTTTTCTGACAAATTTTTTCTTTTTTTTATCCTCCTGCCAATAGGTCTCGACCAGATTCGTTTCTTTTTTTTCTTCTTCCGGCTTGACTTCTTGACTGGCCGTGTCATCATTCGCCTTTTCGGCAAACAAAACCTCGAGACTGGGCGGCGGCGGTGCCGTTTCCTGAACGATTTCAGTGGAAAAACGAGGATTATCAATTTTTGGTTCTTCTTGATTTTTGACTAACCGGTTCCTCCCCTCTCTTAAAAACCATTCCGCAGTTTCCTCGACCCTAAAACCAACATTTTCCCTGATATTTATTGTTTTTCCGCTTTTAGGGACAAAACCGTTTTCTTTAAAAGATTGATTTTGGTTTAAGACAAAACTAACTTCAGGGAAAACCCCCGCCAATAAGGAAACCAATTCTTGGCCGTTAATTTCTTCCGTTTTTATCAAATAGATTCTGCCTTTTCCGTAAGGTAAAAAGGAAACTCTTAACAGTTCTTTAATCAGAGTATCCGAGTAAAGCGGCGATACCAGCTCTTCGGCTGATTGTTCGATCATTACTCTGTCACCCACAGAAGCGGTTGAAAAAATCTGACCAAGATTGCCGGAAGTTACCCGGGGCCCGAAAACATCTTTAAACAAAACCAGTTTGAAAACGAATTCTTTGGACAAAGAAAGATCTTCCAATTCACTTGCTTGTTGAAAACCATAATCAATTCCGATCAAAACGTGACAGTGAAAATTTCTATTCAAAAAAACGACTTTTCGCAAATTATCCAAATCGATTTTAGGAAAAAAATACAAATAGTCAATTTTTTCAAAACTGGTTTCTTCATTCACTTCGGTTAAATAAACAAAAGTTTTTTTATGGGAAAGATATTCAAAAAAAAGTTTTGGTTCGTGTCCAAAATAATAAACGTTAAAACCCCGGGAAAGTAAACTGTCGACCAATAGGCTGACAAATTCACCCACTTCGTCAATGATCAGGACGTTAGTGGAGGAACCAATTTCTGTAGATAAAGAATATTCTTCGGGCATTGATAAAATTTTAGTTAATTTCCAACAAAGAAACAAGAGTTAGAAAAAATTTTTTTATGAAAACATGTGAAAGAAAAAATTAGAAAGCTGAATTTACCAAGAAGTCGGCAGTTTTATTTTTTTCTCTGGCGACATGAAAGTAGCTTATTTTTTTTGAAATTTCTTTTTCCAAATTTTTTATTCTGACAATGATTTTTTTTAACTCCTGGTTTCTGATTTTAAACTTTCCATTAAGCTGATTGACGACTAAACTTGAGTCCAAATAAAATTGTAAGTTTAAGTCATGACCGATTAAATTATTTTTAATCCACAAAAGAGCTTCCAGGACGGCAGAATATTCTGCGATATTATTGGTCGCGGTTCCAATTTGTTTTCCCAGTCTGAACAGCTCTTTTCCTTCTTCATCCAAAATTAAAACACCGATGGCCGAAGGACCGGGGTTACCGCGCGAACCGCCGTCAGTAAAAATTTTTATATTTTTCATCTTTTTAGTTCAAAAATCAAAAAAAGACTTTCTTTTTTTTAAAAACAAAAACAAATTGTTCTTTAATTCTTGGCCGGAAATGGTCAGTTGATATTTTCTTTTTAGATATACACTGGTCAAAACAAAAATTAATCCTTCTGTCAAGACGGTAACCGCCGCCGCCGCCCAAAAAGAGTATCTGGGAATAAAAATTGTATTTAAAACCAAATTTAATATCAGAGAAAAAAGCGAAAAAACAAGCAATTTCTTTTGTTCATTTAAGGAAATCAGCAAATAGCCATTAAGGTGGTTTAAAAAAGAAAAAAAGGTGGCAAAAAGAAGAATTCTTAAAATATTAACTGACAAAACAAATTTGGCACCGGAGATGATTCTGATAATCAGCGGGGCAAAAAGTGTGCCTAAAAATAAAGAGAGTAAACCGAAAAAAAATAAAACCGAAAAAGCTTTCTTAAAAATTAACTTTAATCTTTCTTCATCATTTTTTAAGGCAGAAATAATCGGAAACAGACTATTCATTAA
The DNA here is from genome assembly GCA_002780305.1 of Candidatus Shapirobacteria bacterium CG03_land_8_20_14_0_80_40_19. Classification (GTDB taxonomy): domain Bacteria; phylum Patescibacteriota; class Microgenomatia; order UM-FILTER-40-11; family UM-FILTER-40-11; genus UM-FILTER-40-11. The sequence continues at coordinate 16,372 of PEVD01000056.1, read as the reverse complement.
AAAAGCGGCTCCAAAAATTAAATTACCGTGAATCTTATACGCCAAGCCATAAAAACCAACCGCCTCGCTGTTAACAAAGGTCTTTAGAAAAAAGCTGTCAATCCCCCGGTCATAAACGGCATAAACCAGCAGATAAACCCCCAGAGGGCTTGCCTGTTTGAAAATTTTAAACAAATCATCTTTGTTAAAATTTAACTTGAAGGAAATAAGTTTTTTAACATAATAAAGTCCGGCAATTCCGGAGGCAAGTGCCGAAACTGACCAAAAAATCATCAACCAAAATAAGTTGATTTTTATACCCAACAATAAAAACGAGCCGATAAAGAGTAAAGCCAACAAGGAAGCAATCACTTCCAAAAATGAAGCCAAGTCCAATCTCAAAAAAACTTGTAAAACCGCTTGCATGGTCGTCCGTAAAATTAAAAATAAAATGACGAAGGAAGCGATCAACGACGGCTCTCTTAGTCCGGCAAATTGAGGAAGAAAGTAAATAAGCAAATTAAAAGCGATAAAAATAAATAAGGAAATGATTATTCTTAAACTAAGGACACTCCCGAAAATTTTCTCTTTCTTTTCCAAGGAAACTGAAGCCTCGCGGACGCCGATAGTAATTGTGCCAAAATCGGTTAGTCCCACAAAAAGCAAAACAATGGACGTAATGAAAACATAATCACCAAAAGTTTCTACTCCGAGCGTTCTAGTCAGTACAGCCGTAGTTAATAAAGAAATTAAAATAGTCAAGCTTCGACCGGCAATCTGGAAAACCGTATTTTTAAAAACTTTGGTTTTTAATCCCATGCTTTTATTCTACCACCCTCTCCGACCAAGCCAAACCTAAAACTAAAACAAATAAAAGCTGATTTTGGATTAAAGTCAACCAATAATGGTCAAACAGACCGGTAAAAATAATTGCCAGCAAGGCAATCGAAATTTGAAATTTGATCCGCCGATTTGGCGGATGAAATTGAAGAATCTTCCGGATAGTAAGTAACAAAAATATGGTAAAAATAAAAAGTCCTATCAGGCCTGTCTCAGCTCCTGTTAAGAGAAACACGTTGTGCACCGGCTGTAAAAAAGAGACTACCGGCCAGGAAAGCCCTGAGCGGGAAAGGCTGATTAAAAAATTATTGGCACCGACCCCTAAAAAGGGATATTTTTTGATTAAAACAAGAGCAAAAACGGCCAAAATCCTCCGATTTTCAAAAGAAGCGGTTTCAATCACCGATTTGGTAAAAAGAAAAACGATTATCAGTCCGGCACCGGCCATAAAATAATAAGAAAATTCGAACAACTTTATTCTTTGTTTATCAATTATTCTCCAAATTATGTAAATCAGGCTTAAAAACAAAACCGCCAGCCAAACCGTCCGCGAGAAGCATAAAATCAAAAGAAACAAACCACAAAGTAAAGCAATTTTATCCATCCAAAAAAGATTCTTTTGCGTAAAAATAAAAATCAGCCCCACTAAAATAAACCCCGCCAGGCTGTTAGGGTGGGAAAAAGTACCGTAGGGCCTTAAAAAAACATTTCCAAGCACAGAAGCTTTGGCAATCCCGGGAGTAAAAATATTAAAAGATCTTTCTCCCAAATACCAAAAAATCCCCCCCAAGGAAGATTGCTTAATAATCTGAAGTAAGCCAATCAAAAATTCTCCCATTATCCAAAAAGGCACAATTTTTGGCAGAATTTTTAAAACTGTTTGGGAATTCCGCCTGATAATCAGCCCCAGAAATACAAATTCACCTATTCTTAACCAGGAAAAGATTGAAACAAAAAATGAGCCGGCAATAAACAAATTGGCGGAAATCAATCCCAAAAGAATCAAAATTAAAAAAAGCGTTTTTTTTTGTTTTAATTCGATTAAAAGTTTTTTGTATCCGGTAAAAAAAAGAAAAAGAATCAAAATATCCTGAAGATAAACCGTCGGGGCAAGATAATCGACTCTTAGACCAAAAATATAGGCAAAGAACGGCCAAAAATGCCGGCCTATCTGTAAGGGCAGAACCACTAAGAGAAGAAATATAAGAATTTTCAAGTTGAAACTCTAAACTCTAAATACTAAATCCTAAATAATTTCAAATTATTAAAATCCAAAAAAATTTAGTTTTTTGAATTTATAAAATTGAGATTTATTTAGAATTTAGAAATTAGGATTTAGAATTTTCCCGATTAGAATTTATTTCTTGGGTTTGATCGTAAGTTGCCTTTGTTTTCCCTCGCCCTCTGATTCAGAATAGACATCAGGATTCTCCGCTAAAACCAAATGAACGAATCTTCTTTCGGAAGCGCTTAGATTAGGCATCGTTTGGACTTCTCCGGAGAACTTCGCTTTCATCGCCAGACTTAAGGCCAGCCTTTGCAGCTGCTCTTCTCTTTTCTGCCGGTAATCACCGACATTAACCAAAACCTTTACCCATTGACCCAGTATCCGATGACACAAAAAAGAAATAATCAACTGGAGAGACTGCAGTGTTTCTCCATGAAAACCGATTAAAGAAGCCGCCTGGGATGATTCCAGCTGTAAGTTAATAATTTTTTCCTCTGCCTGTTCTTCCGTTGATATCTCAATTTCAGCCTCAATTCCTAATTGCGAAATCAAAGCAAAAACTTCCTCCTTAATTATTTTAGTTTTTTCTTCGTTCATTTTAGTAAAATCCTCTTGCCTTTGCTACTGATGATCTGCTGTTGGATAAAAGAAAAAAGAGAAAAAATAAACCAATAAAGCATCACTCCGGACGGCATGGTAAAACCAAAAATCAAAGTCATAAGAGGAAACATATAAAGCATCTGTTTTTGCATAGATGAAGCCATATCATCGGTTTTTACTTCGGTTTTGGCGGCCGCTTTTTCCTCTTTTTTAACCACCGGCATCATTAATTTTGACGATAAAAACTGAAAAACCGTGGCCATAATCACAAATAATCCCGGAATGCCCAGGCCTGGTATCTTGTCCGGTTTTGACAAGTCAAGATAAAGAAATTTTAAATTCAAAGCGGAAGAGACAGAGAGTTGATTGAAAGAATAAAGGCTCTCGTTTATTTTTTTCACCACCTCCAGGCCGTCCGGTTTAATAACTAAATTAAAAGCCTGGTAAAGAGAAATTAAAATGATCAACTGGACTATTTGGGGAAGACAGCCGGAGGCAGGATTAACCCCGTTTTGTTTGTAAAGTTCCATTTGCGCCTGCATTAATTTTTGTTTATCGTCTTTGAACTTTGCTTTTATTTTTTCCAGCTCCGGGGCCAATTCCTGCATTTTTTTGGTCGACTTAAGCTGGCGGTTCATTATGGGAGAAAGGGCAAACCTGACAATGAGAGTCAAAACAATTATCGCCCCCCCAAGATTGGAAAATAAAATCCGATACAAAAAGATAAGGGCGTTTAAAATCGGTTGATAAAGCAACAACTGCCAAATATTAGTCATAATTTATTCTAATTTCTAATTACTCTAAATAAACCCCAATTCCCAAATTGTTTAGATCAATTAGGTTAATTAAAATAATTAGGTCAATTTATTTCAGATAATCAAGGCCTCCTTCGTTCCAGGGATGGCACCTTAAAATTCTTTTTAAAGCTTTCCAGCTTCCAGAAATTATACCATACTTCTCTATGGCAAGATAAGAATATTCTGAACAAGTTGGAAAAAACCGACAGGCTTTGTCAGTCAGAAACAGCCTTTTGAAAAAACCAGAATCAAAAGACAAATGTTTTTGATAAAGACGAATAAGTTTTAATATCAATTGTTTCATTCTTACAAGAAAGCTTATCACAAAAGCAGATCGGGAAGATTTTTTAGAGCATCTTCAAAAGGAATAATTTCAATATCACCGTGGCGCATTTTTCTTTTACCTCCGTAAAGAAAAAAACCTTTTGTTTGGGGATATTCTTTTAAGAAATGTTTTAGCCCTCTTGTTGTTTTTGAAGAAACCTTATCAGTCCGTTTAATTTCAAAAGCGCGAATTCCTCTTTCTCCATAAGCAATAAAATCAACCTCAATTCCCGTGGCTGTTCGATAGTAATAAAGCTTGTAACCCAAATTCAAATTATCATTGACGGCCAAAAGATTTTGGAAAAAAAGACTTTCAACACTAATGCCCTCGACCATTTCCGGACTATCCAAAGGTCCCATCGGACGAACTATCCGATACATTCCGGTATCAAAAAAATAAAATTTTGGGTGAACAATAAGCCGCCTTTTAGCTTTTTTATTAAAAACCGGGAGACGATAACCGATTAATAAATCTTCAAGGATAGAAAAATAATTTTCAACAACTTTTCTTTCAACGGCCGCTTCCCGCGCTATTTCCGAAGTATTTAAAACCGACCCCTGAGAAAAACTCGCCGTTTCCAAAAAGCGGGCAAAAGCGGATAAATTTCTTGTCAGTCCTTCCTGAAAAATTTCTTCTTCGAGATATGTTTTGACATAACTCTCTAAATATTTTTTGGGTTCTTTTTCTTGATAAACAGAGGGAAGCAGTCCAAAATTTAAAGAGAGGTTTAAGTTAAAGTCTGCGTTTAATTCAATGGCGGTTAAAGGATACATAAAATAAGTAAGCGCTCTTCCGGCCAATAAATTTTGCCCTCTTTCCCTTAATTTTCTGGCGCTTGAACCGGTCAGAATAAATTTTAAATGCAGTTTTTCGATTAAACGGTGAACTTCGTTTAGAAGTTGGGGAATTCTCTGAATTTCATCAATAATAACAAAATCAGTAGTCTTTTTTGGAAGATAATTTTCCAACCTTTGCGGATTAGCCAAAAGATCGTTAAAGATCTCTGCCTCTAAAAGGTCAAGATAAATGGCTTTAGGAAAAGTCGATTTGACCCAAGTTGTTTTTCCTGTTCCTCTTGGGCCAAAAAGAAAAAAACTTTTGTTTCTCGGCGGCTTTAGTAATCTGGAATACATAATTCCATTTTACATATATTTTTGGAGTTGTCAAGTCCTATTTGTATTATCCGATAATATTGTCTTGAAAAAATTTAACTTCTTTCTCAAACTCCTCTAAGCCTGCGTTGACGCAATTTCTTTTTGCCAAAAACAAAAAAAACCCGGTTTCGTCCGCCATTTTATCTTCAACCGTCCGATATAAAAGCCGTTTAATCCTGTTTCTTTCAACCGCCTTAGGAGAAATTTTGTTGGAAATGATCACCCCAAATTTACCGCTTTGACTGCTTTCCTTAAAAATAAGACCAAAAAAGGAACCTTGAATGATTTTTCCTTTTCTGCCCGGATCTCTAAGAAGGTTTATCTCGACTCGGTTGAGGCGACTACTTTTGGCTAACATTTCAGACGGTAATTAGTTTTTTTCTCCCCATCCGCCTTCTCCTTCTTAAAACATCCCTCCCCGCTTTGGTTTTCATTCTCGATCTAAAGCCGTGTTTCCTGGCTCTTTTAATTTTTTTGGGTTGATATGTTCTTTTCGGCATAGACAAATTTTAACACAAGAGAAAACAAAGTGAAACAGTCAATCTGATTCTTGACAAATTGTGGATAAGTACTCTACTATGAAATCCTACATCAGTCTTCTGCCCGAACTGAAAAACCATGACAAACGAACAACTTTGGAAAAATGTTTTGGAAGAATTAAAAATCTCAATTTCCGAGGCGGTTTATAAAACTTTATTCCATCGTTCCTGTCTAGTTTCTTTGGAGAACAATATTATTAATATCGGCTGTCCTTCTCCCTACATTAAAGATCTTATTGAAAAAAGATATTACAGTTTTCTTAAAGATATTCTTGACCGCCAGACTAAACAAAACAACAGCCTTCTTTTTACCGTTAAAACAATTGTCCTGAAAAACCAAATGGAAACCGGGCCTTTGTTTACTTCTTTATCACCTTTATCGCCGGAAGAAATAAAGAACCCCTTTGGAAGAGAGAATCACAAAGAAGAATACCGCCTCCGGTCAGATTTCACCTTTGAAAATTTTGCCGTTTCTTCGTCAAACCAGCTGCCTTTTGCCGCGGCGACCGCCGTAGCCAAAAATCCCGGCTCTGCCTACAATCCGCTTTTTTTATGGGGCGGAGTCGGTGTGGGAAAAACTCATTTGATGCAGGCGATTGCCCACGAGATACTTAAAGGCCGTCCGCGTTTTAGAATTATTTCCTGTCCGGGAGAAGAATTTACCAACGAAATTATTAATGCGATCAGAGGGAAAACCACTGATCAGTTTAAAAAAAAGTACCGCAGCGCCCAGCTTTTACTGCTTGATGATGTCCAATTTATTGCCGGCAAAGAAACCGTTCAAGAAGAATTTTTTCATACTTTTAACGCCATCCAAAGAGAGGGGGGGCAGGTTGTCTTAACCAGTGACCGGCCTCCGGCAGAAATTGCCAAACTTGAAGAGAGACTCCGTTCCCGTTTTGAAGCCGGTTTGATTGTTGACATTCCCGCCCCCGACTTTGAGCTGAGAACCGCCATTTTACTGATTAAAGCCAAACAAAAAAATATCGATCTGCCGATGGATATTGCCCAAACAATCGCCGCTAATATCGACCAAAACCGGAAAATGGAAGGATTTCTTACCAGGCTGATAACTGAATCTCAAACAAAAAATATTCCTGTCTCTCTGGAACTGGTCAATTCAATTTTGGGTAGAAATACGGCGGAAACAGAATTAAACACCAAAAAACTGAAACCAAAAGAAGTTTTGGAAAAAGTGGCCGAATATTACCGCCTTAAACCTTCCCAACTTAAAGCTTCTACTAGAGTCAAAGAAATTGTGCTGCCCAGACAAATACTGATGTATCTGCTGCGGGTGGAGCTTAATCTGCCTCTGGTTGAAGTGGGAAAAATAATCGGCGGAAGGGATCATACCACCATTATGCACGGCGTGGAAAAGATTACCGGACTGCTTAAAGAAAATGAGGATTTAAGAGTGGATATCTCGGGGATAAGACAAAAACTAAGATAAGGTATTGTTAAAACTATGCACTTATCAACAAAATCTTTAACTTTATCAACATTTTTATTCACAGTTCGATAAGCTCACTATCAACAAAAATGAAACCCGAAAAATGAATTTAAAAAATGAAAATATAGACTTTTACACAATTGCCTACTACTATTACTACTAATTAGTTAACAAATAACAATTTACAATTTATAGTTTACAATTTATAATTTATAACTACCTAATATGAAAGTCCAAATACTTCAAGAAAACCTTAATAAAGGACTGACGATTGCCTCTCGTTCGATTTCCGCCAAAGCCCAATTGCCGGTTTTAGCCAATGTTTTACTTAAGACGGATAAGAACCGGTTGCAAATATCGGCTACTAATCTGGAAAACGGAGTTAGTTTATGGTTGGGGGCAAAAATAGAAAAAGATGGAGAGACTACTATTCCGGCGCGGATTTTGAGCGAGATTGTTTCTTCACTGCCGGCGGGGAAAATTGATTTGGAAGTAACGGAAAATTCATTGTCCTTTTCAAGCGGCGGTTACACCGCCAAATTAAATGGTATTTCTGCCTCGGAATTTCCCAAACAGCCGACTTATTCGACGGAAAATCTTTTTTCAATACCGGCGGAAAAACTGCTTCTGGCGATAGGTCAGGTTGCTTTTTCTGCTGCCACTGACGAGGGCCGTCCGGTATTAACCGGGGTGTTGATCAAAATTAAAGGAAAAGAGCTTTCTATGGTTGCTACAGACGGTTACCGTCTGTCTTTAAGAAGAATGGAGCTGGACGCTTTAGTTAAGGAAGAAGTTTCGGTTATTCTGCCGGCAAAAACGCTGCTGGAAGTGGCGCGGATTATTGCCGAAGAAAAAGGTCAAAACGGGCAGGTTAGTCTGGGTTATACCAAAGAACAAAATCAGGTTGTTTTTGTTTTTCCTGATTTGGAACTTTATTCCAGGGTGATTGAGGGCGAATTTCCCGACTTTGAAAAAATTATTCCCGAAACAAACAACAGTAAAATCTCCATCGACAGGGAAAGTTTCAATCGGGCGGTAAAAATAGTCTCGGTTTTTGCCAGAGAGTCAGCCAATATTGTTAAACTTGAAGCGGAAGACGGAGTCTTGAAAATGAGCGCTAACTCTCCTCAAGTAGGGGAGAACACCAATAACTTGGAGGTGAAGCTTGAAGGAGAGAAGACCGAGATTGCCTTTAATTTTCGTTTTCTGCAGGCATTTTTGAACGCCGTTACCGCGCCGGAAATTATTATAGAAACAAACGGCTCCCTAAGCCCCTGTGTTTTTAAAGAAAGCGGCAATAACGACTTCCTGCACATCATCATGCCGGTCAGATTACAAACAGAGTAGTTTTAATTATTCTAAATAAATTCCAAATTCCAATAATCAATTAGTAAATCAGATCAACCTGAATATCAGTAAAAGTTAATCGGAGAGAAAGAAAATCAGAGAATAAAATACTGTTTTACTCTTAATTTTATTGTTTGGGATTTGGTTATTAATTATTAATTAGGTTAATTAGAATAATTAGGTTAATTTAATATTTTAGGGTGTTTTCCAGATTATGGTGTGTGATTTTGGGTCAACTCCCTTAGAGGATATCCAGTCTAAAACTTCCTGGCGGGTTTCGGGAGTGTCTTTTGGAAAAACGACTTCAAGAATCAACGGATCAAGATAGTCAATTGAATAATTTTCTGTTTTGTACGGAATAAAATCAAAAAGAGGATAATTGGTAAGAATTTCCGGCCTCTTTTTTTCATAAAAATTTGAAGTCCCTGTTCCTTCTTTCTCTTGTTTTTCAATAACGGTTGGTTTTAGATACGGAGTAATCGTCGGAGTGGGGAGGACAATAACTTCTGTTTTGGTTTTTTTACCAAGAGTTTTTAAAAAGAAAAGAGAAAAAATCACCAAAAACAAAAAAATAAAAATTCTATTTTTTTTGTTAAATATTTTTTTCATTGTCTTAAAAACCCGGTAGGGTCAGTTGAATTTTCCGGATGTCCGTAAGAATATTCAACAATTCTTAAAATTCCGTTTATCCCGTTTACTTCAGCCACGGTTAATTTTCTATTACCGTTGATTTCAATTACGACCGCGATATGGCCCCAGTAGGCTGCGGTTGATTTTGGATCTCCTCCGCATCCTGCTTCATTCCAAACAGCGACGTCTCCCACTTGTGGGCTTATTGTTCCTTCTATTAAATTATAACCAATCGGCGGGGAAATATAATACTGACAAGCGTTTTTTCTTGGCCCCATGCCTTTTCCGAGAGCCTCTTGAATGGCGTCAACAAACCCAATACATTGTAATTTTCCTTTATAAAGAGCGGTTAAATTTGAGATCAATGCAGTTTTTCCGGTTAAATTACTCTTTTTAATACATTGTTCTGTGGAATTTACAGAGGAACTGGTGATTTTTTTAATATTACACTTTTCCAAAACACAAATGACTTCTTCGGCAAAATGACGAGACGGTTGACATTGGGAAGGCAGCCCCGGAGAAGTAAATCCCGGTTCGGAAAGTTCTGCTTCTTCGTTAATTAACGCTCCGCTTTTAACACCCTTGTCTAAAACACCAACAAAAAAGAAAATAAAAGCAAATATTCCGATAAAAATCCATTTTAACCACTTGGAATCGCTATCTTCCGGAATATCGGTTGTTCCCATAATTCCGGAGAGAATTGAACCAAAAATCCTTGTTCCTGAAGAAAAAATTCCTTTAAAAAAATCTTTAACTTTGCCAATTAGTTTTGGCACAACCAACAAAGCGAGTCCAACGACATTAGTAGCACCAACCAAGGCGGCTTTAGCGCCAAGGCCGAGGGCGGTTAAGACTTTAGTAATAAGCGGAACGGCTATTTTTTTGATGCCTTCCCGGCCGGCGGTCCATAAAGCCTGGAGTGATTTTTGGGCCGATTTTTCTAAAGCCAACTTTATCGGTTTTCCTAAAGATGTATTTAAAAACCATGATTTTATTTTTGAAAAAATTGGTATTCGAATTGGGAAAGAAGCTTTTTTTTGCCACTTTTCAATCTGTCTTTTAGAGAAGCCGGACTCTTCTGTCTTTTGTAAAACCTTCATATAAATAGCGGCAACCCCCCTCAGTTCTGTGATTTCCCTCGAGTGTTCCGGCACTCCGGTTTCAAGAAGCTGATTTATTTTTACTTCAAGATCTTGTTTTTTTAATCCTTTATAAATTGCCTCAACTGCCTGAATTTGATATCTAAAGGTTATCAACTGGCTGTCGTTTTCCGGATTGACATTTATTCCACCCGAAAGAAGCTGTTTTTTAATCCGGTCAAGAACGGTGACTCCGTCTTCGTCTTTTAAGCGAAGGGGATTAATGTCCGATTTCGGCAGCAGGGATAATTTTTTATAGGCAGTAATTTCTGAAGTTCCGGTTGAAATTAAACTATTTGAAACAGCGGCCACTTCTTCCGGTTTTAAACTAACTTCGCTTCCCACCATTTGCAGGAGAGTCGCCAATGCTGCTTCTTCAATTTCTTGAGGAGCGGAAAGGATAGAACTATATTGAACCAAATTGTCGGGAAAGAGCTTAATAAACTCTTTACTGAAAAGATCAGCTTTCTGGGGATCAAGGGCCGGTGACAAAAGTTTGACCAGATTTTCGACTTGTTGCTGTTGGAGAGCCTTAATTTTTGTTTGGAAATAAGAAATTTCATTTATTTGTTCTTGGTATTGACCAATTTCGGCCAGAGTTTCTGCCGGTTTAAGCACTTGCAGGGCGGGAAAAGAAAGAGATTTCAAAAAATCTTTTTGTTTAGCCGAAAGACGGTCTTGTTCCGCGACCTGGTCGACGGCACTTTTCCAGATTTGGGAAAACTTTTGTTCGATTTGGTCCTGAACTTGCCGGTGTTCGACTTCTTCCGGCGGGTTTTTTTTCCACTTTTCAATTAAGAGAGAAAGGTCAGTTTGTGGAAACCGGTTTTGGACTTGAGCCAGCAAACCGCCGGCGATTTTAACGGTGTCTTCTTTCGGAATAGGGGATTGGGTAAGCCTTTCTACTAACTGTTTTTTCAGCCGGATTTTATACCGTTCGATTATTTCTTTTTGGGCTTCCTCGATTGCTTTTAGCCGGATTTCGGCTTTTTGCTTATTCTCTTTGGCCAGGTTTTCTTGAAGTCCTTCCAGGAGAGGAGTAGGAATTGTTGTTTGGGTTATTTCTTCCGCTGCCAGGCTTTTAATGAAGATTAAAATCTCTTCAAAGGAAGCCTTTTGCAGTTGGGGGTCAAATTTAACCGCCCAATTACGCAGCAAACGATCAATTTGTTTAAAGGTCCAGTCATCTTTTTTTTGCTTGCGGTTTTGCTCGACTTCAAAAAAAGAAGCGATTTTTAGAAAATATTCTAAAGATCCTATTTTTTTCTCGGTTTTATTAAAAACGGTTTGCGGTGCCATTATCAACGATTATCTCACTTTTGAAACGGGGAGGCAAAGATCCTTCAATCTTGTTTTGTATTACCGACCGGGGCGGAATTGAGGCAGGTTGGGCAGATTTAGCCGCGTTCCTTTCTAAAATTTCCTGTGGTTTTGAGGTAATTAATTGGTGCTCTTGGGGGGAGGCCGCTACTTTAATTGCCACATGATTATTGCCGGCGAAAAACAGACCTTCTCCTATGTCACAAGAAAGCAAAAACTGTTTTTCTCCCTCAGAGAGGTAAAAAACCGAGCCCACTTTTTCTATCGCCGCCGGATGCTGTTTCATCAAAACCTGAATTGAAGAATTGGTAATGATTGACTTGCCAATATCGTCTTTAAGAAAGTCTTCAACATCTTGAGTAACTGTTGTCAATCCTAAATAATATTTTCTGGCTCTTTTGGCAATTGAGTTTAAAAAATCGGCCGAATCGGGGGTTCTCATCATAAACCAGGCCTCATCAACGACCAAGATTCTTTTTTTAAGTTCTTTTCTGACTTTGGTCCAAATAAAATCAAGGATGACAAACATGGCAATCGGCCTTAAACTGGCTTCCAAATCGCGCAGAGAAAAAACGGTAAATTTATTTTTAATATCAACGTTTGAGTGTTGATCGAAAATTCCGGAAAAAGATCCTCTTACATATTTTTCAATCCGGTCGGCTAAAGACCGGGAAAGGGGATCTTCCATTCCCATTAGCGTTTTGTATAAATCTTCCATTAAGGGCGGTTCCTTTGTTTGTGTCGCCGGTTCTTGGGTAATCCCTTTCATCTGATAGGTTGCCATCAAGCTTCGGTCTAAAATTGCCTCTTCCGTAGCGGTCATATTTCCCATGATAATTTTAAACAGGGAATGAAGGGACAGAATCTTTTGGTTTAATTCGTTTTCTCCTTCCTCTCTAACTTGAGCCAGGTCGAAAGGATTGATTTTTGACTTTGAATTAAAGCTGAAAAGGATATTTTCACCGCCGACAGCATTGCACAAAGTTTCGTATTCGTTTTCCGGATCAATAACAATAATTTCAGCATCAAACATAAAAGAACGGAGAATTTCCAGTTTTACCAGAAAAGATTTTCCCGCGCCGGCCTTGGCGAACACACAAGAGTTATAGTTCTCTAAAGTAAAGCGGTCAAAAATTATTAAACTGCCGTTATTTTCGTTTATGCCGTACATAATCCCTTCATTGGCGGTTAGTTCGGAAGAAGTAAAAGGAAATGTGGTGGCCAGTGAAGTCGTGTCCATATTACGGGTAATGTTTAAAAAATCCAAAGCCAGGGGCAGGGTTGTTTTAAATCCCTCCTCCATTTGGAGAGTGGCGTGCTTGGGAATAATTAAAAGGGAAGCCAGAGTTGATTCGATTTCTTTGGATGTTTGATCTAATTTTTCAATGGTTTCGGCAGAAAGAGTAATATAGAGACCGAACTGAAAAAAACGCTCGATTCCTTTGGTTAACTGCTCCTGCATTGTCAGTGCGTCTTCAAGTTTGGCTTGGGTTGAGGGATCAATTACCCGGCCTCTTTCGGCGTCAGTGGAAATTTCGGCTTCCATTTCCGCGATTTTCCGGCGCAGATCGTCCAGGATGGTTTTACTTTCCACGGGGTATATAAAGAGCGAGGTGTCAAGGGATTGCTCAAAATTTATCAGGGGCGAAAGCCAATTGGCGCTCACGTAGCGGGGATATCCGGCGACGAACATTGTCCGGACAAAACGATTGTTAATTTTCAGGTAATCAAAATCAACTTCGATAATCGACGGGGCAAGAACATCCTGGATTGGGGATTGGCTGGCCGAAATGAGTTTTTTTTCTGGACTAAAGTTTATTTTCATTTTTGTATTTTTAAACCGGTTGACAGACTTTCACCGTTGTAAATTTCATAACAGAGTTTGATTAAATCTTTTGTATCCAGTTGTTTGGTGGCCAGCCCGATCCGGTTGAACAACCTGGTTACATGTTCTCTTTTGGGGATAAGGGAGGTTTTTGCTTTTTGGAGAATGTAATCTTTTTTAAAAGGCAAGTTTTTGTTTTTCCGGACCAGGGAAGTCAAAGTTGTGGTTACTCCCAATTCCAAAGCGGAAAAGGGAATAATAACATAAAACTTTTTGTCCAAAACATTATTTTTTTTAACCATTTCTCCGACAAAACTCCGGTAAGAACGGATCATGTTGGCGATTAAAGGAGCGTCTTTTTTATGATTTTCCTGAATAGTCAAAAGGTCTAAATAGGAAGAAATGTCTTTTTTTTGCGAACGGACAAGAATCTGTATAGGGAAAGTAAGAGAGTTTAAGAGGGCGCCGTAAGCGCCAATGATGGCGTCCTGTTCTCTTTCCGAAAGCAGATCAAAGTTTACGGCCGAAACCGACATGACAATGGCGCAGGATCCGTCTTTTAACAGCACCATGTTGTCAATCACTTCTTCAATCGGCAGTTGCTCCTGGGTGCTGGCGCGGATTGGTATTTGAGCAGCGTTTGGCATTATTTACTTATAATTTCTATAGGGGGGATGGTTTTTCCTTCAAAATTAACCTTAATTATATCAAAGGTGTATCCTTCTTTTTCCAACTCGATTTCATAACTGCCGTTGGACAGGGGAGTAGCGGTTTGAAATTGGCCAAGCTGGTTTGTTTTAAGAGCGCGGACAGGAATGCCTTGCGGGTCGCGGATTTCGATAATGGCCCCATCGATAATTTTTTTGTTTGGAGTATGGACATAACCGACAATAATATTCGGCATTGTCGGAGGGGTCGGCAAAAGAGTATTGGTTAAAAACCGGGGTTCAACCTTTGGTCTTCGGTTGGCGGCGGAATTCGCCGGCGGTGGGGGAATAAACGGAAGGACCGGTTTAGGTCTGACGTTTTGCTCCACCGGTTTATTAACTGTTTGAGACTCGATTTTTGGTTCAACTTTTGGCTCCTTAGGGAGAGCCGGGGTTTGATTTTGCAGGATAGAATTTTGGTTTTTATTTTTTGTTTGCCAAAGATATAAAGTGGGAGAATAGATTCTTTTGATAAAAGCTATTATCCAGACATCAATTGGGCGGCCGCCAAAAGGCAGAAAGGCCATGGCAATACCGATTCCCGCAAATAAAATTATCAAAGGCCACTTAATAAAACCCGGAGGATTGATGCCGTAGACAATTAAGGCCAAAATAATTCCGGAGGCCAATTTGCCGAACTGTTTTAGGGTCATATCCCCGACCAGTCGGAATTCATAACTGGTAATCGGCTGTGGTACCGGATGTTGCTGCATAACCAATATGTTACTTTTTATTGAGGTTTCTTTCAAGGATAAAGTGAATTAGAAATTTATAAGGAGGACAGATGACTTAACAGCCTTCGTAAACGCCGCCGCAATGGGGGCAGACATAGCCTTTACTAATGCGGGCGTTAATTGGGGTTCCGCAGTTGCCACAGTTTTTAACGAATTTGGCGCCGGATTCTAAAGAAACAGATTCTCGATTTCCTAAAATTTGAGTTAAAGGAGAGATTGTCAGGCTGGAATAGAGAACACCGCAGGAGCCGGGCTTTAAAGTAATATTTAATCTTTCTTGCAGTTCCTTTTCTATCCATGCGCCGATTATTACTTGCTGGTTAAAAAGTTGTGCTTCTTCTATTTGGGCTTCTACCTCGCCTGTTAAAAAAGCGGAAACAACCGCAGTTGAATTAATTTTTTTGTCAATATCTTCGCCGTTGGAAATGGCTTGCCAGACATTTGGTATCTCAATTGCAGACTTTAGATAACCTAAAAGGGATTTTCCCGGCACATAGATGGAAATAGGACAAGCTCTAAGCAGTCTCGGATCGGATAATTCTTCCGGTATGATTATTTCTACAGAATTGCGAGTAAGCCTTTTTGCAATAACACTGCATTTGTCAAGATATTGGTTTCCGCATAGCGAACGGAAAAATAAATATTTTTCGTTATTTACCAAGACGACTTGATAAATCCCGATCCGGCTTTCGTCGTATACTCCTTTTTCTGCAGGACTTAACCAAATTATTAATTGGCCGGGATTAAAGTCAATTAGGGTTTTCATTTCTTGAAGAATTTCTTTTTCCGAAGGTTCGTTGCTATCCAGCCATATTTGAACTTGGGGATTGGCATCTTTCGCCCACATATAGATTTTGGTTGTGGCAATATCTTCCGCCGATTGTGACAATGGATTAATCAATTTTGCGAAACTGCTTAATTTTAAAACGGTAACACTTATTCTTTTCTCAGAAGGCAGGTCAGCGGATTCTATGGGGAAGGAGGCGAGATCTTGAACAATCTCTTCCGTAGATTTTCCTCTCCAATTTCTTAAGTTAATAGCAATTCTTTCTTGTGACATAACTCCTCCTGCTCGGGATTATAAAGCCCTTCGACTACGCTCAGGGTTATAAATTGCGGAGTATTCTGGCTTGTCTCGCCGAATCTCGCCGACAGGCGGAGAAGGCGGACTTCACAGTTGCGGCACAGCTTAGGATTTGAACCTAATTTCCTCCATGCAACCTATTGTTATCTTAGCCTTTTTTTTGAAAATTTCAAGAGTCTCTTAAAGAATTCACTCATTTCGAAAGTTATCGAAACAAGAAGTAAGGATTTAACCTCAGAAATTACCAAATACGGCCTCGAAATCTCGGTTTAAGCTTTGGATTTTTTTGGATTTTAGTTATTGAAGTCTATTTAGAAATTAAAAATTAGACCTTGCCTACCGGCAGGGAGGAATTAGAAATTTTCGCATTATTCTTTGCCTAATTCCCTTTTTAATACGGTGGGTAAATCTTTAATAATCGGCCAATAACTTCTTGGCAAGAGATTTTTAAGTTCACGGTCAATCTCCTTTTGATTTCTTTCCCCTAGAAGATTAAAAATTATTTCTCTCTGCTCTCTGGTCAACTTTAACCATTTCCTTAAGTTCTCATTTCTTAAAATGAAATAGAGGTCAAAAATATCTCTTGTTTTTTGGCGGGAAATTAATGCTTCTGCTTTTTCGGTGATCAAGTTTTTTCGCTCGAGGAGAAAAAGATTATAAGCTGGAGACATTTC
>PEVD01000001.1 GCA_002780305.1 Candidatus Shapirobacteria bacterium CG03_land_8_20_14_0_80_40_19 | reverse complement strand
GAAAAACTGGTGGAATTCGGGATTACCAGCATTTCTGTTAATCCGGATGCGATAGAAAGATCAAGAGAACTTATCTATAATGCCGAGAATAAGTTGGTGAATAAATAGCGGGTTTGGGTTGCATTTAGTTAGACTAATTGTTAGACTAATATTAGACTGATTTTATGATTACTCCAATCACTAAAAATCCATTCAAAACAAGTTTTCTGTCGGCCTTTGTAATTACACCGGGCATCTTGCCTTTCAACGATCAAGAGATTGTCCGATATGACCATGAACTATCCCGTTTCGAACAGATTTTCCTGAACCCGGATATTGAAAAAAGTTTAATCAGCAAAAATGAGTTATTGGCATCCTACTCTATCTCAAAAGCTGAACTATCTTCTCTAACTCTGAAGGAAGCCCAAGATGTTTATAACCTCGTTCTTGCTAATTCAGATTACGATTTTGTAAGTATCAAGCTCAAAAACGGTAAAAAACTAACTCAAAAAGATTATGACAAACTTGAATATTTTAATATTGCCAAAACATTTCGTAATCTTAATCAAAATCCTTTTACATTTGAAGATTTAAGTCCGCAACTCATCCTTACCCTACATCAAAATTTAACTCAAGGCTTAGATATTTTTGAAAAATATTTAACTGAATTTACTGTATATAAATCCGGCAGCTGGCGTGACAACGATAATATTCGGGTAGGCAAATATATTCCTGCCCACTATAAAGAGATTGAAGTTGCAGTTCAGGAGCTTATAAATTGGTTAAAAACCAATAAAACAATTACTGCTGTTGCTATTTTTCATACCGCTTTATATGGCCTTCATCCCTTTAACAACGGCAATAAACGAGTCTGTCGGATGCTGGAACACATTCTTTTGCGGCAATTAGGAATTAATCAAAAAAATCTATATAGCACTTCTTACTATTATCACAAGCAAAAACCGCGTTATTATAAATATCTTCTGTATTCCTTAGAGCGAAAAAATCTGAACCATTTTGTTTCGTTTGCCCAAGAAGCGATTATGCTTTCGATGATTTCAGTCGTCAAAACCAGTCTTGAAGCTAAAAGAAATGAATTCCTCAATAGCCAAACAGCTGATCCAACCACAAGAATTATTCTCAAACCGCTTATTAAAAGAAAAGAGCTGCAGTTTAAACATTTATTTAAAAATGTTGATAAAAAGATGGCGCGGCAAACATTTGTTACTAACTTGCAAAAAGCAGCAGAAAAGCAAATTATTACCAGAAAAGATCAGGGCAGATCAACCTATTACAGTTTAAATTCCCCATTTCCTGAGGAAGAAACAATCAGTAGTTGGTTACTCTTTATCAAAAAGAAACTTCACTATATTCCTGATGAGCTTTTGTTAGCATAGAACGAAAAGGATTACAGTGTCATCGCAAGCGATCCCAACTAAGGTTGAACCTTGAATACTCAAGGTTCAACCTTTTTTAGCCACATTAAACAAAATCACAAATTCTCCTTTGGGTTGTTGATTAGAAAATCTTTCTACAAAGAAAGATATTTTGTTTTGCTGTGTTTCTTCATGTATTTTAGTTAATTCGCGGCAAATGACAATATCAATGTCACCAAAAACGATTTTCAAATCCAAAAGAGATTTTGTAATTCGGAAAGGGGATTCAAAGAAAATTATTGTTGACGAAACACTTTTTTGAGACTCTTTGACATTTTCAAACAGTTTTACTCTTTGACCTGATTTGTTTGGCAAAAATCCCAAAAACAGAAACTTGTCCGTCGGCAAACCGGAGCAGGCGAGTGCCGCAATGGGGGAGGAAGGTCCGGGAATAGAAATTACCGGAATGTTTCTTTGCCGGCACTCCCTGACGAGCTTGAAACCGGGGTCGGAAATAGTCGGCGTACCGGAGTTGGTTACCAAAGCCATCTTGGTCCCCTTTTCCAGCTCAGAAACTATCTCCGGAATTCTTTTAAATTCATTTTCCTCAAAATAAGAAACCAGTTTAGGAATTACTTGCCCGGTTTTTTGTGAGAGCCGCAAAAGATTCAGGGTTTTTCGGGTATCTTCACAAAAAACAACATCAACCGTAAAAAGAGTGTTTAAGGCACGAAGGGTAATATCGTCAAGATTGCCAATGGGAGTAGCAACGATGTATAACATTAAAAAATCCTAAATCCTAAATCCTAATTTCTAAATAATTTAATAATTTTAAAAATTTTAAACACAAAACTATTCTTTTACAATAATTGAACCAAAAATTTTAGTCAATTCTCCCGCTTCATTAATCAGAATTTCTCTAGATCTTTCTAATTCTGGTTGGTTATTCGTACAAATCAAATTCAACCAATATTTACTTTCTTTGGCTTCTTTTCTGCAAATTTTTATTCTCATAAAAAAATCTTTCTTGCTTAAAGATTCATTCGCTTCAATATAGTTAGCACCTACTGAACCTGAAGATCTGATTAACTGGTCACTATCATCAAAATTACTCTGAATTTTGGGTAAAATTTTTACAAACTCTCTAACTTTTTTAGCAAAAATAAAAGTGCGTTCCTCCAAATCAAACCGTTTAGAGCCTTGAGTATTTATCATTTGAAAATTATTTAGGATTTAGTGTTTAGTGCTTAGAATTTACGTATTATTCCTACCACTCTTCCTTGAATTTTCACCTCTGTGGCATAGATCGGCTGCATCCTGGAATTTGCCGGCTCCAGTCTAACTCTGGTGGCTTCTTTAAAATAGCGTTTCAGGGTCGCCAAACCGCTTTCCAGCAGGGCAACAACGATATCACCGTTATTTGCCTGGTCCTGTTCCTCAATCACGACAAAATCACCGTCTAAAATCCCGTCTTCAATCATCGATTCGCCTTTTACCTGCAAAACGAAAGATCTTTTTTTGCCCGAAAGCATTCCGGAAACAACATTAATGGAAAAATTCGGGTCAGTATAAGGTTCAATCGGAGATCCGGCGGCGATAAAACCCAAAACCGGAAGCTCCACGCCCTTGGTTGAACCGTCGGTTTTTTTATCCAGAAGTTCAATCCCCCTGACTGCTCCTTCAAATTTTCTTAACACTTTCTTTTTTGCCATTGAGGAAAGATGTTCATGAACCGTCGCCAGTGAAGAAACACCGATTGCTTCGGCAATCTGCTGCAGGGTGGGAGAATAGTCGTTTTTTTGAATATACTGCCTGATAAAATCAAGAATCTGTCTTTGTCTTTTATAAAGCGTAACCGGCATTTTAATTCGTTAATTCGTTAATTTTTTAATTCGTAATTTTACTTATAAACAAATAAAACCCGAATGTCAAGGGGTAATTTACAATTTACAATTTACAATTTACAATTAGACAAAGAAATGAAAAAAACTATTTTCCTTTTTCTGTTTTTAATTTTCGGTTTTACCTGCAACCCGGTTGAAGCCGCCGATTTTTCTTCTTATTACAAAACAATTTACGAATTTGACGCCAATGGCAACAGTTTTATTACCCAAGAAATTTCTTTGGTAAACGAGAGTCCGGGTCTTTTTGTCTCGGAATATACCTTAAGTTTAAACGGATCTTCCATCGACAAGATTCAAGCATACGACAGTTTCGGTCCGCTGAATGTTACCAAAACCGTTAAAGACGACACGACTTTAATAAAACTTAACTTTAACGAAAAAGTCGTCGGTAAAAACAAGATTTTATCATTTATCTTAAAATACCAAACCAAAGATTTGGCGCAAAAAAAAGGCAATCTGTGGGAAATTTCCATCCCTAAATTGGGTAAAAGCGACGACATCAGTACATATTTGGTTGTTTTAAAAGTTCCTCTTTCTTTCGGAAAACCATCATATATCAATCCCAAACCGGACAAAGAGGAAAAAACCGCTGACTTTTACGAAATATCATTTAATAAAGAAAAACTAACCTCAATGGGGGTTTTGGCGACCTTCGGCAAATGGCAAACTTTTAGTTTTACCCTTGAATACGAGCTGAAAAACGAAGGCTTAGATACCGCCGTTGGTGAAATCTCCCTTCCTCCCGATACCGTTTTTCAGGATGTTTATTACGATCTTCTTTCTCCTCTTCCGGAAAATGTAAAAATGGATAAAAACGGGAATTGGATAGCCAGCTACCTGGTTCCGGCCAAAAATAAGTTGGCAATAAAAGCCAACGGGCGGGTTAATGTTTTTGCTTCTGCCAAAAAAGATTTTCCCCGGCAAAAAGAAAATTTGGATTTATTTATCAAGGAAGACCGTTTTTGGGAAATTTCCAACGAAAAAATCAAAAATATTGCCAAAAACTTAAAAACACCCAGGGAAATTTATGAATTTACCATTAAAACTCTCTCTTATGATAAAAGTTTAATTAATGAAAAAGTTGTGAGAAAAGGAGCAGTTTTGGCCATTGAAAATCCGAACCGATGTTTGTGCAGCGAATTCACCGATCTGTTTATCGCCCTATGCCGGAGTCTCGATATTCCGGCAAGAGAACTTGAAGGTTTTGCTTACAGCGACAACCCAAAAATCGCTTCATTAAAAGACCAGGACCTGCTCCATTCCTGGCCTGAATATTTTGACAGGGAAAAGGGCGATTGGGTTTCCGTCGACCCAACCTTTGAAAAAACTTCCGGTCTTGATTATTTCAACAGTTTTGACATGAATCATTTTGTTTTTGTGATTCACGGCGATAGCAGTTTTGTTCCTTATCCGGCCGGATCTTATAAGGAGGATGTTTTCAAAAAACAGGTAAATGTTTCGTTTGGAGAGGATTTTTCAATTGAAAGACAACCGGATTACTCCATTTTAAGGCTCAGCCCCCAAAAATTATTCTCCCTTAAATCAAGTCCGGTTAATATTAAGATTAAAAATAACTCTGGATACGCTCAATATAAACAATCGTTTTTTCTGGACAAACCTCCGTATTTCCCTTACGAATTTTATTTTGAAGTTTTGCCCCCTTTTTCAATCAGCGAAATAAAATCAACCATCAAACCGAAAGAAAATTTTTTTGACTATTCTTTAGTTTCTTTATTATCATTCAATAATCAAAAAATTGAGTTTGAGCAAAAAGTGATTTCTTTAGGTTTAAGAGCGGGGGTAATCAGTGGAATTTTTGTCTCAATAATGATTATAATGATTTTAAAATCAATAAAAAGTAAAGATAAACCATTAACATAAATGAAAAAATTTTTAAGAACAATTATTGTCAATTTCTTTTCTTTGTTTCTTATTTCTAAATTTATCGGCGGAATTGATTATTCCGAAAATCTTTTAATCTTATTTTGGGCCGCTTTTTTCCTGGCGGTTTTAAACCTGCTGGTCAAGCCGATCTTAAATATTTTAATGACGCCGATTAATTTTTTAAGTTTAGGAGCATTCCGTTGGGTGATTAATCTTATCATCCTTTTTTTAGTCACCCTTTTTGTCCCTGAATTTAAAATTACAGGTTTTACTTTTCCCGGATTTTCCTTTGCCGGTTTTACCATACCCACCATCAGGCTGGCTTTCTTTTGGTCGCTTTTTTTGGTATCATTCATGCTGGAATTGATTCCCGGTATTATTACCTGGCTGGTTAAGTAAAAATGACTAAAAATATTTTGTTGGTAATCCAAATAATTTTGTCTTTATTCTTGATTTTTCTGATTGTCGTTCAGTCAAAGGGTTCCGGTATCAGCAGCTCTTTGATGGGCGGATCACAGATTTATTCAACCAAAAGGGGAGTAGAGAAGGCGGTTTTCAATATCACCATTTTGATTGCGGTTTTATTTTTCATCTCTTCGGTTTTCCTACTGGCGGTTAACTAGTTAACGCAAAAAAAAGAAATAAAGAAATGTCTTTTTATAAAAAAATACGTTTTTCTTTAAGGTTTATCTCCGCCATTTTTAAAAAACAATTAAAAAATATAATCATCGGGTTGTTTATCGGAGTATTCTTTTATTTTTTGTTTCCATATTTGTTTAAATTAATCCCCAAACAAAGGCAACAAATAAAAATCGGCAAAGTCGGTCAATACACCGTAAATGAAATTCCCCCGGAGGTTCTTGAAAATTTATCTTTCGGTTTAACCCAAATTTCCGAAAAGGGAGAAATACTGCCCCTGCTTTCCGAAAGCTGGCAAATCGAAGAAGAGGGTAAAATCTATAAATTTAAATTGAGAGAGCAGGATATTTTTTGGCATGACGGTTATAAACTGGTTCCGAGCGATATCAATTACAATTTTAATGATGTTGTTTTCAGCCTTGAAGGGAACGAACTGATTTTTAAATTAAAAGAGCCCTTTTCTCCTTTTTTGTCGGTCGTTTCAAAACCCGTTTTTAAAAAAGGGCTGATTGGTTTAGGAAAATATAAAGTCAGGAAAATTACCAAAAAAGGCAACTATATCAAAAGTATCAGTCTGGTTCCGTCTGATGAGACAGATAAAACTCTTCCAAATAAAACGTATAAATTTTACAATTCGGAAAATGATTTAAAAACCGCTTTTAATTTGGGTGAAATTAACCGGATTGAAAATTTATTTGATTTAGACGGCCTTTTTTTGGGAAAAAATACCAAACACGACCAAGAATTAAAAAAAGACATATATCTGGCTCTTTTTTTAAACAATTCGAAACCGTTTCTTGAAGTGAAATCGTTCAGGCAAGCCCTTGCTTACGCCATTCCGAAAGAAAAAGGCGAGACCAGAGCTATCGGTTCAATCAATCCTCTTTCGTGGGCTTATAATCCGGATATAAAACCCTATGAACAAGACTTGGCAAGAGCCGCCGGCTTGTTGGAAAAAGACAAAGAGACTCTTTCTTCATTCAAAATCACTCTTACCACTTTTCCCCAATACGAAAAAACGGCTCAGTTAATCAAGCAGTCGTGGAAAAAACTGGGAATTGGCTCAGAAATTAAAATTACCACTTATTTACCAACGGATTTTGAAGCCCTTCTCATCGCCAGAGAAGTTCCGCTTGAACCGGACCAATATTATTTCTGGCATACCACCCAAGCGGGCAACATCACCAATTTAAAAAACCCCAGAATCGACAAACTGCTTGAAGACGGCCGGAAAACGATGGATATTCAAGCCCGTAAAGACATTTATTATGATTTTCAAAGATTTTTGGCGGAAGAATCCCCAGCTATTTTTTTAACCCATCCGGTGGTTTATAACGTTTACCGATAGAAAGCTATTGGTTGGCTGAGCAGGTCGGTCTAGGACCTTTTTATCATTATAACTCAAGGGTAAATGAGACAAATGAGACAGTATAAAAAAGAGATTTTTGGTAAATGATGATATATTTTGATATAATTCAACATGATGAAAAAGATAAACTGGAAAAC
>PEVD01000041.1 GCA_002780305.1 Candidatus Shapirobacteria bacterium CG03_land_8_20_14_0_80_40_19 | reverse complement strand
CTTCGTAAGGCCTCCCCTTTTGGCCTCGAAAATTATAATTTCACCACTTTTTCCCACGGGAATTCAGCACGGCCGAAGTGGCCGTAACTGGCGGTTTTTTCATAAAATGGCTGGCGCAGATTTAATCCTTCAATAATTTCCTTGACCGAAAGATCTAAAAGATTTTTGGCAAAATATTCAATTACTTTTATTTCTTTCTTTTCCGTGCCGAAAGTTTCAAAAGCAACGGTTATCGGCTGCGCCAAGCCAATGACATAAGCCAATTGCACTTCGCATCGGTCAGCCAGTCCGTTGGCAACGATGTTTTTTGCCACATATCTTGCTCCGTAGGCGCCGCTGCGGTCAACTTTGGTCGGGTCTTTGCCGGAAAAAGCGCCGCCGCCGATTCTGGCCATTCCTCCATACGAATCAACAATGATCTTTCTTCCGGTAACACCGGTGTCGGTGGCTGGTCCGCCAATTTCCCATTTGCCGGTGCCGTTAAGAATACAATTCTCCTCTGTAATAGAAAAACCATAACCTTCAATAACCGGTTTTACCACCAATTTGAAAAGTTGTTTTTGTAATTCTTCTTTTGAAACTGATTGGTTATGGGGGACAGCCAAGACAACTTTTTCAACTGCCACTGGTTTGCCGTTTTCATAGCGGACTTTTACCTCGCTTTTGCCGTCCGGTCTTAAACAGGGAATTTTATTTGTTTCTCTAAGTCCGTCCATTGCTTTGACCAACTGGTGAGAAAGAATAATCGGCAAAGGCATTAGTTCTTTGGTTTCGTTACAGGCGTAGCCAAACATCATTCCCTGGTCCCCGGCGCCGTCAGCATCGGCTCCCATGGCAATATCAGGAGATTGCTGGTGAATATAAACATTAATAGGCGACTTGTCGGTAAAGTTTAAAATAGGGTCAATATAACCTAATTTGTTAATTACTTTTCGGGCAATATTTTCAAAATCCAATTTTTCCGGACAAGTAACTTCGCCTGCCATACAAACCTGATTAACAGTAACTAAAGTTTCTACTGCCACTCTTGACTTAGGAAAAGCAGTAATGGCGGCATCTAAAACCGCGTCGGCAATTTGGTCGCAGACTTTATCCGGATGTCCGGCGGCAACAGATTCGGAAGTGAAATAGTGGTAGTTCATAAATAACCTCCAGGTGCTAAATAATAATAAAAAACTCCCCTAAAGGAGTTAATTTTTTTGCTTTTTCTCGTCTCGCTTTTCAGCGGACGGACATATCTTCCCTTTTGGGCTTAGATTTAGCACCCCAAACTTTGTCGCGGGCTATGACCCTGAGCGAAGTCGAAGGGTTGCTGACGGATCGTTGGGCTAAGTCCCTCCCCGTACTCTTGATATTTGTTCTATTAAATATAAAACCAAAAAGATTGTCAAGGGTTATTTTTTTAGTTACAATTGATTTGTTTTAAACATTAAAAATTTAAAAACTTGTCCTGAGTTTACCGAATGGATTTAAAATTATTTTAATTATGGAAACAAAAGACTTACCAAAAGCTCCTTCTTTCTGGAAGATTTTAGGTCCTTCTTTTGTGTTTCTTGGCCTTTCTCTGGGAAGCGGAGAATTGATAATGTGGCCTTATTTGACGGCTAATTTTGGTTTGGGAATAATCTGGGGGGCTTTTCTTGGAATAACTTTTCAATTTTTTATGAATATGGAGATAGAAAGATACGCTTTAGTTTTTGGGGAGAGTGTTTTTGTCGGTTTCAGGAAGCTTTGGCGTGGCTGGCCGATCTGGTTTATGTTTTCTACTTTTATTGCCTGGGGACTGCCCGGTTTTTCCGCCGCCAGCAGCCAAATTTTAAGCCGTCTTTTTAATTTCAAAAACGAAGCGTTGATAGCGGTTTTTTTACTTGTTTTGGTGGGAGTGATTCTCAGTGCCGGAAAAAGTCTTTATAAAACTTTGGAAACTTTTCAAAAAACAATAATTTTTTTAGGGATTCCTTTTATTTTTATTTTATGTTTTTTATTGACAAAATTCGCTGACTGGCAAGTATTTTTGGCCGGGATTGTCGGCCGGGGGAAAGGATATCTTTTTTTACCGGAGGGAATTTCTTTAATGAGTTTTTTGGGTGCTTTTGCCTACGCGGGGGCGGGGGGAAATCTTAATCTGGCGCAAAGTTATTATATTAAGGAGAAGGGGTACGGAATGGGTAAGTATGCCGCAAAACTCAAAAGTTTGTTTTCAAAAGAGAATCAAAAAATGAGGCTTGAAGGAGTTACTTTTCCGGTCAACAAAGAAAATTTATCGGAGTTTAAAAAATGGTGGAAAATTATTAATTTGGAGCATCTGGTAATTTTTTGGTTCTTGGGTTTTTTGACCATCGCCCTTCTTTCGGTTCTTTCTTATTCTTTGGTTTATAGCCGGGGCGGTAATTTGCAGGGAATTGGCTTTTTCTTTAACGAAGCGCTGGTTATTGCGCAGCGCCTGGGAAAAACTTTCGGGATTGGTTTTTTGGTGTTGGGATTTTTTATGCTTTATTCGACACAATTGACGGTTTTGGAATCTACCTCAAGAATGATTTCGGAGAACTTTTTGCTTTTTAGCCAAAAATCAGACAGAAAAGGGGTCAATCTTTCGGGAGGGTTTTATCTGGCTCTGTGGGGGCAGATATTTTTTGGCATTGTTATTTTACTCTTGGGTTTTAAAGAACCAAAATCGCTTTTGACCTTGTCTGCGGTGATTAATGCTTTTTGTATGTTTATCCATCTTGGGTTAACTTACCGCCTTAATCGGAAATTCCTTCCTCTCCAACTACGGCTTGGTTTTTTCAGAAAATCGGTGCTTTTAGCGGCCTTTATTTTCTTCGGTGTTTTTTCCTTCCTTACTCTAAGGCAGGCGTTTTTTCCATGATAAGAAAAATTTTTGGGATATTTATTTTGCTTTTGCTTGTAATTCTGTTAGGACAAACCGGTTTGGCTTTAAAATCTTTAAAAAATCTTTATGTCGGCATTATCACCAATCAGCCGGCTGGTTTTGACAGGGATTACCAAGCCTTGAGAAAAAAAATAAAACCTTGGGGAGGAGCACTTAACCTTATAGATTTAATTCCCGAAATTACCGGCAGAAACAGCCCCAAAACTTACTACGTTCTTTTGCAAAACAACATGGAACTTAGGCCGACCGGTGGTTTTATGGGATCATATGCCAAAATAAAATTTGAGAATGGGGGGATGGGGGAAATTATAGTGCAGGATATTTATGTTCCTGACGGGCAAATTGCCGGCCATGTCGATCCGCCGGTTCCGATTCAGATGGCTTTTAAGCAGGGCTGGTTTCGACTGCGGGATGCCAACTGGGATCCGGATTTTCCCACCTCGGCCCAAACAGTCAGCTGGTTTTTCGAAAAAGGTAATGAAGAAAAGGCGGAGGGGATGATTGCCGTTAATCTTAATTTAGTGGAAGACTTGTTTGATCTTACCGGGCCGATAGATTTGGTTGATTACGGATTAAAGGTTGACAGTGAAAATTTTTACCAAATTGCCCAAGAATATGCCGAGAAGGATTTTTTTGCCGGTTCTACCCAGAAAGCCAACATTATGTCGGCTTTAGTCAAAGCAATGATAAGCAAACTTAAGAATTTAAACTCCAAACAATTATTGGTTCTGGCGAAAGTAATTTATAAAAATCTGCAGGAAAGACAGGTTTTAATTTATTTGTCGGATCCAAAGTCTGCCGATATTGTTAAAAAATTGGGCTGGGATGGATCAATGAAAAAATTTACCCCTTCGGAGAAAGGACTTAATGATTATTTCTATTTGGTTGAAGCGAATTTGGGGGTTAACAAGGCCAATTTATATGTGCAAAGAAAAGTTGAGCAGGAGATGGTAATTTTGGATACTAATAGTATTCAAAAAAGAACAAAAATATATTTCAAAAATGAGAGTAAATATTTTACTCCGGTGAAGCCGGGCTTTTGGGGCGGGGATTATGTCAATTTTTTAAGAGTTTATTTTCCAAGTTCTGCCCGGGAAATTTCGGTTAATATTGACGGAAAAGGGATAGGGGAAAAAGAATTGTTTTTTGAAGAAAAAAAAGATTTGAATCTTCAGGGGGTTGGTTTTTTTGTTGAAGTCCCTGCCAAATCAGAGAAAGAAGTGACGGTTGTTTATAAAATGCCGGTTGACTTCTTGTTGGGCAAAAAGACTGACTATATTTTGACAGTTCAAAAACAGCCGGGGATTGAGCAGTTTCCGTATAAACTGACGATCCCCGGTTTTGTTTTTGAGAAGCAACTGCGTCGGGATACGGAAATCAAGGCGAAAATTCTGTATAATTAAGCTATAAGAATGGCAAAAAAAGAAAATAGACTCAAAAGTATGTTCCTGGGGTTTCTTTCGTTTTTGGCCCTGATCGTTATCGGCTGGCTGCTTTTTTTTGGCAAAATAAAAGTGCGGGAAATTCTTTCTCCCCTGATCGGGAAAATTCCGAAAGACGAGGAAAAAATGACGCAGTATACGGAAGATATTTTAGGAAAAGCGGTTGAAGCGGCCAAAGGAGGAAATTTCAAAAAAACGATTGAAAAAGGAGGTGAGTTTTTTGAAAATTCCCAGTATGCCCGGCCCGGGAGAGAAATCCGTGAAACCGTAAAACAGAGAGCAGATGAACTGCTTGAATCGGCCAAGCAGTTACCGGCCAAAGAATTAAAAATTATCAAGATGGAGATATACAAAAGATGGTTTGAGGAATTGGCTACCGAAAGCGCGAGTTATAATAACAACCAATAGTAAATCGGTGAATCAATAGAACGGTAAAAGAGGTCGGAAAATCAGATGTCCCGATGAACTTATCTATGGAAGAAGTAATTGAAAAACTCCACCAGCTAAAAAGCAGCCTTGAGATTTTGAGAGAGAAGTTGAATTTGGGAGAAAAAAAAGAAGAAATCAAAAAACTGCAGGAACAAACCTCAAAGCCTGGTTTTTGGGATAATCAACTTGAGGCGCAAAAAACATCCAAACTGCTGGCTTTTTATACTGATGAGATCGACCAAGTCGACCGGCTTGAAAAACAACTGCAGTCTTTAGAAGAGCTGTCGCAGTCAAAAGACAGCGGAGTATTGCTGGAGGATATCAAAAAAGAGCTGTCTGGGCTGGAAAAAGAAACCGGCCAGCTTGAAAAAAAAACTTATTTAGGGGGGAAATACGACGCTTCGGCGGCGATAGTTTCAATTCATGCCGGGCAGGGAGGAACGGAAGCGATGGATTGGGCGCAGATGCTGATGAGAATGTACTTCCGCTTTGCGGAGAAGAAAGACTGGAAGGTTGATGTCATTGACTCGATTCCCGGCGACGAAGCGGGGATTAAAAATGTCATCATGATTATCACCGGCCCTTTCGCTTATGGTTATTTGAAGGGGGAAAGAGGCGCCCACCGTTTGGTCAGACAATCTCCCTTTAATGCCGATAAATTAAGACAAACTTCTTTTGCTTTAGTTGAGGTTTTGCCGCAAATCGAAGCAAGTAAAGAAAGTCCGATTCCCGAATCGGATTTAGAGTGGGAGTTTTTCCACGCCTCCTCTCACGGAGGACAAAACGTGCAGAAAGTTTCCACGGCTGTTCGGCTGCGCCATAAGCCGACCGGAATAATTGTTACCAGCCAGTCCGAGCGTTATCAGGAAAGAAATCGAGAAATAGCGATTGATTTACTGCGGGCAAAATTATGGGAGATAGAAGAAGAGAAAAGGCAGAAAGAAAAAAAGTCACTTAAGGGTGAATTTAAACTGGCCGGCTGGGGAAACCAGATCCGTTCCTATGTGCTTCATCCTTACAAAATGGTCAAGGATTTAAGAACGGAGCATGAAGAAAACGATCCTTTTTTGGTGTTAGACGGCGAGCTTGACGGATTTATTGACGCCGAGCTGAAATTTCTTCTAGAATAAGTTTGCTCTTGTTTTGATAAGAATAAGTATGCTATTCTTAGATTATTGGAGGTGAATATGGAAGACGATGTTATAAATACAAATGTCAGTTTGGTTGAGCCGGTAAAGAAGAAAAAACTGCCTCTTTATGTTTTTTTGGCAGTTTTGGTCGTTGGCTTGGGTGTTTTTACCGGTTCAAAAATTCCTAAATTTTTTAATAAAAAGGAAACGATAGAGACGGGGAAAAGCGGACTAATTCCCAAAGATGAGATCAAGAAAGACGCTGAATTTGGGGTTAAAGATCCCGGCCAAGCAGATACCGCTATCGGGGTGGTCGAAAAAGGAGGAATAGACGGAGAAGGAACCCATAAGTTGTTAAGAGAAGGGGGGCCCAGTCAAAATATTTATATGACCTCCTCATTTTTAGATTTGGATTCTTTTGCCGGCATGAAAATTCAAATCTGGGGCGAAACCATGAAAGCGCAAAAAGCAGGCTGGTTGATGGATGTGCTTAAAATTAAGGTTCTCGAATAACCTCCGGCGTCCATGATTACTTTTGATAAAGTTAGCAAAAAATTTGGGGAAATTACAGCGCTGGAAAGTGCGTCTTTTAAAGTTGACAAAGGTGAGTTTGTCTTTTTAACCGGTCCTTCGGGGGCGGGGAAAACAACGATTATCCGTTTAATCACCGGCGAATATTTGCCTACTTCCGGAACGATTGAAGCCGCCTCGACCAAAATCAGCCAAATACCAAAAAGAAGGCTTTATTTATGGCGGCGGAAAATCGGCGTAATTTTTCAGGATTATAAACTTTTTGATGATAGGACGGTTTTTGAAAATATCAGTGTCCCGCTTGGTTTTTATAAACTTAACCTTGGTGAAATTGAGGAAAAGGTGGAAAAGGTGCTGAAATTAGTTGGCCTGCAGGAAAGAAAAAATTTATTCCCCGCCCAGCTTGCCGGCGGGGAATTGCAGCGAACTTGCTTAGCTCGGGCGATTGTGGCCGCTCCGGAAATTTTACTGGCGGATGAGCCAACCGGGAATCTGGACCCTAAAACCGCCAAAGAAATGGTAAAACTTTTTGAAGAAATCAACAAAAAAGGAACCACCGTTGTTATGGCCACCCATAACGAGAAAGTGGTTGATTTGTTAAAAACCAGAGTTATTGAACTTGACCGTGGTAAAATAGTTAGAGATGAAAAACAGGGGAAATATCATGTTTAAAACGTTAAAGAAAAATATTTTCCGTTCTCCTTATCAGTCTTTGGCGGTAATATTGAACGTCTCCTTGGCCTTATTTTTGGTCTGCATTTTCTTTTTAATCGGTGCCGGCTCAAAGGCGGTTTTAAGTTTTTTTGAATCCCGCCCGCAGGCAATCGCTTATTTAAAAGATGGCATAAAATCCCAAGATGTTGATTTATTAAAGGCAAAAGTCTTATCCACCGGTAAAGTTAAAGAGGCTAACTATATTTCCAAAGACGATGCTTTAAAAATATACAAAGATCTTTTTAAAGATAAACCGGTCTTGCTGGAAATGGTAACGGCTAATTTTTTACCGGCCAGCTTGGAAATATCCGCCAACGATATCTCTTCTTTGAAAGAGATTGCGGAAATATTGAAAAAAGAG
>PEVD01000059.1 GCA_002780305.1 Candidatus Shapirobacteria bacterium CG03_land_8_20_14_0_80_40_19 | reverse complement strand
CATGACAAACCGGTACCCAAAGATTTTAGAACCTCTTTATTCGTTGAGGAGATAATCGAAAAAGAATTAAAGGCAAAGAATTTTTTAGCAAGAATATAGCGATTGTTAAATTGCCTGCCCGACGAAACTTTTGTGAAGGCGGGTTGAATTGCTAATTGATTATTAATTTTTGTTTTGCTAAGGTTTGTTTATGTTGACAAAAGACGATCTGAATAAAATTCAGCTTTTAATTGTGGCAGGCTCGAGCCAGGTATTGAAGGAGATTGATGAGGTAAAAGATCAAATTAGAGAAGTAAAGGACAGTATCAATTTAATTCCTACTAAGGAAGAACATTTTAACTCGATGGATGAATTAATGGGGGAGGTTAAAAAAGTTAGAGAAGAGCAGGAAGTAATAGGGGATACCTTGTTTCAACATAATAATCGATTAGAAAAGTTAGAGACAAAAATTGGTATTACTTCACCATATTAACTGATTGTCTCCGTTTATTATTCTTGATATACTACAAGCATGGATTTAATGGAGAAAGTTGTTTCACTTTGTAAAAGGAGAGGATTTGTTTATCCTAACTCGGAAATATATGGTGGAAATCAGGGGTTTTATGACTTTGGGCCTCTCGGGGTTGAAATGAAGAATAATCTTAAACGGCTTTGGTGGAAGTGGATGACGGTTGACCATGAGAATATCGTCGGAATTGACGGGGCGATTATTACTCATCCTAAAGTTTGGGAAGCTTCCGGCCACGTTAAAAATTTCTCCGATCCCTTGTCTGAATGTAAAAAATGTCATCACCGTTTCAAACAAGATGATTTAGCTGAAAATAGATGTCCAGACTGCGGAGGAGAGCTTACAGAGCCCAGAAACTACAATATTTTAATGCAAACCCAACTGGGAGTTATCGAAGGAGAGAAAATAAATGCATATTTACGCGGCGAAGCTTGCCAAACAATCTATTTGAATTTTAAAAATGTTCTTCAAACAAACAGGCTTAAAATTCCTTTTGGTATTTGCCAGATTGGAAAGGCCTTTAGAAACGAAGTGACTCCGGGAAATTTTCTGTTCCGGCAGAGAGAGTTTGAACAATGGGATTTGCAGTGGTTTTGTCATCCTTCAGAGATGGAAAAATGGTTTGACTATTGGAAAAACGAAAGAATGCTGTGGTACCAAGGCTTGTTTACCCATCCGGATAATTTGGTTTTTTATCGGCACGAAAAGCTGGCTCATTATGCCGAAAAAGCTTTTGATATCCAGTATTCGGCTTCTCCTTTTGACGGAAGTGAAATTGAAGGGATTCATTGGCGGGGGGATTGGGATTTGTCAAGGCATAGCGAATATTCGGGTCAGGATTTGGGTTATACCGACCAGGGAACAGGTGAAAAATACACCCCAAACATTGTTGAAACTTCGGGTGGAGTTGACAGAACTTTTTTGTTTTTACTTCTTGATGCATACTGCGAAGAAAATGACCGGGTATTTTTAAAATTAAATCCCAAAGTTGCCCCTTATAAAGCGGCGGTTTTTCCTCTTTTAGCCAATAAAGAGGAGTTGGTAAAAAAGGCAAGGGAGGTTTTCTTAAGTTTAAAATCAGAAATTACGGTTAGTTTTGACGACAGGGGAAATATCGGCAAGAGATATTATTCTCAAGACGAGATTGGAACACCTTGGTGTGTGACGATTGATTACCAAACGCTTGAGGATAATACCGTAACCGTCCGTGATCGTGATACCGCCAAACAACAACGATTGCCAATTGACAATCTTTTAAAACACTTGCTTAATTTACTTAAGTAAAAATGAAAAAAATATTATTACTGGCCGCAATTTTTTCCGGTGCAGTTTTTCTTTCCGGCTGTGCCAAGAAAGAACCGGCAGAAACACTTCCCGGCCAGACCGCTCCGACTTCAATTCCCACCAAACCGGTAGAAGAAACAATAAAAGAAAGGCCTTACGTTTCTCTGAATGTTTCCAGCGACAACCATTGGTTAACCATAGATATTAAAAATATTAGAAAAGAAATGACTGCTCTCGAGTATGAGTTGACTTATTTTGCCGATTTTGAAGGAAACAGGATTGAAAGAGGGATTAGCTCCGGGGGCAAACCGGTAGAATTAAGCAATCAAACCGAATTTTCCAAAAAACTGCTTTTGGGAAGCGCCAGCTGCACCACCGGGGCATGCAAGTATAAATATGATGAGAATGTCAATGAGGGTATGTTGATTTTAACCCTAATAGGGAGCGGCGGCAAAGAAAAGTACGAATCTGCTTTTAGGATTCAAAAAGGAAAAGAAGCTAAAGAAGGCTTGTCCGCCGGAGACGGTGTTTTTTCTCTTATTTCAACCGCTCTTCCCCAAAACTCATTATATCTGACAATCTCTTCAGTGGGAATTCCTGTTCAATTGCCGGAAGGAGTGACGGCTAAATCTATTCCCTATGGCGTTTTCCCCAATTTAGCCGGTAAGGGCACGGTAAGTTTTAAGACTTCACTGATTCAGGCCAGCATTTATGCTCTTTCGGGTAAGTCTTGGCAAAAACTGGAAACTACTTTCGAGCCCGGCAAAGCCGCCGCCGGCTTCTCCAACACCTCTCTTTTCATTTTGGGAGAGTAGAAATAATGTGTATAATGGGGTAATGGTGCAAAAGAAGAACCTAACACAATTTTTGCTTTCCAGATATAGAAGAATGTCCGGAAGTAAAAAAATTCGTTTGGGAATGGAATTATCCGAAACAGTTAGAAAAGTAAGAAAAGCGGGAATGGTTGCTACTGGCAATTAAATAAGATGGAAACCAGCCAAGAGAAACTTCTTAAACAAATTTCGTCTTTTTTGGAAAAATCAGAGATTCCCTACATGATTACCGGTGCTTGGAGCGTGATTTATTACGGTCGTCCTCGTGCTTCTCACGATATTGATTTTGTGGTGGAAATAAACCAAAAAGACATAAAAAAAACACTAAATGCAGTAAAAAATCTTTCTGAGGATTTTTTAATCCAAGCCGATGTAATAAAAGAGGCGGTAAGAAATAAAGATATGTTTAATATCCTTCATCTGCCAACAACGTTAAAACTGGATTTTTGGCTTTTAACAGAAGATTTGTTTGACAAATCACGGTTTTCCCGGAAGCGGAGAGTAAAAATCCTGGATCAATTTATGGAAATATCCAGTCCCGAGGATACAATTTTACAAAAATTAAGATGGTATAAAGAAGCAAAAATAGAAAAGCACTTAGTTGATGCGGCTTTTGTCTATCAAATACAGAAAAAAAACCTGAACATGGACTATTTAAAAAAATGGGTTGAGGATTTAAAGCTGGTAGATTATTTTAAAGGATTGAAAAAAATAACACTCGATGATTATATTTAAAAAAAGTGGACAGTAATTTTTTTAGCTCTTCTTGACCACGTCTATTTTTAGTACTCAGCTTTTCAGTACTATCCATACACGCTTCGTGATTCAAATTCACCCCTTGACAACTGCTATTTTCTGTCACAAAATGGTGTAAGTTGGAGGAAAATGGTGAATTGTGGTGAAATAAAAAGATGCTGATTGGACAATACCGCACTAAAGTTAGCCCAAAGGGCCGTTTGGCCTTTCCTAAGCGGTTTAGAGAGGTCCTGGGGGATAATTTAGTGGTTACTGTCGGATATGAAAACTCGTTGATGGTTGTTTCCGCCAAAAACTACAAGTCGCTGGTTGAATCAACCGAAGGCAAGCCGGTTATTTTAAATTCGGCTAGGGATACGGCTCGGTTTTTGCTTGGAGAGGCAACCGAGATTGACTTGGACGAACAAGGAAGGTGTGTTTTACCAAGCTATTTACGGGCTCATGCAAGAATCGGAGAGGAAGCGATTTTTTTGGGATTAAATAAATATGTTGAGATTTGGGACAAACAAGTTTGGGATGAATACCAAAAATATTTAAAAGAAAATATCAATAAAATAGCGGAAAAATTAAGCAATGTCGGCCAGTAAATTGGAAAAAATCGGTACATATCATGTCCCGGCACTTTTAAATGAGACGGTCGATTTATTAAATATCCGACCGGGTAAAAAATATCTTGATGCGACATTGGGGGGTGGAGGCCACAGCGAGGAGATTGTCAAACGCGGGGGTATCCTTTTGGGAATAGACCAAGACCCCGAGGCTCTCTCCTATGCCAGCATAAGACTGAAACAAGCCTGCCCAGGCTTGACACCTCCCAAGTTCGCAAAAGGTAATTTTGTTAATCTTGCCAAATTGGCTGAAGAAAATGGATTCGAAAAGGTTGATGGGGTATTGTTTGATTTGGGGGTTTCCAGCCATCAATTCGAGTCAGCCTCAAGAGGATTCTCTTTTAGTCAAGAAGTCAGTTTGGATATGAGAATGGACCCGGCTCTGTCGGTAACGGCAAAAGATTTAGTTAACGGTTTAACCGAAAAAGAACTGGCGGAATTGTTCACAAAACTGGGTGAAGAAAAATTTTCCGGAAGGTATGCGAAAGCTATTGTTCGATACCGACAGAATAAGCAAATTGAAAAATGCAGTGAACTGGCCCAAATAATTGTGAGCCAGGCTCCACCAAGCGAAAAATTCAGGAAGATACATCCGGCAACCAGGGTTTTTCAAGCCTTAAGAATTGCCGTAAATGATGAACTTAACTCTCTTAAAGAGAGCCTGCCGCAATCGGTTGATCTTTTAAATCAAGGTGGAAGGCTGGTGGTTATAAGTTTTCATTCTTTAGAAGACGGGGTTGTAAAAAGATTTTTTTTGGAAAAACAAAAACAAAATATATTAAAAATTATTAATTCTAAGCCGATTATTCCGTCCGGTAACGAAATTAAATTAAATCCGCGCTCCAGGAGCGCTAAATTAAGAGGAGCCGAAAAGCTATGAAAAAACCAATTTTTTTATTAACAACAATTCTTTTTTTAGTTATTCTTCCGGCGGTTTTTGTTTGCCGGGGAATTTCCTTTTCTGAAGACTTTTTGGAAGTTGAAACCAAAATAGAAAATTTGCAAGAAGAAAATAAATTATTGGAAAAGGAACTGGTGCAAAAAAGTTCAAGCGCCGTGATCTATTCGGAAGTGGTCGCTCACGACTACGCGGT
This sequence comes from Candidatus Shapirobacteria bacterium CG03_land_8_20_14_0_80_40_19, assembly GCA_002780305.1. Lineage (GTDB taxonomy): Bacteria > Patescibacteriota > Microgenomatia > UM-FILTER-40-11 > UM-FILTER-40-11 > UM-FILTER-40-11. The sequence continues at coordinate 19,150 of PEVD01000059.1, read as the reverse complement.
TGCTTTAAAAAGATGAAATTCGAAACCAAAACCAGGTTGGTTTTAATTCTTCTTATTGGTGGTTTTGCGGCTGTTTTGGGTAAACTCTTGTATTGGCAGATATTTCAACAAAAAAAGATTAAATTATTAGCCACCGAACAATATCAACATTTCCAAAAAACCAATACCGAAAGGGGTAAGATTTTAGCCAGCGATAATTACCCGCTGGTAATGAACCAAAACTCATACTTGCTTTTTGCTGACCCGAGCCGGCTTCAAATTTCACCCGATCAATTATTAACCAGTCTAGAAAAATATTTAGGAAAGAATGATATCAATAAAGATTTATTGTCGGATAAAAAAAACTTTTGGGTTCCCTTAAAAGAAAATGTTTCGGAAGAAGAAAGAGGAAAAATTCAAAACTTGGGAATTGTGGGTCTGAATTTCGAGATCAAAGAGTCACGTTATTACCCGGAAGCTTCAATGTCGGCTCAGTTTTTAGGTTTTGTCGGTAAAGATGAGAGTGGACAGGCAAAAGGGTATTTTGGCCTGGAGGGTTACTATGACAAAGAATTAACAGGGAAAGAAGGCAGTTTTTTTTATGAAAAAGATGCCTTGGGGAAGCCGTTGCCTATAGGAAATATTAAAGTGGAAAAATTAATCGCCGGCCGGGACCTTATTCTTAATATCGATAGAGGAATGCAGTTTTTAATCGAAAAAAAACTAAAAGAGGGTATTGAAAAATACGGGGCGGTTTCAGGAACTGTTTTAGTTCTTGATCCTAAAAACGGCGCCGTTTTATCAATGGCTTCATTTCCCAGTTATGACCCTTCCGTCTATTATTCTTTTGATCAGGAAATATTCCGCAATCCGGTGATTTCCAGTATTTTTGAACCGGGATCAATTTTTAAAGTCTTGGTAATGGCCGCCGCTATCGACAGCCGATCGGTGGCGGAAAATGAACAATGCGGTTTTTGTGACGGCCCAAAAACTATTGCCGACTATACGATAAAGACCTGGAACGAGAAATATTATCCCGATTCGACAATGACTGATATTCTTGTCCACTCCGACAATGTCGGCATGGTTTATATTTCCGAAAAAATCGGAATAGAATGTTTGCTTAATTATTTGGGAAAATTCGGTCTTACCGATAAAACCAATATAGACCTGCAAGGAGAAGTCTCTTCTAAAGTCAAGCCGGTAAACCTGTGGCTGCCGATTGATTTGGCAACCGCTTCTTTTGGCCAAGGAATTGCCTTTACTCCGGTTCAGATTTTGACGGCGGTATCGGCGATTGCCAATAACGGAGAAACTTATGAACCGCAAATGGTTCAAAAAATCCAAGAGAATGGTAAGACAATTGAGATCAAACCGGTGAAAAAGGGCAGGCCGATATCAGAAAAAACCGCCAATATCATAAAAAAAATGATGGTTGAGGCGGTTGAAAAAGGGGAGGCAAAGTGGGCAAAACCGCCGGGTTACACTATTGCCGGGAAGACGGGGACGGCGCAGATCCCGATAGAGGGCCATTATGATCCCGAAAAAACAATTGCTTCATTCATCGGATTCGGCCCGGTGGATAATCCAAGTTTTGCAATGTTGGTAACCTTAAATGAGCCTAAAACTTCGCCTTGGGGATCGGAAACTGCCGCCCCTCTTTGGTTTTCCATCGCCAAAGACATCTTTAGGATAAAAAAGATCGCCCCGGACGATAATTAAGTCTGGGGTGTTATAATATACACACCCAAAAATGATCGAGAAACAATTAAAAAATCAACTTCAAGAATTACTTGACAGGGTTCGCACTTGGATTCCTCAAAAAAAAATAAACAAATTTAAACATTTACCCTTTTCCGTCCTGGCTAATATTTACTTCGGTTTTCCGTCAAAAAAACTAAAAATTATCGGTATTACCGGGACTGACGGTAAAACCACGACGGTAAATTTAATTTACCACATTTTATTGTTTGCCGGTCTTAAGGCCGGTATGGTTTCAACCGTTTCGGCTAAAATAGACAATGAAGAAATTGATACCGGTTTCCATGTAACTGCTCCTGATCCTTGGCAGCTGCAAAAACTTCTTCGTAAGATGGTCAAAAAAAAACTTGAATATGCCGTTTTGGAAATCACTTCCCACGGGCTTGACCAGTACCGGCTTTGGGGAATTAATTTTGATATTGGGGTTTTAACCAATATCACCCATGAACATTTGGATTACCATAAAACATTTAAAGACTACCAGCTGGCAAAGCTGTCACTTTTTTTAAATTCAAAAATATCGATTTTAAACAGGGATGATCCTTCCTTTAAATTGCTTTCCGCTAAAATTAAACAAAACCAAGATAAAAAAGTAATTACTTATGCCCTAAAAAGCAATGCTGATTTTACGCTTAAAAAGTTCCCGTTTAAAACTCCTCTTCAGGGTGAATATAATCGGTATAATTGTTTGGCGGCGATTGCGGCGGCTTTTTCTTTACAAATCCAACCGGAAGTAATAAGGACCGCCTTAACCACCTTTTACGGCGTAAAAGGAAGGTTGGAAGAAATTACTGAAGGGCAAAATTATAAAGTTTATGTTGATTTTGCCCATACCCCGAACGCCTTAAAACAAGTTCTGGGCTTGCTGAGAAAGTTAAAACCGACCGGATCAAAACTAATTGTGGTTTTTGGTGCGGCCGGACTTCGTGATATGGAAAAAAGGCCGATGATGGGTGAGATTGCCGGTAAGTTGGCCGATTTTTCCGTCATTACCGCCGAGGACCCCCGGACGGAGGATGTCAATACAATTTGCCAGCAGATTGCCGATGGCTGCCAAAAAGCAGGAGGAGATTTCAAAATTATCACCGATCGTCAAGAAGCTTTCAATTATGCCATCGGCAAATTGGCTAAAAAAAACGATATTGTGGTCGTTTGCGGTAAGGGCCATGAACAATCAATGTGTTTTGGCCAAACCGAATATCCCTGGTCGGAAAATGCAGCGGTTAGAAAAGCGATTGAAGAAAGGATAAAAAAATGAAGCTGTTTTTCAGTGAATTTAAGGATGATTATGACAAATATCATTTTCCTTATCAGGTCTGGTTATTGAAAGAAGTGGAAGACTTAGAAGAAACAATATACCAAAGCGGCTTTTTGCCGATGAGACACTTACCTCATGTTTATTATCTTTCCCGCAGTCTGAGGGTAAATCTTGAACGTTTTGATCTTACCAGTGAAAACAGAAGAATTTTAAACAAAACGGTTGATTTTGAAGCGGACTTAATTCCTTTATCTGATTTTGATTACACCCCGGCGGTGCAAAAAATGTGTAAAGATTATGCGGGCAAAAAAATCGGCAGGGGAGTTTTTTCTTCACAAAGCATAAAAAATATTTTTAAAAACGGTGTCTTTAATTATGTTTTTGTTTTTAAAAAGACGGTTGATCAGAGCGAGGTTGGATATGCGGTTTGTTTTATCGGCGGTAACTTGATTCAATATGCCCACAGTTTTTATAAATCCGACTACATCAGTCAAAATCTGGGAGCAAGGATGATGCTTCAAGCCGTCATTTGGGCTAAACAAAATCAGAAAAAATATGCCTATTTAGGCACTTGTTACCAGAAAGAGTCATTGTATAAAACTGAATTTAAAGGAGTTGAATTTTTTAATGGCTTTAGGTGGAACGACAACCTGCCGGAACTAAAAAAGTTAATTTTGGGATTGGACGAAGAAGAATATCTGCTGAAAAACCAGAAATTTATTACAGAGTTTTATCCAGACGGGCTTGAAAACCTCTTGAGTAAATACGGTGTTCGGGTAAATTTTTACATATGAAAAAGGCATATTTTATTGGAATAGCAGGAAAGACAATGGCGCCGCTGGCAAAAGCTTTTAAAGATATGGATTGGGCTGTTTCGGGTTCTGATCAAAAAGAAGTTTATCCCCCGATTACTGATTTCTTATCTCAGAACAATATTGCTTATTTCAAAGAGTACAAAGAAGAAAATTTACCAAACGATCCTGATTTGGTGGTAGTCGGGAGAAGTCCGCTTTTAATAAACAAAGATAACCCTGAATATAAAAAAGCGGTTTTTCTTAAACTGAATGTTTTATCTTATCCGGAGGTAATTGGGAAATATTTGATTAAGGAAAATTCAATTGTCGTTGCGGGAACTTACGCTAAATCAACAACTACGGCGCTTATTTCTTGGATTTTAATCAATGCCGGGTTGAATCCTTCTTATATGTTTGGGGGGGTTCCCGTAAATTTTTCCGATGGAATTAAAATATCGGATTCAAATTTTTCGGTTGTCGAAGGGGACGAGACGCCGGCGCTTAAAGAGTCGGATCCACCGAAGTTTATGTTTTATAAGCCTAAATTTTTACTGCTGACAGCAACCGAGTATGATCATCCTGAGATTTTTAAAACAAGAGACTCTTATGTAAAGGCATTTATTAATTTGGTAAAACTTCTTCCGGATAATGGAGTATTATTTTACGATCAAAGATTAGTCGATAAAGCGGTGGTTAATGCCTGTAAATGTCCGAAAATCCCCTTTCAAACTTCAAATGTTAAACTTCCCCCGAGTGTTTTATATAAGGAAAGCGCCATAAGAGCCGATATTTTATGCACAAAACTTAATATTGAACGAAAGATAATTGAAGATTCAATAATTTCATTTAAAGGGTTAAGGGAAAGAAATGAATTTTTAGGAGTATTTGGGGGAAGATATTTGTTTAAAGACTTATCCCAACAGTCTTCCAAAATAAAGAGTGTTCTTTCTTTATTAAGAAAACAATATCCAAAAAATAAAATTTTTGTCGTTTTTAACCCTTCGGCAACTAGTTTAAAGTTTAGAGAAAATTTAGACCAGTATTCAGATTCTTTTAATTTGGCTGATCAAGTAATAATTGGCAGGGTTGAGTTTTTAAAAAATGTCGGAAGAGGGGAGAGGGTAACCGGTTCTTGTTTGGTTAAGGCGTTCGGGGGAAGCAAAAAAGTTTTTTATGAACCGGTTGATGAAAAAATAATTGAGTTTTTGAAGGAAAAAACCGGGGATGGTGATCTGGTTGTCTTTATGTCATCGGGAGGATTGAGATTTACGGATTTGACTAAAAATATAATTAAAAGATTAACGGATTTATCTTGAGCTTGCCGAAGGATTAAAAAGATTATGAACAATAAATATAAAGAGTTAATTAAAAAATTAGGCAAAGAAAAAGTAGGCTTGAATGAACCTTTATCGGTGCACACAACTTTTATAATCGGCGGACCGGCAGATTTGTTTTATGAAGCTCAAAGTGAAGAAGAATTGATTAAAGCGGTTGAGCTTGCTGGAGAAATGGGAATCGCAATTTTTATTTTGGGAGCGGGGTCAAACATTTTAGTCGGCGACAAAGGGTTTCGGGGAATAATTATCAAATTATCGAATTGCGAATTACGGATTGAAAATGGCACGGTAACAACCGGTGCGGGTTTGCCGATGTCAACTTTAATAAACAAGTGCCTGGAAAACTCCCTGACCGGTTTGGAGTTTATGGCGGGGATTCCGGGGACGGTGGGAGGGGCGGTTCGGGGAAATGCCGGCGCTTGGCAAGAAAATATTGGTGATTATGTCAATCGGGTAAAGATTTTATCCTCAAACGGAGAAGTAATTTGGATTGATAAAGATAATTGTTCGTTTGAATATCGTGACAGTCGTTTTAAGCATAATGCGGAAATTATATTGGCAGTTGAATTTAATTTAGAGAAAAAAGACAACCAAAAGATTAAAGAAAAAATAATGTTTTATACGAGTAAGAGATTAGGACAACCCAAAGAACCGTCCGCGGGGTGTATTTTTGTTAATCCCAAACCGCAATCGGCCGGGGAATTAATTGAAAAATGCGGATTAAAAAACAGCCAATGCGGCGGTGCCAAAATATCGGAGAAACATGCCAATTTTATAATTAATCTTGGGGGAGCAAAGGCGGCCGCGGTTGTTGAGTTAATTGATTTGGCAAAAAGTAAAGTAAAAGAAAAATTTAATATTAATTTATATGAGGAAATTGTCAGAGTAGGAGAGTTTTGATGGACGAATTTTTAATCACCGGCGGAAATACCTTAAGAGGAAAAGTTGATCTTTGCGGAGCCAAAAACTCCGGTTTTAAACTGATAATTGCTTCTCTCTACGCCGATCAGCCAAGTAAAATACAAAATTTTTCTAAAATTGGCGATATTTATTCAACGGCAGAAATTATCAGGGAACTCGGAGGCAGTGTTGAGTTTGGGGAAAATCATTCTCTATGGGTTTCCGGTTCCGGCCTGTTAAAGCAGGAGTTTTCTCAGACTACCGGTAAACTTTCACGCGCTTCGACTTACTTTATCGGTCCGTTGCTTTACCGTTTTGGCAAGGCAATCCTCCCTGTTCCCGGCGGTTGTAAAATTGGCCGCCGGCCCTTAGACCGACACATTGAGGGGATTAAGGTTTTAGGCGGGGAAGTTAAAGAATCCGGCAGCCATTATGAAATTTATGGAAAGCTTAAGGGAGGCAGGTACCGTTTTCATAAAAATACCCACGGCGGTACCGACATCATGATTATTGCGGCTGCCAGTGCTAAAGGAAAGACAATTTTGGAAAATGCCGCCCTTGAGCCTGAAATTGATGACCTGATTGCTTTCTTGAATAAAATGGGGGCAAAAATTAAAAGAACCAAAAACAGAACGATTGAAATTGAAGGAGTAAGTAATTTTGTCCCCGCTGACCATTTTGTTATGCCGGACCGTAATGAAGCGGTGACTTTTGCCTGTTGTGCCTTAGCCACTAAGGGGGATGTTTTTATAAAACAAGCCAATCCTGAGATGCTGCGAGCTTTTTTAAAATCAGTAAAAGAAATCGGCGGGGGATATGAAACAACAAACGATGGAATCCGCTTCTTTTATAAAGGTAATTTAAAAGCTTTAAATATCGTGACCAGTCCCTATCCTGGTTTTATGTCTGATTGGATGGCAATGTGGATGATTTTAATGACACAGACAAAAGGAACTTCCATTGTTCATGAGACTATTTTTGAGAATCGGTTTGCTTTCGTTTCAGGCTTGCAAAAAATGGGGGCAAAAATTGAACTTTTTAATCCGGTTGTTCCAAACCCTGATGAAATATACAATTTTAACCTTAAAGACGACAAACCAGGAAATTTTCATGCGGCCCGGGTTATTGGCCCGACAAAGTTAACTCCAATTACGATGGAAATTACTGATTTGCGCGCCGGTGCTTCTTTGATTTTGGCCTCTTTGATTGCCGGCGGAACAAGCAGGCTGACCGGTGTCGAACATGTCGATCGGGGATACGAGAATTTAGACGGGAGACTTAAAACCTTAGGGGCAGACATTAAAAGAATTAAAAATGGGTAGAAATATAAAGAATTTATTCCATCAAGTGAGAAGAAAATTGGCCAAAATATGGCTGGAAATCAATTTGCAGTTAACGGTGGTGGGTGTAACCGGCAGTTACGGTAAGACCACGGCCGTTACCGCGATTGCGTCTGTTTTATCGGGAAAGTACTCCGTTAATAAAACAGATATAAATCTTGATACGGTATTTAATCTGCCGGTTACGATTTTAAAAACTAAGATTTGGAATGAAGTACTGGTTTTGGAATATGGCATTGACCACTTGGGCGAGATGGACCGCCACCTTTCGTTGGTAAAACCGAAAATTGCCGTTTTAACCGGTATAACTCCCGTGCATACCGACAAAGACCTTTTAAGATCGCTTTCAAACGTGGTTTCGGAAAAAAGTAAATTAATCGAGGCTGTTCCCCCGCTTGGTTTGGCCGTTTTAAATTATGATGATGAAGAGGTCAGGAAGGTCGGATTAAAACTTAAAGGAAGAAAAGTTTTTTACGGTCTTTCAGAAAAAGCGGATGTTTGGGCTGATAAAATTATTTTATCTCTTTTAAGAACGAGCTTTCAACTACATGACGGGGAAGAAAAAATTTTAATAAATTCGGGGCTTTTGGGATACCAGGCTGTTTATGCTTGTTTGGTTGCCTATATCGTAGGAAAAGAGCAGAAAGTTGACATTGGAACAATAGTGCAAAAATTAGCGCAGTTAAAACCGCTTGAAGGTCGATTTAGCGTCGGTCCCGGGCCCCAGCAGACAGTTTTGATTAATGACGCCAAAAGGTCCAATCCAGCTTCGGTAATTGCCGGCTTAAAATCCCTTTCTCAATTTTCCGGCCGGAAAATTGCGGTTCTTGGTGAAATGGGCGAACTGGGTGAATCTTCCGTTTCTATGCACCAGCAAATCGGCAAAGAAGCGGCAAGTTGTCAAATCGATATGCTTGTCGGAGTCGGTTCGCTGGCAAAATACACGGTTGAAGCAGCTCAAAATTTTGGTTTAAAAAAGGCTTTTTTTGCTAAAGACATAAACTCGGCGGCCGATTTTTTGAAAAAAAATTTACAAAAAGGGGATTTGATTTATTTGAAGGCCTCATTGCATAAACACCTGGAAAGAATTATCCCTCTTCTGTTACAATGAAGTTTAGCCAAGATGATTGCTTTATATTTAGGCTTACTTATTTTCTCTTTTCTCTTTACCAGTATTTTGGTTGTTCCTTTTATTAATCTTCTTTATAAACTCAAATTTTTCCGCCGGGTACAAAAAACGACCGATATTGAAGGTAACCGAACTAAAATTTTTGACAAACTCAACAACCTTAAAGCCGGAACTCCGGTTGGCGGAGGACTGCTGATAATTGCCACTACCGTTTTGCTTTATTTAATCCTTTATCCTATCCTTTGCTATGCGGGAATTAGAGTAACAACCGCTTTCTCTCAGATAAAAGAAGAATTAAATATTCTTTTTTTTACCTTTATTTCTTTCGGATTGCTTGGGTTATATGACGATATTTTAAAATTTTTTGGGTTTAAGAGAACGGGTTTTTTTGGCTTGAGATTAAGGCATAAGTTTGCCATTCAATGGCTGCTGGCTTTTTTTATTGCTTCAATGATGTTTTTTAATTTAAAAATTAGTTTTATTTATGTGCCGTTTTTTGGGGTTTTTGACATCGGTGTTTTCTTTATCCCCCTGGCCGCCTTTATTATCGTTTCTTTTGTTAATGCCTTTAATATTACTGACGGACTTGACGGTTTGGCTTGCGGACTTTTAATGATTGCTTTGTTTGCCTTCTGGATTCTTTCCCACACAACCCTTGACACCCCGCTCTCAATTTTTCTGGCGATCTGGATAGGCTCGCTAATTGCTTTTCTTTACTTTAATGTCTATCCCGCCAGAATCTTTTTGGGGGATGTCGGCGCCTTGTCTTTTGGCGCCACCTTCGCCGTGGTCGGCCTTTTAATTGGGCGGACTTTTGCCTTGGTTGTCATCGGCGGACTTTTTATCGTGGAAGTATCTTCAAGCCTGATTCAAATTTTATCCAAAAAATTATTAAAGAAGAAGGCTTTTGCAGTCGCCCCTTTTCATCTTTGGCTGAGAAATATCGGCTGGGAGGAACCCAAAATTGTCATGAGGGGTTGGCTGGCCGGCATAATTTTGGCGCTTTTCGGCTTATGGATTGCGTATATTTGACCATGCAAGACATTTTTTATCTATATACTCACCTTCTCCTTGGCGGTAAAGAAATCGTTTGTCCTTATTGGATGGATTGTTCCAAAAAATTGAAACATGGTCCCGGGGGAGGTAAGGCCAGTCCGCAAGAATTGGTTAATCTTACCGAATTAAAAGCCCGGGAGAAAAAAATTGATTTGAGTACATTAAACGAGCGGGAAATTGTTCTGTTTATGAAAAAAAATCGCCTTGGGGTTGATTGTTCCGGTTTTGCTTTTTGGATGCTTAACGCGCTTGATTTAGAAAGAGGAGGAAACGGGATTGCGGACGATATTCCAAACTCTGAAGGCAGGTATATAAAAATAAGAGCGAGCACTAAAATGCTGACTGACGGGGGTGTTTCCTTTTTTGTAAAAAAAATTAAGTGGATTAAGCCGGGGGATATGATCAGATTAGGAGGCGGACATCATTTGGCGGTGGTGATGGAAATTGGAAAAGATAAGGGCGGAAATATCAAAAAGATCATTTACGCTCATTCGTCCTCTCCTTTTTATACCGTCATTTCCGGTGTTCATAAAGAATCAATTATTATTAAAGACGTGGAAAAAAGCCTTCAGGAGCAAGAATGGCAAGAAAAAACCTCGAATGGTGCAAATTACGCTCTCCAACTTTACCTTCAAGAAGGTGATGGAGTAAAAAGACTAAAAATTTGGGATTAACCTACTTCTTTACCAACAATACAGATTTTTGTAGTACGTACTATAATTATTTATATGGTGTTGACGATAAGAAAGATTCGTAAATTTAGAGACGGTATTGCCGAAAGAGTGGTTGATATGATTTTGATAGGAATTTATTTTAACCTGGAAGCTCCAAGTTTAATCCAAAAAAAAAGATATTTAATAGAGAGTAGCGTAGAAGAAGATTTAGAGAAATTAAACTATCATAGAATTAAAAGGGCCTGTTCTTTTTTGAAACGAAAAGGACTTATTGATTTTGTAAAAGAAAAAGAAATTCTGCCCATAATTACCAAGGCAGGAGAGCTAAAGTTGAGAAAGATAATTCCCTTTTATGATGAAAAAAGAGTTTGGGATGGGCAGATTTATTTGGTTTCTTACGATTTTCCAAAAGATAAAAATAAAGAGAGAGATTACTTTAGAAAATTCTTAAGAGATATTGGTTGTGGAATGCTTCAACAAAGTAATTGGTTGACTCCATATAACCCAACAAATCTTATTAAAAAATTTATTGAAAAACATGAATTATCCGGCGATTTAATACTAATCTCTTCGATTGGTAAAAATGGCATGATAGGGACAAAGACTTTGAAAGAATTAATGGAAAAGGTTTTCTTGCTGTCACATTTAAATTTAAGATATAGAGAATTTGTTTACAAGGCAAAAAGCGGAAAAGAGAAAAGAGGGGAATTAATTTATTTGTTTCTTTCGATATTAAATGAAGACCCACAGATTCCCTTCTCTTTCCTTCCCGATGATTGGTTGGGAGAAGAGGCTTACGTCTTGTTTAAAAAATTAAGACTAATGTAATTTGACAGTTATTTATCGTACGTGCGATAAAAAAGTAATATATTGGTGAAAGCTACTTTTCTTCGACGATTAAAGATACCTGGGGGGGGTTGAGGCAGATGATTTCCAGTTCTGCCCCGCAGTTTTGGCATTCGATAATTTCTCCGGTCTCGTTATCATCCGGTATAATTACCGGCTCCTGGCAGTCCGGACAACTAACAATTTTGGTCATTTTTTAAGCGATTAGTTAATTAGCGTCTAGCGTCTGGTAATGTATAATGGATAATAAAATGTTGAAAGAAAAAAAGCAAGAGCGAAGAGGAATTTGGCGGTTTTCTGGGTATTTGGCTGATGTTCCGGAAAAATTCAGACTGAGTCTTAATGAAGGGAACACTAAAGAAGAATATTTTCCCCCCCTAGATGTAATTTTAAAAAGAGAAGATCAAAATCCGACCGGTTCTTTAAAAGACCGAGGGTTGGCTTTTTTGGTCAGTAAGGCCTGGTCGGAGGGTTTTGGCAGTTTTGTTTTATCATCCTCAGGGAATGCGGCGATTTCCGCCGCCAATTATTGCAATTTGGCCAAGTTGAAATTGAAAATTTTTGTCTCTCCAAAAATCGACAAAAATAAACTGCTCGTCTTAAAGCAGATGAAAGCGGATATTTCTATTGATAATAGACCTCTGTCTATGGCCGGACGTTTTGCCAAAGAAAACAATCTTTATAATCTGCGGCCTTCTTTAAATCAATTCGGCAGTGAAGGTTACCAGACAATTTCTTTTGAACTGGCTGGCAATAAGGGGGAAATCAGCGATATTTTTATTCCCTGTTCCAGCGGAGTAAACCTGATCGGCCTTTTTCGAGGCTTTAAGAAAGCAGGAAAACTTCCCCGTATTCACCTCTGCCAGCCTGCCTCTGTTTGTCCTCTTGCCGGTTTGTTTGATCATGATTATCAGTCTGAGGCCGTCAGTTTGGCAACTTCTTTGGTCGCCAAACACTCTCCCCTTAAAGATCAGATTCTTAAAGCGGTTGAGGAATCCAGGGGGGCAGGTTGGGTGATTGGAAACGATCAGATAAAACAGGCCGATAAGATTTTACTAAAAAACAAAATTGAGACTTCCGCCGAAGGAGCACTTGCTTTAGCAGCGGTTGAAAAAGCCAGAAATAAAGGTTGGAAAATTAAACGGGGGGTCTGTTTATTAACCGGAAAGAAATATTAATTTTATGGGACTTGATGTTTTAAAAAAAATAAAGAAGCCGATTTTTTATGTCACTAATGATCCAAGCCGGGGTGTTGGTCTGGAAAGCATTGTTTCTAATTATCATGTTGTTTGTTTAGACGACCACCCGCTGGTTGAGTTAATGCAAAAAAGGGGTGTTTCTGTTTTTTGTTTGGAAAAGGAGATGGGAAGAAAAAACCTCATGTTCCGCAGTTCAGCGGAAATTTTAGGCCATCCACAGGTTTTATCTTTTATAAAGGAAAAATCAAAGGGTCAGATTCCCAATATTATTTTTTTTAAACCGCAAAAGAAACTTGAAATTATTGCCCAAAAAAATAATTTTAAACTTATCGGAAATTCGTCATTGTTAAATAAGGTTTTTGAAGATAAAATAAATTTCCATAAGATCGCCAGTCGGGAAAATTTACCCATTCTTCCTGCTGAAATTGACTTTTTAAGAAATCTGGATTTTAATACTTGTTTGGGAAAATTCGGATTGCCGTTTGTAATTCAGTTTGGTTTTGGCTGGGCAGGAAATTCCACCTTTTTTATTAGTGACGAAAAACATTTTTCTGAAATTCAAAAAAAATTCGGGAGGATAAAAGTAAAAGTAAACCGGTTTATTAAAGGTATAACGGTTTTAAACAATGCGCTGGTTTTGCCGGAGGAAATTTTGCAAAGCCCCCCGGCGGTGCAGATAGAATCAAACCCCTTTTTGACGAGCATGCCCGGCGGTACCGGCGGACGGCAGTGGCCGGCAGGGCTGCCGGACGATCAGAGATATCAGATTAAACAGATAACCGAACATGTTGGAGAGTTAATGAGAAAGAGTGGTTATTTGGGCTATTTCGGTCTTGATTTTTTAATAGACGGCCAGTCAAACGATGTCTTTCTTTCGGAAAATAATGCCCGGCTAACGGCTTCGGCCTCTTTTTATACCCTACTGGAGTTAAAAAACGGTCAAATTCCTTTGCTGGCATATCATCTGATAGTGTTTTTAGACCAAAATTTGCTTAAAAATTTTAATCCCAAAGAGAAAACGAGTAAAGTTTCCGGAAGTGAGATTGTCGGCCGGAATATTTTTTCAAATCCGATTAAAATTGCCCAATCTCTTCCGGCGGGAGTGTACGACAAATACATGCGTTATAAAAGAGAAAGTTATTTTTTAGATGGGGTTAAAAAGGGTGAATTTTGGCTTAACGCGGCGGGAGAGGGGAGAATCGTTAATCCGGAAATCGAAATGTTTAAAATCAATACATTGGAAAAGGTTTGTGATTCAAAAGGAGAATTAAGTGATTGTTTTGCAAACACGGTTAAAAAGGTTCGCTCAAAGATAAAGATAAAAAATGCTTAAAAGAAGAAACTTAAGTTTTAACGGTGATAAGCTTCTTTTTTTTCTTCCTCTTTGTTTAAGTTTTTTTGGACTGCTGATGGTTTTTAACGCATCTTCAGCCTCCGCTTTGGCCAATTTCAATGATAAATTTTATTTTTTTAACAAACAGGCGCTGTTTCTGATCTTAGGCATAATTTTATTTTTGTTTTTTTGTTTTTTTGACTACAGGAAATTAAAAAAAATTGCCTTTCCTTTTTTTATGTTTAATTTATTACTTTTGATAATTGTTTTAATTCCAGGATTCGGCCGGGAAGTTTATGGCGGCAGGCGTTGGCTGCCAATCGGTTCTTTTGGTTTTCAGCCGGCGGAAACAATCAAATTGGCAATGGTTATTTATTTGTCTTCACTGCTGGAGAAGAAAAAGAGCATGAAATCGTTTCTGGCAGTAGTCGGGCTGGTTTTGCTCTTAGTTATGCTCGAACCGGACTTGGGAACAGCAGGAATTATTACGACAACTGCGTTTTTTTTATTTTTCTTAGCGGAAACACCGCTTAAAGATATTTTTGCGATAATTTTAATGGGCCTGGCAACCGTCCCGGTGTTAATATTTTCATCTCCATACCGGAGAAAAAGATTAATAGAATTTTTATCGGCTTCCCTTGAAAAAGAAAAAACCTCGTACCATCTTAAACAGGTTTTGATTGCCCTCGGTTCCGGTGGTTTTTGGGGTCGGGGATTTGGCCAATCAAGACAAAAATTTCTTTTTTTGCCGGAAGCGGCCACTGATTCGATTTTTGCCGTTATTGCGGAAGAATTTGGTTTTTTAGGAGCTTCTTTTTTAATTTTTATATATATTGTTATGGTTGTCCGCGGATTTAATGTTTCTTTATCGGTTGGAGATTTTTTTGGGAAGATGCTTTCTTTTGGAATAATTTTTTTTATTGGAATTCAAGCGGTAATCAATTTCTCCTCGATGGTGTCGCTTATTCCCCTGACCGGGGTTCCTCTCCCTTTTATTTCTTATGGCGGTTCATCCCTTTTGGTCTCGCTTACGGGGCTTGGTATCTTATATAATGTTTCCAGTCAATCTAATAAAAAGACGAGATGAAAATTATTTTTTGCGGCGGTCATCATAACAGTGCCTTGCTTGTTGCCCGGGTACTGAAACAAAAAGGGTATTCTATTTTTTGGTTTGGCCATAAATATACCATGATCGGAGACAAAAACCCCGGGGCTGAATACATAGAAGTAAGAGCGGAAAAAATTCCTTTTATTGAAATCAAGGCTGGTAAATGGCAGAAGAAGTTTAATTTTCTTATTAACATTTCAAGAATTCCATGTGGTTTTTTACAGAGTTTATTTTGGTTGATAAAAATACGTCCCCGGCTGATTGTTTCTTTTGGCGGTTATTTAGCTTTACCGGTGTCGATAGCAGGATGGCTTTTAAGAATTCCGGTGGTAACGCATGAACAAACAACGGTTTGTGGCGTTGCCAATAGTTTAATTTCCAAAATTGCGGTGAAGGTTTTGGTTTCTTTTCCTTCTTCGGTTAATTATTTTCCCAAAGAAAAAGTGGTTTTAACCGGGCTGCCGATAAGAACGGAACTTTTTGATAAGGGTAAAAAATTATTCGAAAATTCAAAAAAAACTATTTACATAACCGGAGGTAAACAAGGTGCTCATTTGATCAATGAAGAAGTTTTTAAAATTTTACCCAAGTTGTTGAAGAATTTTAACGTTATTCATCAGTGCGGTTCAACTTCGCTGTTTAATGATATTGAAACCGGCCAGCGTCTGGGGGAAAAACTGGATAAAGATCTTAACTATTGGGTCAAGGAATATTTTTTTGAAGATGAAATCGGGTCGGTATTTAAAAGTGCTGATTTTGTTATCTCTCGTGCCGGTGCCCATACTGTCTATGAACTTTTGTATCTTGGCAAACCGGCGATATTAATACCGATTCCTTGGTCAAATAAAAATGAGCAAATGCTCAACGCGCAAACACTAAAGAAAATGGGTTTGGCGGCAATACTGCCGCAGGAAGATTTAGAAAAAGGCCTGCTCTTATCAACGATTAAAAAATTTTCAGAAAATTTAGAAAATTACAAAAAATCAACCAGTGCCAAAATTATGCAAAATGCAACTCAAAATATAGTTAATGAAATAGAAAAGATTTTAAAGAAAGGATATAATCCAAAGTTGAATGTTTAAAAAAGAATTTAATCGAAGGGATTTTCTTCAATTGTCCGGCCGGTATCTTTTGGGATCCTTGACGGCAAATATAGGCATTTCCCAATTTGAAATCCTAAGAGGGGAAATTCCCTGGAATCCGGTAGTTATCAGGCAAGGCGATACTTTTTTTTCCATTTGTGATTTTTATGGAGTTGCTAACCCAAGAATTGTTGCTTTAAAAAACAACCTAACAAACTGGGACTTGATTGTTGCCGGTCAAGAATTGTTACTTCCGGTATCAGGACAAGACTTGATTCTCCCTTATAAATGTCTGTCCATTCCGGCCATGGAAATAGGTTATTCCCAAATCGTAACCGGTGATGGATGGGAGGCCGGTGGATATTTGTCGGATTTTGCCTACTGCGACAATTGTGAACAGCCTTACATTATTAAGGGACATTCAAGTTTTAAAGATCCCAATTTAGGGTTCTTCGGCGGATTAAGAAAATTAAAAATAGGAGACGCCGTGGCCTTCTCAAGAGTTTATGGCGGAGATGACGGAAGATGGGCGGTGGGAAAGGTTGAACAAATATTAATAAATGTTTTTGAAGAGGAAATAGTGAAAAAAGTAAACAGCAGAAGAGTAGGTTTGGTTACCTGTATGACGGAAGTTAGTGACTTAAGGGCCAGGATTGCCGCCTTGGTCAAAATTGAAAATTATTATGCGACGTTTTGATTAAGTTGCTTATCGCGATCGCCACTTTACATTTTTTTAAGATGTAGTTTACAATTATTTAAAATACAGGATACAATGGAATAAATGATGAAAATGAAGGTAGTCGCGGCGATCGACGTCGGCAGTTCGAAAGTATGTACCCTGATCGGCCAGGCCGATGATTCAAAAGAGACGATTAATATTATCGGGGCCTCTTCTGTTCCTTCGCTTGGAGTCAGAAAAGGACAAATCGTTGACATTGAAGAAGCGGCGGAATCAATCATAAAAAGCGTTGAAGCAGCGGAAAGAATGGCCGGTTATTCACTTAACCGGGTATCGATTACGGTTGGGGGCGGTCATATTTCATCTCAAAATTCTCATGGTGTGGTAGCGGTGGCTGAACCGGAGAAAGAAGTCACGCCGGAGGATATTGATCGGGTTATTGATGCGGCCAAGGCAATTTCCATTCCCTCTTCCCGGGAGATTTTGCATGTAATTCCGATTAGTTATACCGTTGATTCCCAGGACGGAGTTGCTAATCCCGTCGGAATGAGCGGAATAAGGTTAGAGGTCAAAACACATATTATTTCCGGCTCTTCAACGGCGATCAAAAACCTGACTAAGTGCGTTTCACAGACAGGGGCGGAAATAGGCGGGATCGTTTTTTCCGGAGTAACTTCTGCGCAAGCGGTTTTGAACGTGACCGAAAAGGAACTCGGGGTAATCTTAGTTGATATCGGCGGCGGAACCACCAGTGTTATCGTCCTTATTGAGGGTTCTCCCTGTTATACTACTGTTTTGCCGATTGGGGCCAAAAATATAACCAACGATTTGGCGATTGGACTTCGTTTATCCCTTGAAGGGGCGGAAAAATTAAAAATTTCATTGTCTAAAACGGAAAAAAAGGAAAGTGAACAGGATAATATTGAGTTGGTAAATCTGGGAATATACGAGGAGACCAAAACTGTTTCCCGAAAAACGATTATCGAAGGAATAATAAAACCCAGATTAAACGAAATTTTTACTATGGTTAGTGAAGAAATTGCCAAAAACGGTTTTGCCGGCCTAACTCCATCAGGGGTTGTTCTTACTGGAGGGGGAGCACTAACCGTGGGAACGGTTGAAATCTGCCGCCGGTGTTTGTCGCTACCGGTAAGAATAGGTATTCCTGAAAATGTAACCGGATTGGTAGACGATATTTTAGATCCGGCCTACTCTTCAGCCATTGGACTACTTTTTTATTCATTAAAAGAGAAGCTTTATTCGAAAACAGTCAATGTTTCTAGTTTTAGTAAAGTTGCCGGTAAAATTCCCATGAAAGGGGCCATCGAGAAAATATCGTCTTTTATTAAGTCATTTCTGCCCTGAAAGTGTGATATAATTTCTCCACTTAATAATCTCCTGCCTAAAGTTTATGGCATTAGTAAAATCGGAATTAGGTCGTTTTGCAAAAATCAAAGTTGTTGGCATCGGCGGCGGCGGCGGTAACTGTATTAATACCATGGTTGAATCAAGCCAGATTGTGGGAGTTGATTTCATTGCCTTAAATACCGATGCGCAGGCGCTTCTTGCCAATAAAGCTAAAATTAAACTGCAAATAGGGGATGATCTTACCAAGGGGTTGGGTGTTGGCGGCGATCCGAAACTTGGCTGTCAAGCCGCGGAAGAATCAAGAGATAAAATCAGAGAGCTTCTTGCCGATACCGATATGGTATTTATAACCGCCGGGATGGGCGGAGGGACCGGTACCGGAGCTTCTCCAATAGTGGCGGAAATAGCCAAAGAAATCGGGGCTTTAACGGTAGCCGTGGTGACGAAACCATTTGTTTTTGAAGGTACACGGCGGATGGTTAATGCCGAGGAGGGAATTATGAATTTAAAAGAAAAGGTTGATGCCTTGATTGTTATCCCAAATCAACGGTTAATGGAAAGGATTGATGCCAAAGTTACTTTAATTGAAGCGTTTAAAACCGTAGATTCCGTTTTAAGTCAGGGTGTTCAGGGGATTTCCGATATAATCACCGTTCCCGGGTTGATCAATCGGGATTTTGCCGATGTCCGTTCGATTATTAAAGACGCTGGAAGCGCTTTTATGGGTATCGGCATTGGCGTCGGCGAAGGCCGGGCCCAGACGGCGGCTAAAGAAGCAATAACTTCTCCTTTATTGGAGATTTCTCTTGAAGGGGCACAGGGTATTTTGTTTACCATTACCGGCGGAAAAGATTTAACGATCACCGAGGTTGAAGAAATTGCCCAAATAATCACCGCGCAGGCCGACGCAAACGCCAATATCATTTTTGGGGCGAACATTTCCGAAACAATGGTTGACCAAATTAAGCTGACAATTATTGCCACCGGTTTTGACGAATCAAAAATCAGAATGCAGAAAATGGTGCAACGGGGGTTGGAAGATTCTTTGAATGAGCCGGTTATTAAAGAAAACGAAGAGGAACCGATTGACGAAATGGGGGAAGAATATGAAGTCCCGTCATTTTTAAGACTGGGAAAACAACAATAAAATCAGCAAAGAGTCTCCTTGCAAGCTTCTATCGACGATTATTTTACATCTGATTTATATTAGGCTAAAATACCAATAATATATGTTTAAACCGGTAGACCAAAAAGTTGATTTTGTAGAGCTTGAGAGAAAGTGGCTGGTAAGGTGGGAAGAGCAGAAT
>PEVD01000020.1 GCA_002780305.1 Candidatus Shapirobacteria bacterium CG03_land_8_20_14_0_80_40_19 | reverse complement strand
CGTAACAGCTCACTGGAAGATGAAATTTGGCGCCGAAGATGATCGAGGATTAAGCTATAAGCCGAAATTCAAGACCTCGTGCGCAGCACGAGGAAATTCTAAGCACTAAGCACGAAATTCGAAATAAATTCAAATGTTCTAAATTAAAATTTTTAAGGAATTTTTGATTTTTAATCATTTGTATTTTAAAAATTGTTTCGGATTTCGGATTTAGAATTTAGGATTTTCTCATGTTGTGCATGAGTGTGGTAGGGGAGCGTTCTGTTGACGGTGAAGGTTACGGTGTAAGCCGGACTGGAGTTGACAGAAGTGAGAATGCCGGAATGAGTAACGAGATTCCGATGAGAAATCGGAACGCCGAAAACCCAAGGTTTCCCACGCAACGGTCGTCGTCGTGGGGTGAGTCGGGGCCTAACATGAGTCAGGCTTTGCCTGAGTATTGGATGGACAACAGGTTGATATTCCTGTACAGTGAAACATTCGTTATTACCTGGGGACTGACGAAGTCGGAATAACCAAGCCAGGTGATGATTTACTTGGTTTAAGCCTTTAGATAGTTTTGATTGGAAAATCCGTCGAAACGTTTAAGTCGAGAGGCGATGAAGATCCTGAGATTTTCGAAGGAAATTTGGTGATTTTCAGTTTCCAAGAAAAGGTTCGCAGGGAGCCCGCCTTGACGCGAGTCAAGTCGCGGCAGGAATGTTTTATTCCCGTACCGCAAACCGACACAGGTGGGTTGGTCGAGTAGACTAAGGCGAGCGAGAGAAGGAGGTTCAAGGAACTCGGCAATAAATCTGGACGTAAGTTTTGCGAGATGTCCTGTCCAACCTTGTCCTTCGGACGAGGAAATTCGAAGCGCTAAGCACAAAATCCTAAACAAATTACAATTTTTAGAATCCAAATGTTTCAAACAAAATGTTTTGAATTTTTGGTAATTCTAATTTAGATATTGTTTAGTATTTTGGATTTAGTATTTTGGATTTTCTCATCCGGAGGATGAGAGAGGGCTACAACAAAAGATTGTCAAGGGGCTGTTTAACTAAAACACAGGTTTCTGCTAACCCGCAAGGGTAAGTATAGGAGCTGAATCCTGCCCAGTGCCCGTAGGTTAAAATTTGAGGTGATCTTGTTTATCAAGTTAGCCTTGAATCTAAGCCCGGGTGAACGGCGGCGGTAACTATAACCGTCCTATGGTGGAATTGCTGCCATAGTAAAATTTGACTATATGCTGGAATATCCGAGTATCTTGCATTACTAAATTTATGGTAAAATATTACCATAGATAAGTGAAAATATGACAAGTGCGGACAATCAGCAGGAAAGATTAAAAATGATTGGTTGGATTGTAGGAATAGCCGATGGAGAAGGTTGTTTTACTGTCAGTATCAACAGAAATCCTACAACCAAACTTGGTTGTCAAGTTCTTCCTGAATTTGTGGTCACACAAGGCGAAAAAAGTTTAAAAGCATTGGAAAAAATTCAGAAATTTTTTAAATGCGGAAGAATTTTTGTT
The DNA here is from genome assembly GCA_002780305.1 of Candidatus Shapirobacteria bacterium CG03_land_8_20_14_0_80_40_19. Classification (GTDB taxonomy): domain Bacteria; phylum Patescibacteriota; class Microgenomatia; order UM-FILTER-40-11; family UM-FILTER-40-11; genus UM-FILTER-40-11. The sequence continues at coordinate 6,379 of PEVD01000020.1, read as the reverse complement.
AATCGCCGATACGATAACCACAAAGAAAATATTTATCGTTTTTGTGTAAGGTCAATAGGTGATCTTAGAACAAAAATAATTCCGTTTTTTAAAGAAAATAAACTTCAAACAGCGAAGAGAAAAGATTTAACTTATTTTTCTCAAATAGTTGAGATTATGTTTGAAGGTAAACATCTTTCTAAAAAAGGAATAACGAGAGTAGGAAGAATTATTGAAAAAATGAATACTAAAAAGACCCCGTCATTTTTAAAATCCTCAGAGACTACATGTCAGAGTCCCGCCGATTCGGCGGGATAAGATATAGTCCCATCTGCATAGCGATATGCAGTTAAGATTGATTTGAGCGAAGTCCCTCGTCTGGTGAGTTCAGACCTGCACGAAAGGATCCACGACTTGACAACTGTCTCGAACCTTCCCTCGGCGAAATTGAAATGGCTGTGAAGATGCGGCCTAGATGTTCTAGGACAAAAAGACCCCGTGGAGCTTTACTGTTACTTGGTATTGAAATGAAAGAATGATTGTTTAGAGTAGGAGGTAGGGATGCACCATACGGTGCGTCCCGTCAATGAAACACCTCTCTTTTATTGTTTCAGATCTAACCATCCCGATTGAAGCATCGGGAGGGACAGTGCCAGGGAGACAGTTTGACTGGGGCAGTCACTTGCTAAAACGTAACACAAGTTCACTAAGGTACCCTAAACCCGGATGGAAATCGGGTGGTTCGTGTAAAGGCATAAGGGTGCTTGACTGTGAGAGCGACAGCTCGATCAGGTGCGAAAGCAGGTCTTAGTGATCCCCTAACTCGCAGTGGTTGTGGTTAGGGCTTAAAGGATAAAAGCTACCCCGGGGATAACAGGCTAGTCGCGCCCGAGCGTCCACAGCGCCGGCGCGGTTCGGCACCTTAAATGACATTGGGGTGAGGTAGAAGTAATTCTATTAGTCTGTTTAACTAATATTTCGGCTCATAACGGTGAACACCTTAATTGACTTTCGGGTAATTTTCGGATTATCATTGAGTTAATGGTCAACACCGTGGGAAGTTTAACAGAAGAGCAAAAGTCCATTCTTGTTGGCTGTCTTTTAGGAGACGGAACAATGAGAAAAAAGAAAAATGCTTATTTAGAAATAAACCATTGTTTTTTCCAAAAAGATTTAGTTGATTGGTTGTATTCGAAATTTAGCGATTATGTTTTGACTAAGCCTAAATGGAGAAAAACAAACGGAAAGAGAGAGGCTTATCGTTTTTCAACTCAAAGTTTATCTGTTTTTACAGAATATTACGACCGATTTTTTTTAAACAAAAGGAAAATTATTCCTAAAAATTTTAAGCTTGATTGTTTAAGTTTGGCTGTTTGGTTTATGGATGATGGTTGTAAGAATAACAGCTCTATTTATTTAAATACTCAACATTTTTCTAAAGAAGAGCAATATCAATTAATTGAAATGTTGTGGAAAAATTTCGGCATTGAATCTACTCTAAATAAAGATAAGATTTATTTTAGAATTAGAATTCGGACAAAAAGTGCCATGAAATTTATTCAATTGATTGATAAGTTTGTACTACCGAAATTTAAATACAAATATCCTTCTGTTATAACCCCGTAACGACTTGTTCCCGATATTTATCGGGACAGATCCCGCTTTGGCGGGATAAAACGCTGACTCCTACTTTTTTTACCCGGACGGTAAAAAGAAGAGGATGAAGGTATAGTCTGGCTTACACGAAAATGTAAGGTTTGGCGATGTCGGCTCACCTTATCCTGGGGGTGAAGAAGCCCCCAAGGGTTGGACTGTTCGCCCATTAAAAAGGTACGCGAGCTGGGTTCAGAACGTCGTAAGACAGTAGAACTATAGGATACATACTATAGTTTAACGAGCTGTCTTTCTTTCCCGACGATAAATGAAAAAAACAATTCTTTTTGTCCAAAACTAGAATGGAAAGATATAAATCTGGCTATATGCTGGAAACTCTTGCAAATGGTAATCTACTAGTATACAATTTACTTACTAGTAAAAATGGTTACCCGCTCCGATGTAACATCGGACGCAAGACAATCAGCAGGAAAGACTTCGGTAAATTTTCAATTTGAAATTCGAAATTTTTAATCAATTTTTAATGATTCAATTTTTAAAATTTAAACATTAATTATTTGATTTCAAATTAAAAATTAAAAATTAAAAATTATTGAAGAATCCCCACAGGCCATACGCCAGAGCCGCCGAAGAGGCGAGTAAGATATGGTCGGACCCCTGCAGCGATGCAGGGAGCAAAAGAAAACAAGAAATCTTTTGCCTTTTTAAGTAACAACAATGTCGGACTCTATCCAGAACATCCGTTTGATTTTTGAGGAGATTCCCCTACAGTACGAGAGGACCTAGGGGAGGGAACCTCTAGTGTGCCAGCTGTTCCTATCAAGGGCAACGCTGGGTAGCTACGTTCCTAAAGGATAACCGCTGAAAGCATCTCAAGTGGGAAGCCCCCTCCAAGATAAGAAATCATCCCGATTTAATCGGGATAGACCCCTGGAAGACTACCAGGTTGATAGGCGGCCGGTGTAAGTGCCGTAAGGCATTTAGCCTAGCCGTACTAATCGGTCGATCGTAGTCTAAACAAATGCATCATGGATTCTCTTCACTACTCAGGGAACAAATTAATTCGAAATTCGAAATTTACCCGCCCGCCATGCAAGCCTGCAAGGCGTTGCGGGCAGGCAATTTGAATTCAATTTGAAACATTTAGAATTTGTGTATTTTGATTAAAAATTTAAAATTGAAAATTTAAAATTGTTTTTGTGTTTGAGCCTTTCGGTCTTTGGAGCGGTGTGGAACCACCTCTTTCCCGTCTCGACTCGGCGCGAGTTGAGCCGAGGCGGACCATACCGAACAGAGTCGTCAAACTGGCACGTTGATTTGAAAACATGAGTGTCCTCGGTAACTGGAGCGGCGTGGAACCACCTCTTCCCATACCGAACAGAGTCGTTAAACACACCAGCGCCGACGATAGTCATCCCACAAGGGATTTTGAAAATAGGTCGTTGCCGGGACTCTTTTGTTTTCAAATCTTATCGTGCCGCCGACGATAGTCATCCCACAAGGGATTTTGGAAATAGATCAAGGCCAGAGGACTTAAACACAAAAAATAAAACGAAAGGTGGGTAATTAATTTTGCCAAAAATAAAAAAAGAAAAAATAACAACTCCTCAAAAAGAGCCTTCAACCATGGAGGAACTTCTGGCTTTTGAAACAAACAAAGTCCGTGGACTGCACAAAGGTGAAATTGTCGACGGGGTGGTAACGGAAATTAGCTCAAAGAGCATCCATATTGATATTGGGGCAAAAATGGAGGGGGTGGTTTTAGGCAAGGAATTCGAGAAACAAAAAGATTTTGTCGGGAATCTTAAGGTTGGAGACAAGGTAAAAGCTTACGTCGGTAATATCGAAAACGATCGGGGGCAGATTTTGTTGTCGCTCCGGCAGGCCGCTTCTGACTTCGCTTGGAAAAAATATGAAGATTTATTAAAATCAGGCGAGAAAACCGAGGTTAAAGGTAGAGAAAATAACAAAGGAGGACTGATTGTTGATGCCCCTTTTGGCCTGCAAGGTTTTGTACCCGGCAGTCAAATCGGTTCTTCCTGGCAGGGAAAACTTGACCAGCTGGTAAACCGGACCATCGCGGTTAAGGTAATTGAGGTTGACCGTAAACAAAACAGACTGGTTTTTTCGGAAAAACAAATTTCTGATGCGGAAAAGATTGCTAAAACCGTTGAGGTAATTAAATCACTCAAATTGGGGGGCACTTATGAGGCAGAAATTACCCAATTGGTTCCATTTGGACTTTTTGTCAAGATTGCCGATAAAAAAGGGAACGAGGTTGAAGGATTGGTTCATATTTCCGAGGTTTCCTGGCAAAAAATCGACGATTTAAGCACTCTTTATAAACCAGGCCAAAAAATTCAAGTAAAAATTATTAGTTTGGACGGCGGAAGGGTGCAGTTTTCTCTTAAACAGCTTTTGTCCGATCCCTGGGATGAACTGGAAAAGAAGTTTCCGGCTGACTCAAAAATATCCGGCAAAGTAACTAAACTGACTTCTTTTGGGGCACTGGTCCAAATTGAGCCGGGGATTGAAGGATTGGTTCATATCTCCAAAATCCCGCCCGAATTTCAGATTAAAGAAGGGGACGAGATTGATGTTTATATTGAATCAATCGACAAAGACAACCGCCGGATTTCCCTTGGCTTGGTTTTAAGCCAAAAGCCGATAGGATACAAGTAGCATTCATTGGCTTCTTCATTTGACTTTTGCATCCTGAGTGTGTTATTAATCGGATAGTCAATAAGTTATTAACTGCCCCGCCGAACCGGCGGGGATTTTAGTTCACCCGTCAAAATTTGAAAATCAAATTTAGTCGGATAAAAAAAGGAGATAGTATGACACCTGAAAACCCTTTAAAGCAAAGCACGCAAGAAAAACCACTGAATCTCTTAAATGGCCGTTTGGTACTTGTTGAAATAAGGGAAGGAATTTTGGCCTATCAGATGGGCGAAGGAGCAGAAAACCAACAATTTGCCATAGATAACAGTGGTCGTGTTGTAGCGACCAAACAAGGAAAAGATGTTTTTTTAACAAAGGGTGACATTGGTTGGATAATGACAGTTAAAAAGTTGGAAGAAGGGTTGTTATTGTCAGGTTCTTACGGTTTTGGCGAGGGGAATATGACTCTTAAGAATATTTATGTTATTGATGATAAAAGGGGGAGGGTGGTTAGTCTCAGCCATCCGGTGAGCGGGACAACGATTCCTCTTTTAGAGCTTAAACAACAGCAAGGCAAGATAGTTTTGATTCCTGTCCGGAGAACAAAAAATGCAGTTGGCGGAGTAATAGTAACGTCAACTAAAAAATTAATGAATCCCCAAAATAGCGGGAGAATAAACGGGTTTTTTGCTACAAGAAAATAGGGTATAATTCAGGTAGTGGCTAAAAAAATTAAAACTTCCAGCCAGTTTGTCTGTTCCGATTGCGGATTTGAGAGTGTTTCGTGGTATGGAAAGTGTCCGAATTGCGGGTTGTGGAATACGATGGTGGAATTTAAGGTTTCGAAAAATCAAAAACCCCTCCTTCGTCCCGCCAACGGCGGGATATCGGCAGGGCAAGCGGTTAAGCTTTCGGAAATAAAAACTTCGGTTTCGGGAAGACTTTCGACGGGTATAGGGGAGCTTGACAGGGTTTTGGGAGGTGGTTTTGTCCCCGGAGAAGTGGTTTTACTGGCCGGAGAACCCGGAGTGGGAAAATCAACTCTTTTATTAGGTCTTCAAAATAATTTGATTGTTTATGTCAGCGGGGAAGAAAGTCCGGACCAACTGAAGGTTCGGGCGGACAGGTTGGGAATTAAAAAAGATAATTTGCTGATCTTATCTGAGACTCAAATAGAAAAGGTGATTGACACGGTGATTGAGATAAAGCCGGAAATGGTCGTTATTGACTCTATCCAAACTGTCTGGTCCGACGAAATAGAGGGATCTCCCGGCTCTATAGGCCAAGTTAAGTATTGTACACAAAAATTGATCGAACTGGCCAAAAAAACTGGTATATCGGTAATTTTAGTTGGTCAAATTAATAAGGAAGGCGAAATTGCCGGCCCGATGATGCTAAACCACATGGTAGATTGTGTTTTATTTTTGGAAGGGGAGAGATTTGCTGACTTACGACTGCTGCGCGGGTTAAAAAACCGTTTTGGTCCGACGGACGAAACGGGTGTTTTTAAAATGACCGATAAGGGGATGGAAGAAGTCAACAATCCTTCTGAGATTTTTATGGGGGCCCGCCTCGACTCGCCGTCTTCGGCGAGGCAGGGAGCGGTTGCCGCCTGCATTCTGGAGGGAACCAGACCGGTTTTAGTGGAAATACAGGCTTTGGTGACAGTGAGTTTCACCGCCATTCCCCGCCGGGTGGCTTTGGGAGTCGATTACAACCGGTTGGTTTTACTTTCGTCGGTTTTACAGAAGGTTCTTAATTTACCGCTATATAATCAGGATATTTTTGTCAAAATTGGGGGAGGGTTTAAGGTTTCCGAGCCGGCCGGAGACTTAGGGATCTGTCTGGCGATTCTTTCCAGTTTTAAGGCTCGGCCGGTCAAACCCCAAACATGTGTTTTTGGTGAAGTCGGTTTATTAGGGGAGATTAGGCGGGTCAACGGAGAAGAGAAGAGAATAAAAGAAGCGAAAAAATTGGGGTTCATTAATATCTTGTCATCTTCAAATACTTCTGAATTATCGGAAGCAGTAAAATTTTTAGAAAAATAGTTTCCAATTATTCTAATCAAATTCCAAGCACCAAATCCCAAGTTATTGGGGTTTATTTAGATCAATTAGGTCAATTA
>PEVD01000018.1:508-8992 GCA_002780305.1 Candidatus Shapirobacteria bacterium CG03_land_8_20_14_0_80_40_19 | reverse complement strand
GCACCCCTTACTACTTGGCTATGAGACCTAGGCGAGAATTGCACTCGCGTATAGCGGTTTTGCAGACCGCTGCCTTACTGCTTGGCTACTAGGTCTTTTATCTTAACGAATTTTCAAGTTGTTTTTGGATTACCTCCCTTCCTCTTCCGCTTTTCAAAAAAAGCTCTCTTTTAGTTGCGTCTTTTTTCTTTTTGTAGGCTTCATAATACACTAATTCCATTGGCAATCGCCATTTGGTCGCTTGTGATTTTCCTTCAAAATGCCACTTAATCCTTTCTTTTAAATCATTACTGAAACCCGTATAAAGATTATTGTCTTTTTTGCTTTTCAAAACATAAACATAATACATTTGTCTTCGGTTTTGCAGAGGTGCCCGCCGATTCGGCGGGCACCCCTTACCCGCCTAAGGCGGGGCTACCAGGTCAAAACTGCTGAAAGCTTATCATATTTAGCTTTGTAAATCAAAGACAACAAATTATTTACTAATGGTTTATTTTGTGATATTCTGCTTGTAATGTACAAAAAGGGGATTATTGTTGTCTGTCTGCTTTTCTCCGGCCTGTTTCTTTCCGGTTGTTCTCTAAACCAAAAACAAGCCGCCCTGCAGATTAATACGGCCCCGACGGCCAATGTTTTTATTGACGGTAAGTTATTGGGCAAAACCCCGTACAACTCCAGTGAACTAAAGGCGGGTGAAGTGACCATAAAATTAATTCCGGAATCAACGACAGAAGCTTTTACTTCTTGGGAGGGAAAGATTAAACTAACCGGGGGGATTCTTACTTTAATTGATAGGGAACTTGCCGCTTCCGAAATTAACGCTTCAGGCCAAATTCTTAGTTTGGAAAAAAGCAAGGATAAAAATGCGGCCTTAATTTCAATTGTGACTGAACCTGATGGAGTTTTGGTAAAGATTGACGGAGAGACAAAAGGTTTTTCTCCTTTAAACATTGAGAGTATTCCGGCAGGTGATCACGAAATTATTTTGTCCAAAGACGGTTACAGTGATAAATCTTTGAGGGTTAAAAACGTGCTAGCCTATCGGTTGATTGTCAATGCCAAATTGGGGCAAACTCAATCTGCGCAGGAGCCGGTTATTACTCTTTCTCCTTCACCGGCACCGGCCGGAAAAGGAACTCCCGTTCCAACAACTGTTGTCAAAACAACCCCCGGTGCTTCCACTCCAGGACCGGAACCAGCTAAACCATACGTTCTTATTAAAGAAACCCCGACGAATTTTTTGCGGGTTAGAAACAGTCCTCCTTCCGGAGTAGAGTTGGCACAAGTTAAGCCGGGAGAAAAATTTCCCCTTTTAGAGGAGAAAGTATTACCCGACGAATCTGTTTGGTATAAAATTACTTACACACAAGGGAAAGAAGGTTGGGTTTCTGGACAATATGCAGAAAAAGTAGAATAAGCCCAGTTAACTGCCGACTCCGTAAATAATCCAGATAACAAATATTCCCCAGAGGATGACTGATCCGAGAAGCGGCTTGTCCGAAAGCAAAACTCTTTCCGGTGATTCGGCCTTAGCCCCTTGGTAGGCGATACTTTGGTAACGCATAATCCCATAAATAACAAGAGGAATCGTCATCATCAACCATTTATTGGTTCCGGAAAAAGTTAACGGTAGAATGCGGTACAAAGCGGGGGATTCCAAAACTACCGGGGTTGATTCAAAAAAAGTAAAAAGAGCCCAGGACAACCAAGCAGAGGCAGCAAACATTGATAAATAGTTATCCAGCAAGTTTGAAGGGTACTTGTTGAGAGTTTTTTGATGCTCCGGGGCCGATTGTTTATCTAAAATTACCAATTCTGCCCTTCGTTTCCCGACGGCCATAAACAAAGCCAAAGAAGTTACGCAAAGTAAAAACCAGATGGAGACATGGTAATTTAAAAGAATTGCACCGGCATAAACCCGCAGGATAAAGCTGGCGGCGATCGACATAACGTCAAAGACAACCAGGTTTTTCAAATAAAAAGAGTAAACCACCTGAAGTAAAAAATAAAACAAACAAGTTAAGAAAAAGAAAAACGAAAGAGAAAAAGACAAATAAAGACTGACCATTATCCCGGAAATGGAGAAAAACAAAGCCGTTGGTATTGGTAATTTACCCGAGGCAACCGGCCTTAATTTTTTAAACGGGTGCATCTGGTCCTTTTTGATATCAACAATATCATTGAAAAAATAAACAGATGAAGTGAGAATAGAAAAAACGATAATCGCCCAAAGAGTGATGGTTAAACTTTGGGGGTGAAATAATTGTCCGGAAAAAACTAAAGCGGCGGCAAGACTTAAATTTTTCAGCCATTGTCTTGGTCTGGCTGTTTTGAGGAGGTTGAAAAAAATTTGATCCACAAAATTATTCCAAAAAATATAAAGGTTAACATAAGCATTGTATATAATTTTTGCTTACTATTCAAATTAAGAGCAAGTATTCCCAGAAGCAAAGTAACCAGCCAATAAAAGATGGCAATCTTTTTTTTGCTCCAGCCAAGATCCAGCAGCCGGTGATGAAAGTGTTCCCGTTTTCCCCAAACGGGAGATTTACCAAGAAGAATTCTTTTGACAACCAAATAACCGGCATCAATCAAAGGGATTCCTAAAACAAGCATTAGGGTGGCAACTTTAGCGACGGAAAGGATTGATAAAACCGCCAACATCAGACCGGCAATGGTTTTGCCGCTATACCCAGGCATGATTTTTTGAGGATAAAAATTCCAAGGAAGGAAACCCAAATAGGATCCGGCCAAAATTAAAGCCAATATTGTTATTGGCCATTGGGTAATATCGGCTGAAAATTTTAGGCTCAGACCGGCGATGGTCAAAGCGGCGACGGCGACAATTCCCGGGAGTTGTCCTTCAACTCCGCCTGACCAACCGACAAAGTTCATGCACCAGACAATCCAGAGTAAGGCAAGTAGGTCGGCGATTAGCCAGATACAGCGGGGTTGCCCCAAAAAATTAAAACAAATTTGAGGAGTGTTTAACTGAATAATGCCCCCGAAGGGATTGTTGATAAAAGGAATCCCAATACCGGCGAAGACAATTGCCCCGGCGGATAAAAAATTACCGGCAAGTCTGACCAACGGGTGTATTTTGCCTTGAAAAATGTCATCGAAAACCCCAACAATGAGCGCAATCAATATTGCCGCCAAAATTCCTTTTAAATGCTGGTCGAAGGGCAGAAAAAACAAAGAGGAAAGTAATCCCAGAAAAACAGGGATTCCTCCTCCTCTGGGAACGGGATATTGATGAACTTGATTTTTTGCCTGACGGTGTCTCGCCGGATCGTCCAGGATATTTAGTTTTTTAAACACCAATATCGTAAGCGGGCTTGAAATAAAAGAAATAAGCAGGGCGGACAAGAAAGCGAAAAAATAAGACATTAAATCATAAGTATTACTATTTTAACAACGCCGATTAAGCCGATTAAACAAAGAAAGAATGAAAAAAAACCAAGCATCATCGGTAAAAAATTGTTACTTTTCAACAAAATCCTGGTCAGACAAAAATTTAACAGCGAAAAAACCAACATTAAACCGGAAACTAAAAAAAACAGTTGTTTTTGAGCCAGTTGTTCCCCCCCCCACGGTCGGGTATAAAAGAGAGGAATTTTTTCCGGGAGCCGGCGATAAGACGCCCCGGTTATTCCAAGGGCCAAAAAAGAGAAAAGAAAAGAAAAAAAAGCCAGATTCTTCAAAGAAACTGCCTTTCCGATTTCTTCCACTCTTTTTGAGGAGGCTTTAATAATATTTTCCTTAAAAATGTTTTTAGCCATTTATTTTTTTGATGGTAATAGTATTTTCCGTCGGAAAATCATAAAATTTTCAATTTCCTCCATCTTAAAATAGTCTTCGCTTAGAATTATTTCCAGTTGCGGGAATTTGTCCATATCTCTGTCGATGACGACGATTTTGGAATCTCCTTTTTGAATCTGGCTGATTGCTTTTGATTTCAGGCTCAGATCTTTAATATGATAGGCGACCAGGTAGGCAGTTGAAGGAAGTCTTTGGGAAAGCAGGTAAAAGGCCGGCTCGTCTGCCCAGACAAAAATTTTATCACCCAAAACGCTGTTGGCAGCAACGAACTCGGCAGCTTGATATATAACCGGAAGTCTGGGGTTAAAAAATTCAAAGTACTGTGTTTTGGTTTTTTTACCAACCGCAAAACTCAAAAAGTTACGATAATAGGGAAAAGTTGGATACCACCCAAAGCGGTAGTAGATTAAAGAAAAAATCAGTAGTCCGACCATACCCGCAGGGATCAACCATAGTTTTTTTGGCCTTAGCCCGATTGTCCAAGCGGTTAATAAGCAAAAAGGGAGAATTGTCTGGACCAGATAATGGGGGTATGGCCGGCCGGAAAGCGTCGCCCCGAATAAACTAAAGACAAGCCAAATACTTAAAAAAGACAGAAGTTTGGGGATTGAATTTCTTTTCAACCAAAATAGAAAAACTGTCAAAAAGGTGAAAAAAGCCTTCAGTACCAATTCGGATTTTATCAGGCCAAGGAGGGAAAAAGAGTGTGAACCGGCTTTCCAGGAACCCAAATAACCGAACATTTGCAAAAAACTGGCGGAAAAAAAGTCTCCAAAAGAACCCTTAACAAAAAAGAACAGTCCGATTAAACCAATCGGCAAGACATAACCCAGACATAAACTCAGGTCTTTTTTGGAAAGATTTATCAATTTTTTTTCAAAGAAAAGAACTGAAAAAACAAGCAAGGCCAGGAAATCAAAAACAGCCGGAACTTTAAATAAAAATCCGGCGGAAAATAATAAGCCAATTAACCAATACGAATAAATTCCTTCTTTTTTTTTGAAAAATAAATATAAGCCCAAGATAGAAGGTAAAAGAATAAACAATTCCGCGTTGGGGATGTTCCCTTCAAGCATTCTTGTTGTGGTTAGAAAGACAAAGAGAAGAGTGCTGATTTTTGTCTTTATTTTTTCTGTCTTAAAAAACAAAGCACTCAATTTGTAGTAGTAATAAGTTGAGAAAAGAAGCGAGGCTGACAAAAGAAGACGATACCAAAAGATCTTGCCATTAACCAGTGCCCCCAGCAAATATATCAGAGGCGGCTTATTGTCAAAAATGTCTCGGTAAAGTAAATAACCCTTTCTAAGGGCGACTCCGATAGCCAAGTAAATATTTTCATCACCGTACCAGTAAGGCTCAAAGAGGGAAGGCAGACGGAAGATGAAGACGATAGACAGCAAAAGAATAATAAATTTATTTCGTTTTAAAAAACTCATTCCACCTAATTGTAAATTGTAAATTGTAAATTGTAAATTAAACTAAATTTTCTCCGTCACTCGGTATTCAATATACTTTCCCAGCATTAACCTCGTGTGAGCATCCAGGCCGGGAAGGGCACCAAAAATAAAACCGACAACGGGCATAAGGATGAATTCGAAAGGAATCAGAAAAGACTTTATTTTCGGAACATCCTTTGGCCGGGGCGGTCTTTGTTTTTTAGCGTCCCAAAAAACAACAATCCCCAGAGGTAGCAAACAAAGGGTAAGGATTAAAGAGGAAATATTGGGAAGATTAAAACCTAAAGCTGTTTTGGCGAATTCTTTGTTAAAAAGAATTGGTATATTTACCCCGAAAGTGATAATAAAAAAGTTTACCGGCCAGAGGAAGTGGTCTTTTAACATTCTTAAAACGCGGAGAGTTTTATTTTCGAAGCTGATATTTTTTTCGGAAAAATACTTTATTATCACATAGGGGTCATCGGAGACTCCCCATGCCCAACGTTTGAATTGCTCATATTGGTTTTTGACGGTTTTAAAAAAACTGGTGGACTGCGCGGCATCAGCCATAAGCGGCAGATAGATTGGTTCGACTTCAATCTTTCCTGAAGTGGCAAAAAAAGCTTTAAAAAATATGTGCCAATCTTCAGGGATAACATCAACATCCCAATAACCGATTTTGTCTAAAAGTTTTAACGATAGAGAATAATTCTGTTGGTTAATAAGCCTGTCGGTTCTAACCAATTGAGCCGTACACCAAATAGTGCCAATGGTATTAACGACTCTGACGGGAGCAGGCAACCGCCAAAAATTGTTGTAAAAAACAATGGCCGGTTGCCAGAAGCGGAAATAGCGGTTCGGGTTATCTAAAAACTTGTAAGCCAAACAAGCGAAATGGTTCGGATGATAGACGTGGTCGGCGTCACAAGAAGTGACCGTGGTGTAGTCAAGGTTAATCTTTCCGCCGTCAACCAGCTGCTTTTTAGCTTTTAAAATGGCGGCCTTGGCGTTTGAATGTTTCCCGGCCGTTTCGCCCGGGATTAAGGTGTGTTCGCTGAAAATTAAATTGGCGAATTTTTTACTGAAACTTTTTTCTAACTCGGCCGCTTTTTCTTCCCAGCCGGTTTCCCTTTTTTCAAATCCGACGACAATACTCATTTGATTTTTGGGCATGGTTTGATCAGCAAGGCTGTTTAATGTTCTTTCTAAAATGTAAAGCGGTTCTTTGTAAGTGCAGACGATCACAATGTGATGAACTTTTTTCCAATCCGGGAAAGATTTTATTTCACCCAACCAGTCAAAATTTTTGGAGGCTTCAATCCTGAAGTAAGCGATCAGACCGAAAACCGCCAACGAGACCGACTGATAAACCCAGAAAACATCAAAAAGCAAAATAAAGTAGGCCACCGCCACCGGAGCAACAAAGGCACCCCAAATCGGAAAAAGAATCAGATTCCAGGAGGTGAACCCCGGAAGGATTTCCAAGAGTCTTTTAATTAAATATTTCTTCTTTTCTGGTTTCATTATTATATTCTTGGAAATAACGGAGCGGAGGATTTAATTTTTGGTCCCTTAAATTGCGAAAGTATTTTTCCGGCGGTATCGGGCATAAAGGGCTGAAGATGAAAGGCTATTTTTCTAATAGAGTCAACGCCTGACCGGAGAGCCGTTTGTAATTCCGTTCCGGATAACTTCCACCACTTGGATTCGTTAATTCTCTTGTTGTTTTCGTTTACATGTGCCCAAGTTTCTTCTAAGGCTTCGTTTAAATAAAATGCCTCAAGGTGATTTTCCCAGGAAGAATCAAATTCTAATTTGGTTTCTTGAAAATCAAAACCGGAATTCTCGCATAATTTAGCCACTCTGGCAACCAGATTTCCCAGTCCGTTGGCCAAATCGGCATTATAACCTTCTTTGATTTTTTCAAGACTAATATCCCCGTCGGTACCAATAGGCTTTGATTTCAATAAGTAATATCTGACGGCGTCAGCCCCGAATTTTTTTACCAATTCGCTGGTTTTAATTATATTCCCCGAAGATTTAGAAATCTTTTGGCCGTTAAGGGTTAAAAAGCCGTTAACAAGTATAGTTTTTGGTAGCTCGTATCCGGCCGACTTTAACATTGCCGGCCACAAAAGCGCGTGCCAGCGGGTGTTGTCTTTGCCCAGTATATGAATGTCTGCCGGCCAAAAACCACCCGGATCCCCGGTTAGGTAATTAATCAAAGCGTCAAACCAAACATAAATGGTTTGTGTCGGATCGTTAGGGACGGGAATCCCGAATTTAATGGTTGTTCTTGAAATAGGAATATCCTGGATTCCTTGGTTGATAAAGGAAAGCATTTCGTTTCTCCGGGACTCCGGCCAGATAAATTCAGGGTGGGTCAAAATATGGTTTTTAAGAAAGTCGGTATACTTTGACCAGCGGAAAAAATAATTTTTTTCCTTGATTATTTTCGGTTCAAGATTCGGATGGAAGGGACATTTGCCGTCTTTAAGGTCGGACTTGTTTAAAAACGCTTCACAGCCTTCGCAATAGATTCCATCATATTCGGCCGTATAAATATCTCCGCTTTTTTCCACTTTTTCCCAGAATTCAAGACAGAATTTAACATGGTCATCGTCGGTGGTGCGGATAAAGCGGTCAAAGGAGACATTGATGGATTTTTGTTCCGCTTCGTCAGCCTTAGCGATTTGGTTGACAAATTCTTTTTCTTTGCCTTCAAATCCGGCGGTTTTGGCAGATTTTTCCACTTTTCCGCCGTGCTCGTCCGTGCCTGTAAGGAAATAAACTTTTTCTCCAAGCAAGCGGTGATATCTGGCCAGAGTGTCGGCAATAACTTTCTGGTAGATATGGCCGACATGAATCGTGTCGTTGGTATAGTCAATGGCGGTGGTTATGTAAAATTTGTTGTCCATGAGCGTAATTTTAACCTAAAATAGGGGCGAAAGCAAAAAAAAGACGATTGTTAAATTGCTGAATTGTTGTCAGCAAGGAGTTTCCTTACTCAGGCAAGGGGACTCCTTGCTTTATTGCTGTTTTGTTTTTTGTGTCGAAAGAAAATAAGTAATTCTAAAAATAGAATAAAAATAAATGAAATCAGAATTGACCACCAGCAGGAAACTTTATGTAACTTTAAGATAAGCACGGAAACTAGAAACAATGAGGCTAAAAAACCGCGGCGGGTATTACCAAAGAGCAAGGCGAGAGTAAGAGCAAGAGACAG
>PEVD01000018.1:0-442 GCA_002780305.1 Candidatus Shapirobacteria bacterium CG03_land_8_20_14_0_80_40_19 | reverse complement strand
AATTGCGGCGGTGCAGACGGGACATGATATAATTATAATAGAAGATTTTAGAAGCATATGTATAACTGGTCTGTTGACGAAAATTATCTAAAGAAATTTCCCAAAAAGTATCGTCTTTGGCGGCTTGAACAGATGCTTTCTTACGGGCTTGACGGCCAAAAAATTAAAAGAAAAGAACTGCTGGAAAGTTGGGATTTTTTAAAAAATCGCCTTGATCCGCAAAGGAAAAGGTTTTTGGAGTTTTTGTTATGGAACAGACTATCTTAAATCCCTTTCAAAAAAAAACACTGGATTTTTTTAAAAAAACTTCCCTGTCAAAAAAGTTTTATTTAAGCGGCGGAACGGCTTTGGCGGAAGTTTATCTTCATCATCGGTATTCTGAAGACTTGGATTTCTTTACTGCAGAAGAATTGAATCTTGAAGAATTGAAAAGGTTTTCTAA
>PEVD01000005.1 GCA_002780305.1 Candidatus Shapirobacteria bacterium CG03_land_8_20_14_0_80_40_19 | reverse complement strand
TTAAAATCGCCGTAAGCTTGAAAAATCAAAGGAAAAGTTTTCCCCCATTCGTCTTTACCCGTTTTTAATATTGAATAGGCATTATAGCCATGGGAAATCTCGTCCCAATTAAGAGAAGGTGGCACTTCCTGAAGGCAATAAATTCTTAAAAAAAGGGAAAGAAGGATTATTAAAATCAAAAATGCTCTTTTCATCACTCTTTTTTAGAAAATTTTATCTTGGTCCAAACCGTTAAAAATAGAAGCAATAACCAAAAAACCAAAAATAAAGGATCGGATAACAAGCCTTTGAAAAGGCGTCCGATAAGATCAATTGCCTCCGATTTTTTATTGACGGTCCTGTAATAAACCGCGTAATTAAAACCTTTTTTTTTACTTGAGGCCATGGAGATTGTTACTCCACCTGAAGAAACGCTTTTGATAGAAAAAATAAACTTCTTATTTTTTGATAAAGAAATCGGCTCAAACTGGAACCTGACCGTACTGGGGTCGCCAATATTGTAACCGGAAAAGGGCATTTCCACCAGAAGTTGACCGTCGGAAGATTTTAAGGAAAAGAGAAAATCACCCTTATCGGCAAAGTTGGGATTTTTAAAATTTAGCATGATTATATTAATAAAATCATTTTGGGCGATAAAAGTTTGCTCAATAATCCCCTTTTCAGATAAAGCAACGAAACTGTCTTGAAGCGGCTGACTGGCATCTTGACGGTTTTTAACCACAAAAAGAGAAAAGAGTAGCGGAAAAACTATGCCTAAAAAAGAAAAGCCGATAGTCACAACCCACAAAAGTTTATGATTTTTCATTTAGTTTGCCGGTAATTACTAAAATCGAAATCCAGATCGCGCAGGCGGCAAAAAGAGTGTGAAATAAACTTTGTAAGAGGACTGGAGAGAAAAAGTCGGCAATCAAGTCTCTTAGGGGCGGAAGAAAAAATATTCCCGGATCAAAAGGAGAAAATAACCCCCAAGTAAGAAATTTATCATTAAATAATACTACTGTTCCCAACCACCCGGTTAATAAAATTGCGGACGGCAGTAAAAGTTTTTTACATTTGCCGACCGATAACGCTAAAAAGGGAGTGATCCAAATTAACCATTGGGGGTGAAAATGCGACCCCGCCAAAACAATCAGCGGTACGGCCAAAAAATATCCTGATAGACTTTCGCCCACTTCTTTCTTCCAATCCGCAATCAAAAACAAAAGAACCAAAGAAAAAATCACCAGAAGAATTTGTTCCTCAAAACCGATACTCAAATTTAAGATAAACAATCTCTGACTTAATCCGGAAACAAAAGAGCTTTGTCTGAAACTAACTGATTTCAAAAAGGGTAAAACAAACAGCAGATATGGAAACAGTCCCAAAATAAATACTTTAAATTGTTTCCAAATACCTTTAGTAGAAATTACAGATAAAAAGGGTAATAAAAGAAGCGGATAGGTTTTCAAAGCGCCTCCTAAACCCAAAGCAATCGCCCCCAAAATCGCTTTTCTTTTATTTACCACCAGATAAAGTGCCAAAACCGAAAGAAAAGTAGGAATAATATCAAATTGACCCATAAAGGTGATGGCATAAATATTCGCCGGGTTAAAAAACCAAAAAAGCAAAGCTCTTTTAATCTCCTTTTCGTCTTTTAAAATCTTGGTTATTAGAAAACCGACAAAAAATTCAAAAAAGAAAAGAGGAACTTTCATAAAAAACAAGTACCGGAAAATGTTGGGGACAGCCACCGCGTCATTACCCATCGCCAACCAATTTAAAAAATCTGGGCCTAAAACTACTTTCAAGGGATAATATAAAAGACCGTAAAAAAAATAAGTAAGGGGGGGATAAGAAAACTCCCCCAGAAACGCTTTATCGGGATTTTTTGCCAAAAATTCATATATATTCACCACTCCTAACGACAAGAAGTGCGAATTGTAATAATTAGTCTTTGTGTCCGGGTGAAAAAAAAGGGGTGCCAAAAAAACTCTCAAAAAAAACGCGGCTAAAAAAATCTGACCTACCGAGGAAGAAAAAAAGTTTTTTAACCTATTAAACATTTTTGCCCGCTCCAAAGAATAAAATTAATCAAATAATATCTAATCTGTCCGTGATAAATTTTACTAGAAGGAATAAGTCTTTTCCACTGCTCTTCTGACTTGACCAAATTTTTCCCGCTGGCGCCATGTTCATGAATAATTTCCACTGTTGGTAAATAATAAATTTTAAACCCTGGTTTCCCGAAAATTTTATTCCCAAAATAATAATAGGCAAGTATTGTTATTAATCCTAAAATAACCGAACCAATTGCCCCTCCTAGAGGGTGTAAGTGAAATATCATATAAAAGGGTACTAAAAAATAAAAATACCAGGGACCCATAAACAAACCCTGAACGGAAAGACCTTGACCTATCATTTGAATAGGAAACTCCCGAAGGACACGATAGGCAAAATTGGAAGCATATTCTTGATCAAAATCTAAAGAGGCCATCTCGGATAAGCGGTAAAAACGCAGTATTACGGCCATGATTAAGATTAAAAATAATAAGAAATTATTCTTAAAAATCTTTGTAATTATTTCCATCTTTGTCAAAAAATATTAGCTTCATTTACCAAGTATATACATTGTTCTTTGTCCTGATTCTAAACTTGGTATTGCTCGATAATTGATAATCTCTCCACTCCCGGAAATACTAGATAAAACAAAAGACTGAACGGGAAACGGTTCTTTTTCTCTTGTCCAAATTTTTACCTCTTGATAAGGAAAATAGACTTCTTTGAAAAACTGCATATCCGCCTTTTGGGAAATATAAGTGCTTTTTTCAAAATACGGGTTTTTGCCAGTTCCCAAAGTTAACTTTTTCAATTCAGCCATTGCCCCATCAAGATTTGGAGAAAAATTTCCGGAAATGAGTTTTGGATAATCGTACCAATAATAACGAACAAAGTCGCAGTAACTTAGAGAAAGCAATAGAAAAAAGAACAACAATAGCACTTTTTCAATCGTTTTGTTTTTGATCTTAAGGATAAATTTCACCCCTAAAGTAAAAATAAAACTTGCAGTTGGAATATAGGCTAATAACCGGCTAGCACGATAGACAGAACCAACCATTGTAAATAAAAGAGGCGTAAAAATAAGACTGGCAAAGATAAAATAATACATAAGCTTCTTTTCTTTATACAGTTGCAAAAAACCCAAGAAAAAAAGAGGAAAAGTTGGAAGTAAAAATATTCCATGGCGACCGGTTGAATGTATTAACATCTCATCTCCCCTAAGGAAGATAAATGAAAAATCAAAGGAAAAGTTTTTCCCCACTCATCTTTACCCGTTTTTAAAATACTGTAGGCATTGTATCCATGCGACACTTCATCCCAATTCAAAGAAGGGGGGTTTTCGGCCAGCTTGTAAAAACGAAAAAACACCGACAGTAAAACAATCAGAATTAAAACCCAATTATTGCTTATTGTTTTTTTTAATTTCATTTTTCAACTATTATCATGGCCGTTTTCCCGTCAGGATAATTAATTTTTTCAACTTTAAAAATGCTGACGTCTTGTCCGTAAAAATCTTTTTCCGTTCCCACAAAAACAGTTTCCTTGTTTTGCCAATCTTCGGGAAAAGAAAAGTTTCTAAAAAGAATATTGCCTAAGGAATATGTCCCCAACTGATCAATAAAACGTTGACCTTGCTTCTCGTAGACAAGCCATCTCGGGGTCTCTTTTTGCACCCAAGACGGATCTAATTTTAAATAAAACATGACATAAGCCTGCGGTTCACTTAAGTTTCGACTGATAATAATTTGCCTTGCTTTGGTCTCTTTTAAAAAAGCAGCTACTTGATCCCAACCATAACTCATTTTTGGTGCATTAACCAAAGGAGCATAAAAAAAATATTTTTCAAGAAAAAACGTCAGCGACAAGACAACAAGGAAACAAGACAACAATGAAACAAATACAAAATATTTTTTAAAATAATTTTTAGACCATTCAACAAACTTTACTGCCCCAAAAGCAGAAATAATCTGCAATGCCGGCATCATTACCGCTACTCTGGTAGCATGATAACCAACCCCCCTGGTTAATGCCGCCGGAATCGGAGAAATGAAAACCCAAAAAAACAAAAATTTTAAATTAACATCTTTCTCTTTCAGTAAAAAATATACAGCAGTAACAACAAAAATAACTTCAAACAAATAAAGCACACCAAACCCCGGAAACATTCCGTAAGCTGCCTCACCGGCCCCTTGAGTAAATAAAAATTGAGGCGATAAATAGGAAAAATAACTTTTAATAAATTCACCCCAAGCAAAAGTCAGCTTATTGTTAAAAATCCGTGAGATAGTGTCCGGCAATCCAAACCGTACTGCCCAAAAACGCAGGTCTGCCACTGACTGCCAACCGCCGGAAAATATTCCAATATCTGAAGCCCTTGTACCCGCCCCTTTGATAAAACCCAAAAAAATCAAAAACATAAAGAACAAAATTATCCCGCCGGAAAAGAAAAAAACAACTTTCTCTTTCTTAAATTTTTTTAATAATTCTTTTTTTTGCCAAAAAATTAAGGCTAATAAAATTAACGGGGAAACAAATTTGGCACTGTGGTAAGTAAACAAATTAAGGCTAAAGATAAGTGAACTAAGAAATAAAAACCGGGAATGGTAAATACCAGCCAAAAACAGCCAAACCGCCAAAGAAAGAAAAAAAGCAGATAAGTTTGCCTCAAAGGCCCCCCGGGACAAACTTATATGCCAGGGGGAAAAAGCCAGCAGTAAGGCCGAAAACAAACCAATCTCGTGTTTGTTTTTAAAAAGTTGTTTTGCTAAAAAATAAACCGTCAAAACCGCCAAGCTTCCCAACAGGGCATTGGGCAACCTGACGGCAAACTTGTTTAAACCAAAAATGGCGATTGAAGGAACAGTTAAATAAGTATAAAGGGGGGCTTTAAAATCACCAAATGAGCGCGGATTTAACGGGAATTTTATCCCCCATTCGTCTTTGCCTGTTTTTAAAATACTGTAGGCAGTATAGCCTTGGGCGGCTTCGTCGGGAGTGAAACCGGCCGGAAAATCGGACAATTTAAAAAAACGAAGAAAGAGTGCAATCAAAAAAATTATCCAAATTCCCCTTCTTTTCATTGATTAAATTATACCTTAAGTGCCGCTCATAATATATTTTGCCACTCTTCCGCTTGGATAATAAATCGTTTTTAGCAGTTTAATTGAATTGGGAACCGGCTCATAACGAAAATCTTTGCCGATTTCCGATCCGGGCAAAAAATAAAGAATGTTTGGCTTTAGGGTGCCGATAAAACCATTAGCCTTAATTCTCTCCTCCGAAACATGACCAATATAATATTTAGTTTGGGGAATGTTATCCGCCGAAACAGCATCGCTAATTTCAGTCCATTGTAACTTATTATTTTGTGGAATTTTAGGATCGATTTTCAGCCAAAACAGTAAAAATATCAACGGTGGCTGATCCTGGTCACTGATAACAATATAATCATACTCATTTTCGTTTTCCTTTATGTAACTGGCCATTTCTTTATACCCGCAATGCCACCATTCTTCTGAATCTAAGGGATAATGAATATAATACCGGTGCAGGTAAATAAAAAACTGTCCAAGATAGCCTAAAAAAACCACCGCAATTATAATTTTCCCTAAATGTTTTTTGGTCATTAACTGTAAAAAACAATTTATTCCCAAAGCAATCAGTATCAAAAGCGGGGGCAAAATCAAAATTAACCTGGTGGCGTGATTGCCACCGTCACGGGTTAAGACCGAAGGAATGGGAGAAAAAAACAACCAACAAAGTAAAAACTTCTTCGTTTCAGCATTTTTATGCTTAAAAAATAAATAATAAAAGCCAATTATGACAAAAACCGCATCCAGCCAATAAAATTCACCCAAGCCCCCTTGAACCGAATGGCGGTAATTAATATCGCCATTGGTAAAAAGAAATTCTGTCGAAAAAACACGGAAATAATTTCTAATTAAAGCGGTAGACCAACTCAAAAATTTATTATGAAAAACCCTGGACAAAAAAGAGGGACTTGTTCCTACTGCAAACTGTCCATTAGTCTCAACAAATAAATCAGTTTGTCTGTCAAAACCAACCTGGGGAATTACTGTTGGATCAGAAAAAACAGACAAAATAGAAAACCGGTCGGCCGCTTTGCCAAAAAAGATATCATAACCCATCGGCAGCAACAGGATAAAAAGCAAAAAAATCGAAATACTAATACTTTTACGGGAGATTTTTTTTAATTTTCTGAAAAATATTATCGTCAAAAAAACCAATAAAATCGGTAAAAAAAACTTGGCCGTGCTGTACGAATAAGGGGCCAAAGCCAGAAAAACCGCTGAAAGGGATAAAAATTTTTCTTTTTCCAGACCCAGAAAGAAAAAACACAATCCGACGATTAAAAAGAAAAGCATCTGCGTCACTTCAAAAGCCGCCCGGCTGTATTGCAAATGCCACATGGAAAGCACCAAACACAACGCGGACAATAAACCGATTTTTTCGTCTTTAAAAAAAAATTTTGCCAGAAAATAGATTGCCGGTATGGTTAAAATTCCAAAAAGAGCGGCCGGCAGCCTAACCCCCCACTCGTTCAACCCAAAAAAAGCAACAAACGGGACATCGGCATACAAAAAAAGAGGTGTGCGCCAGTCGGCAATAGAATGAAAAGAAATCGGCCATTTCTGGCCTAAATAATCTTTACCGGTTTTCAAAATTGAATAGGCCTGATAACCGACATCGACTTCGTCACCAAAAAGGGAGGGAGGAAATTTGTCTAACTTATAAAGTCTTAAAAAAGAACCCAAGAGAATTATTGACAGTAAAAAAACTATTGTTTTTTTCTTTTTAAACATTTTTGGCCGCTCCAAAGAATAAAAGAAATCAGGTAATGTTTTAACCAACCATGATAAATTTTACTTGATGGGATGAGTCTTTTCCATTGATCGGCCGGATCGACGAGAGTTTTACCGCTGGCACCGTGTTCATGAATAATCTCCGCCGTCGGCAGATAATAAATTTTGTATCCTGCTTTCCTGACTCTCCGGCAAAAATCCAAGTCTTCAAAATACATAAAATACCGCTCGTCCAACATTCCAATTTTATCTATCAGCACTCTGGAAATCAGCATCGCCCCACCGGAAACCGCTTCCACTTCAACCGAGTCTAATCCCGCCGGGGCATATTTTGAAAAGTAATTTTTCTTTTTCAGCCAATACTCCAAAATGGCTCTTTTTACGGTTGGAAAGTAAAAACACGACCCCTGAACTGTCCCGTCCGGATTAAGCATCCTTGCCCCCACCACCACCGACCCAACTTTTTCTTCAAAATCTAAAAGCTCTTTTAAGGCTCCCTTTTTGACGATCGTGTCTGAATTCAAAAGTAAAACTACCTCGCCAGTAGATTCTTTTATCCCTTGATTCACTGCTTTTGAAAACCCTAAATTTCCTTTATTCTTGATAATTTTTAAATTTATATTTTGCTTCTCTGAAGCTTTGAAACTTTGCATCTCGTCGATGCTTCCATCAGTTGATCCATTGTCGACAACAATTACCTCAATTTCTAATTTCATCCGCCGAATTGGCGGATCTAATTTCAAACTATCAAGACAGTCTCTTAATAGTTTAGCGGTATTCCAATTAACGATGATTATCGAAAGGCTCATTTTTTAAAAAATTTATTAGTGTATATAAAAAAATCCCTAAGCTAATTCCAATTATACCTCTAATGACCGTCATGTTTGAAAGCAGTCCAATCAACCAAGGAATTTTTGGGTGCCACCAAAAATGGTATAAATTAAAAAAGTGAAAAATTGACATGATTATAAAAATATAAAAATATTTTTTATTTATTCCTGATAAGATGGCCAAAAAAATATAGGCGGTAAAAAAGTACCGCTCATGCATTCTGGGTAGAAATAAAAAGGCGGCAAAGGCGCACAAAAAGGCGGCAAAAAACAATTTTTCTTTACTCTGCTTTTTCCATAAACCGAAACAAATACCACCGGCAATAGAAAGAAAGATCAGAAATCCATATGAAAAGAGGGGCACGCCCAAAAACAGGAAATTATCCGGCCTTTGGTCAAAACCAAAAAGAAGTGTCCAAAAATTAAAGGCATTGGAAACTAAATAATTAAGTTCACCTTTAAAGCTTCCAAAATAAAAACTAACCGCCCAAGGTAAAGTATTAATAGGCTGGAAAGGAAAATACAAAAGATAGGCAATTAAAACCAAAAAAACGCCCCCAAGGATAAGGTCAATAAATTTCTTTTTTTTAAGGACATAAACCAAAAAAACCGGCAGGACAAAAAGACCGGTCGGCTTAATTAAGGCGGAAAGACCCAAAGTCATCGTTCCCCATAAAAATCTGTCTTTAAAAACCAAAAAAAAGGAGAGTAACACAAAAAGCGAGTAAAGACTTTCTATTTGGCCCCAATAAGCGCTGATATACCAGGAGGCCGGCAAAAAAAGAAAGGCAATAGCGGCCACCAAGCCAAACTTTCTGCTCCCGC
Source organism: Candidatus Shapirobacteria bacterium CG03_land_8_20_14_0_80_40_19 (assembly GCA_002780305.1). Classification (GTDB taxonomy): domain Bacteria; phylum Patescibacteriota; class Microgenomatia; order UM-FILTER-40-11; family UM-FILTER-40-11; genus UM-FILTER-40-11. The sequence continues at coordinate 2,497 of PEVD01000005.1, read as the reverse complement.
CAATTTCTTTAACAATTTTTAAGATTAAATAGCCGCAAAACAAATCGGCGACAATAGCGATGAGTTTATTAAAAGCAATCCCCGCCCCGTAAGATTGAAACCAAAAAATAAAATTTGAAGGAAAAAAAGCAACTTTCAAGTTTAACCACCACAGAATTTTTTCCAAAAATTCATAAAGTCCCCGCCATACAAACAGTAAGTAATAAAAAACGGGCGGGTAAGTCGCCGGCATCGCGTTTGGAATCGATTTTCCCAAGAAACCCAAAAAATCTTTGGTTTTCCACAAATACTTTCCCCAATAATAATAATTATCGGGATCTGAATGATGATAAACAGGAGCAACCGCCAACCTCAAAGCAAGAGCACAGAAAAACAAAAAAACTTTTTTCATTTTTTCTTCAACTGCAGAGTAACCGCCATTCCAAAATGCGAAACAATCTCCCGCTCAATCAAAAATCCGTTTTTTAAAATTATTTCTTTTAAAATCTTTTTATTAAAGTGCGTCAGGTGCGAGCCCCTCCAAACCCTACCCTTGCCAAATCTTATCCAAAAAAACCAAATAATCCTGAAAAGTAAATTTCCGCTGTCCATGGAAATAACCGCCCTTCCGTTTTTTGTCAAACATCTTTTAATTTCCAATAAAGTTTTGTTTGGATCAACGACATGCTCTAATGTCTCAAGACAAAGAATCAAATCAAAATGGTTATTTTTAAAAGGAAGGTTTCGACCGTCGGCAACTAAAAAAGTAATATTAGGATGCAAAGAAGAAGCATGAAAAACCGACTTTTCGTAAACATCAATTCCAACTGTTTTTGCTTTTGGAAAAAGATTGGCAATTTTAGCCGTTAATCCACCTCCGTTTGACCCAATATCGAGAATCTTTCCGGGAAAAAAATCTGCCAGCAGCTTTTTTATTACCAAGAATTTCTGCTTATGCCAATATCTCTGCCCCAAATTTCTAACAATCCCTTTTTCATAATAATCAACGGGGACTTGGCTCCAAATTTTTTCAAGCTCGGCTTTGTTCATTTTCTCAAATCTAAAAAAATCTTCTCCTGAGGGCAAGAAGCAATATTCTGAAATATCCTGGGTGTAATAAACATCTCAACTTCAAATTAAAAAGATGTGAGAAAAAGCGCAAGGGATTGTCAACATTTTTCCAAGTGAGCAAAAGATGATTTCTTTCCTTAATCGAATCTATATATTTTTGTTTAAAACTGTCAGAATTTATGGTTGCTTCGTGTTCATGTTCAACTTTGGCTTTGGGTTCCCATAAACATTTATATCCAGCCTTCCTTGCCCTTATACCAAGATCAATGTCTTCAAAATAAAAAGGTAAAAAGAGGGGGTCCATCCCTCCCAGTTTTTCCCAATAAGCTTTCCGAAAGATTGAACTGCCCCCATTTGGCCAATCTGTCAAACAGACTTGGAGCGGAATTTTATCATTGCTTTCTATTTCAAGAAAGCCCTTTTTCCAAACCAGTTTACCCGGACCATAATTTCCTTCATTGAAAGAAACACTAAAAACTTTTTCGTCTTTAAAATGAGGCAAAACATTTTCTAAAAAATTGATCGCCGGAACAACATCCAAATTAAGAATCACGACCAGCCCGCTTTTTGCTTTTTCCACTCCGGTATTGCAGGTAACCGAATAACCGTAATTTTTTTCTTGTCTAATAAGCTTAATCTGAGGATAATTATTTTTTAAAAATTCAACTGAATTATCCGTAGAATAATCATCGACCACAATTACTTCCGAAATATGGTTTTTGGGGTTCTTAAAGGCTTCCAAAACCTTCGGCAGATTCTTTTCCAAAAGTTTTCTGCCATTCCAACAGGTCACCACAACCGAAACATCCATGCTTAAATTTTACCACGAAGACCTTATTTGAGGAATCGGGTGATTTTGGCTTTGGCCAGAAGATCGGAAATCCACGTTTGGACTTTCTCGTTAATTTTTTGCTCTCTTAGAACTCCATTTGCCTCAGTTCTTTTTTCGGCCTCGGAAGTTGCCGTCATAGTCTCTCCATTCTCTTTTAAAAACTGGCTGATTTCATCTTCTGAAACGGTAATATCTTTTCCCAAAATACCGTAAACTTGAAGCTTTGTCTCAATTTGAGATTGAAAATCTTCCTTAGACATCCCCTGCGCCTTCAAAACCTCTTCAAATTTTGTCACATCTCCAAATTGGGCGCTTATCTTTTTAATCTCTCCGTCAATATCTTCTTTGGTTATTACAACCTGATTCTTTTTGACTTCTTCTTTAATCAACCCCTCAACAATCAAATTTTCCAAGGCCTCTTTGCCGGAACTTTTAACCAACAATTGATTTAATTTATACCGGAAGACCGGCTTACCGTTAACAATGGCAACCAAAAGTCTGTCACGGAAAAAATAACCCAAAACAGCCGCCAAAACAACCAAAACCCCCAAAACCAAAAGATGTTTCCTAAGCACGCTTCTTTTTGAACAACAATTTGGGGGACAACATTCTGTC
>PEVD01000006.1:7843-9435 GCA_002780305.1 Candidatus Shapirobacteria bacterium CG03_land_8_20_14_0_80_40_19 | reverse complement strand
TACAGATTTTAATGGTTTTTTCCAAAGCCCACAAAACCGCCGGGTTTCTTTCGTCAAAAACAGAAGCCACCTCATTGTTGTCGCGGTCGGTTCCCATAATTAACATGGTCAAATCGTTTGAGCCGATGGAAACGCCGTCGATGCCGACCTTTAAAAATTCTTCCAACAGTATCACATTTGAGGGAATTTCAACCATCATCCAGAGTTTAAAAGAGTTGGAGCGGATTAACCCTTCAGAAGTGACAATTTTTTTAACCTGTAATAACTCTCCGGGTGTTCTGACAAATGGAATCATCAGCCAAAGGTTTTTAAGGCCCATTTTATTCCTGACTTTCTTAATTGCCTCAAGTTCAAGTGAGAAAACTTTTTCATCAACAATATATCGGTAGGCGCCCCTAAATCCCAGCATTGGATTTGATTCTTGGGGTTCATACAAATCTCCGTCTTTTAAACTTTGGTATTCGTTGGTTTTAAAATCAGATGCCCGATAAACTACCGGCCGGTTGCCGAATGCCCGGCAAAAAATCCCCATTCTTTCCGCCAATTTATCAATGTATTCTTTTTGTCTTTTTTCTTTAATAACTTTCTTGGGATGTTCGCCGATTTCCGCCATCATAAATTCGGCCCGAAGAAGCCCGACGCCGTCTACATTTTTACCTGCCGTTGAATCTGCCAATGAATGATCCGCCAAATTTACATATAGTTTAGTCGCGATTTTTATGTTACCGGAAACTTTTTCGGTTTCGGATGAAAAAATAGGGTCAATAATTTTTGTTTTTGTTTTTAATCCGCCTTTATATATTTTGCCGTGAGTACCGTCAACCGTAATCACAAAATCATTTTTTAAAATTTTAGTCGCGTTAATTGTTCCAACAATACATGGAACCCCCAACTCCCGGGAAACTATGGCGGCGTGTGATGTTAGGCCGCCTTTATCGGTAACAATGGCGGAGACTTTTTTCATCGCGGGAACAAAATCAGGCGTGGTCATTGAGGTGACTAAGATATCGCCGGTTTTAACTTTTCTTATTTCTTTTTTCGAATTAATCAGGACAACCGGCCCCCAACCTATTCCCGGACTGGCTGGCTGACCGGAAAGAATTTCTTTTTTTTCCTCAATTTCGTTTTCAACTTTTTCCATTTGTTTGATTTCCCAGCTGTTTTCTTTAGACTCTTTAAGGGTGGTCACCGGCCTGGTTTGCACAATAAAAATTTTTCTTTTCTTATCCAGGCAGAATTCTATATCCTGAGGAAAAAAATAGTGCTGGTGAAGTTTTTGGGCCATTTTGGCCAGTTTGACGGCTTCTTTATCGGTTATTTTCGGTTTGTTTTGTTTGGAGCGGGGAACTTCGGTCTTAATCGTCCGGTCGTTTACTTTGGCCAACTGCACTTTTTGGACGGAAGGGATTTTACGGATAATGGCAAAATCGGACTTGTCAATTAAATAATGGTCCGGGGTAACTTCTCCCTGGACAATTAAGTCTCCCAATCCGTAAATCACGTCCACCACAATCTTGTTCTTTTCACCGGTAACCGGGTCGCAAGTAAAAATAATTCCCGAAAGCAGGGACTGAATCATTTTTTGGACGGGA
>PEVD01000006.1:0-7825 GCA_002780305.1 Candidatus Shapirobacteria bacterium CG03_land_8_20_14_0_80_40_19 | reverse complement strand
AAATGGTCAAATCCTTTTTCTTCCCGGTAGAAAATGGCTCTTGGCTCAAAAAGTGAAGCCCAGCATTCCCTAACGGCGATCATTAACCGGGCATCACCCTTAACGTTTAAAAAAGTCCGCTGCTGGCCGGCAAAAGAGGCATCCGGCAAGTCCTCCGCCGTTGCCGATGAGCGTACCGCCACATAAACATCTTTTAAACCGCCGAGTCTGGCGTAAGCCTTTAAAACTTCTCTTGAAATTTCAGGAGGAATGGGAGAACTGGTAATAAGTTTTTTTATTTTTTCGGATGATTCAATATACGATTCGGGCCGGTTTTTGTCGGTTATCTTTAAATACTCGGTAATCCTGTCTTTTAATTTATTTTCTTCGATAAAGTGAAAGTAAGCTCCGGCGGAAATAATAAATCCGGGAGGGACGGGAACGCCAAGGTTGTACATTTCTCCTAAATTAGCGCCTTTACCGCCGACCAATGCTCCATCGTCTTTATCTATTTCGGAAAACCAATAAACAAATTTTTTTTGGGCAGTCATAAACGAATTTTTTATTTTTAATTTCTAAACGATTTTCTTTCCTCTTCCGTTTCGTCTTTTCTATGATAATCATCTTCAATTCTCACCGTTGTCCCCTCTTCTTTAGTTGATGATTCAAATATATCGCAATCTGACAACGCCTCACAACGATGAATCAGTCGGGGAGTGATTAAATAGCCGTGATTTGGTCGCATTTCTTCTTTTACTCCCCCCACAAAAATGTTGGCCCGACCATTTATTAAAACCAATGTCTCCTCTTTAATTTCGTGATACTGCAGCGAAAAGCGGCAGCCGGCCTTAAGATGAAGCAGTTTACCCACTGTTGATGCGTCTGGCGGAGTAAAAATAATCTCGTATCCCCAGGGCTTTTTCACTTTTAATTGATATGATTTCATTTAAATTTTTCCCAATCTAAACTAACTTCGTTCTTGTTTAACTTTTCTTTAATTATTTCTTTTATTTTTTCCAGCTTTGGGGCGTTTCTTGCTTCTGCCCTCCCGGTTAAAAGAGGCTCGGTATTTGAAGCGCGGATTAAACCCCAGCCGTCTTCAAAAGAAAAACGAACACCGTCAATATCTAAAATACCGGCTTCGGGAAACTCTGTTTTAATTTCTTCTTTGATATTTTTAACTATCTCGGCCCTATTTTTATGCGGCGGAACTTCGACTCTAAATTCCCTGGTCTCAAAATATCTTGGCAATTGATTAATAATTTCAGAAAATGATTTGGGAGACTCGGACAAAATTTTCAAAATTCTGCAACCGGCGTATAAGGCATCGTCAAAGCCGAAATAAACATCTTTAAAAAAGAAATGTCCGCTGATTTCTCCGCCAAAGATGGCACCAATTTCATTCATTTTGGCGGTCACATATGGGTAACCGGTTTTGGAAAAGAAAAATTTTCCTCCGCACGCATTAATAAAATCAATAACCGAAATAGAGGTGGAGTTATTCATCACGATTTTAGATCCCGGGTGTTGGCGGCAGATACTTTCGGCAAAAATCATTGCCAGACGATCACCCTCCACTGAATTGCCCAGATTGTCAAAAACACCCAATCTGTCCCCGTCACCATCGAAAGCAAGGCCAATATCGAGTTTTTCCTTTTTAATTTTTTCAATTAATTCTTGGTAATATTCTGTTTTTTGGGGATAGGGCTGATGATTGGGAAAACTTCCGTCAGAATCGCAAAAGAGGGGAAAAACTTCACAACCCAGGTTTTGTAATAATATAGGGGCAAAAAGACTGGCAGTTCCGTTCCCGCAATCAACTCCCACTTTTAATTTTCGGCTCAATTTAATTGAAGATTTGATTTTTTCCTGATAATCCGGCCAAATTGTTTTTTTTGATTCACTGCCCGGGCCTTTCAAAAAATCTCCGGAAGAACATATCTCTTTTATTTTTTGGTAATCTGCGCCGACAAGCGGTTTTTTATTTAACGAGCATTTGAAACCGTTGTATTGCGCCGGATTGTGTGAAGCGGTTATCATGATTGTGGCGTTGGCATCATGTTCGTACCAGGCAAAATAGATGAAAGGAGAAAGGGCAATTCCGAGATCGACAACATCACCGCCGGTTTCAAGCAAACCTTTGGTTAGATTTTTAAAAATATTTTCACCGCTTATTCGATTATCTCTTCCGACCGTGATGGTTTTTTGGCCGTTTCTTTGGAAAAAGGTGCCGATTGCTTTTCCGATTAGTTTGGCCATCTCATCAGTCAAGTCCTGCCCGTAAACGCCTCTGATGTCATATTGCCTGAAAATACCGGGGGGAACACTCACCATAATTAAATTCTACAGACCAAGTATTAAAAGGTCAAGCTCGGAGTTTAGGTCAAAAGGAGAGGAAGAGGTTTTTTGTTTAATATCAATTTCTAAAAGCGTCCTATAAACCCGGATCAGTTTTTCCCGGCCGAATTTTGTTGCTTGACCGGCCAATTTATTTTTTTGCCAGGAAGCCAGATTGTCCGCTTCTCCGTCAATGGTTAAAATCAAAAGCCGGAATTGACGGATAATCATCGAGAAAATAAAATGCGGTTCCAAGGACAAAATGATTTTATGGAGAGCTTGCAGGTTTTGAGTTTTATTTTCAGGAGAAAGTTCATCTAAAAATTTCCACAAAATCTTGGGAAGGGCAAAATTTTTTACGATAAAAACGCCCCTCGGTTTGTTTATTGCGGCTTTGGTAAATTCTTTTTCTTCCCAATCAATTAAAACCGCCTGCGGAAAAGATAAAATTTTTTCTAAAGTCTGGTCTTTGGTTTTTGATTTTTGACCAGAGAAAAATTTTTCGGTTGCGATTGCCCGAGACAGGCCAAAAAGGCTACTTCCGCCGAAAACACTTTCTACCAATTCATCATTTATTTCTTTTGCCGGAATATGGCCTATTTCCTGTTTTTGTTTTTTTAAAAATTCAATTTGATCAATGTATGCATTTCTGGAAGAAACGATGTCTTCACCGGAAAAAATATATATTTTTGCCATAATAATTTTAACTTTTAAGTAATTTGTGCCAACGGTCCACCGTTTTTCTGTCAATTCTTCTACCCCTTTGTTTATGGGGTAAAAGAGCGCCGGAAAAGTTTTTGGGAACATGAAGGAGTTCATGGATTAAAACTTTTTCCTTTTCGGTTTTGGACAGCCCGTCAAACCTTTCGGAAACCACCTCAATGCAATAATGTGCTTCGACTTTCAGGGCAATCTGCCAAATACGGGGTAAAGACCAAATTCTCGCAACTGCTCTTGATTTTGAACCGTAACTGCGGAAGGCAACAATATTATCGGCCTTTATAAAAGACAACCCCAAAGAAACCACTATCCGGTTCAGTTCCGCGTTAATTTCCGGAGCCAGCAAAAATTTCATCAAAAAGTCTTAAGAAACTTTATAAACTTCGTCGCCTTCCTTGACCGGTTGGGTCACTTTCATGCCGACGGCCTGTCCTTTTTTCGCTTCCTGAATTTGTTGGTGTTCTTCCTGCATTGAATCAACCGTCATGGCGAACTCTTGACCCCTTCCGGAAATCTTGATGGCGTCGCCAACTCTCAGGCCGGCCGTCAAATCAACAACCGCCACCCCAATTTTGTCGAAATAATGAGTTATTGTGCCTACTTTCGCATCTGCCATTCTCTCACCTCCCTTCAATGGTTACTAGAGTATAGCATACTTAAGAAGTCCTATTTTCTGCTTTTTCGAGCAATTGTTTTGATAAATTGACAACTTCTTTAATATCAAAAGGTTTTGCTATTCCAACGGTTGCCCCGACTTCTTCGGCCTTTGATTGGGTTTCTTTCTCGCTTAAACCGCCGAAAAAATCACCGCTCGCCAAAAAAATTGGAATCCGGGAATTGGTTTCTCTCACCCTTTGAATTAATTCAACCCCCGACATACGAGGCATGTTATTGTCGGTAATAATTAAATCTATCGTTGAATTTTCCGGATTAAGAAATGTTGCCAAGGCTTCTTCTCCGTCTCTGGCGGTTATAACATTAAATCCGTTCCTGTTTAAAAATATTTCTGTGAGTTTTAAAATTGAAGCTTCATCGTCAACAACCAAAACCGTCTTTTTGGAGTTGTCGGTTTCACTTTTTGGAGACTGATCGTTACTTATTTCGGTCATTTTTATTGGTTTGAAGAAGATTCCGTTTCTTCGGGCGGTAAAAATTCTTCTCCATTGCCTACGCCTTCACCCGGTTTAAGCCATTCGATATATGGGCACCCCGTCGCTACCCTTTGGTCTTTATCCCAACCTGAGGTACTGCATTTTTTCATCCGCTTGCCGCCTACGGTGGTGTATAAAACCAGTGGTTTTCCGCAGGTCGGGCATGCCTCATCCAGGGGTTCTGTCGTGCCGTTAATCCACTCTATATAATCGCAGCCTATGGCCTGTTTTTTTTCTTTGTCCCAGCCGGAAGTACTGCATTTTTTCATTTTTTTGCCGAAGCGGGTAAAAGCCAAAACCAAAGGCGCCCCGCACTTTGGGCATTTCTCGTCCAAAACTTTCGGTTCGGCCTGAATCCATTTTACAAAAACACACCCCTCGGTTTGGTGTGTTTCCGGATTCCAGCTTCCGCCGGTGCATCTTTGCAGTTGCCGGCCCGATTTGGTGGTAGTGATTTCTCCAAGCGGTTTCCCGCATTTAGGGCAAACTTCTTCTTTATCAGACATATGAATACATTAAAAACTATTTTTTTGTAAAAGTAAACATACCTTTTTTATACCCACCTATTCTGGTGAACGTTTACGAAAAAATTCGAACCTTTTTTAAAAATTGTTAACGCATTGCGTCAGCTCCTCGCTCGTCCGGCTTCGCGGCTTCGCTTCGTCGCTATTTCCGCCAGAGGCGGACAGGCGCGTTCTGCGCGGCGCCTTTACACTGAGCTTGCCGAATGTGCCCATTTATCCTGAGCTTGTCGAAGAACCCGCCGCGCCTCCGCTCATTTTTGCACGCGATTTTTCGGGAGCTTTTTTCCCACCTTTGGCAAAATTGTTTTTGCCCTAAATTTGCCTCCTATCTGTTCGCATGATCACTTTCAAATATTTGTCTTCATTCTGTACCAATTTAAAAAAATTCCAGAAAATGGGAACTAATTGATTTGTCAATATTTTCTGCCGTAAATTATAGGTTTTATACTGACTCATTATTCCCAAGTAAGAATTAGTACTGGCCAAAAATTTTGATAGTTTTTGTTTATCAATATCTTCGTTTTTAAAAACATCATTAATTTTAATTATCACCCGATAAAAATTGCCTTTAGTACGGTTTGCTATGTATATCCGATATGGTTTTATTACTCCACCCAGATATTTAATCCCTTTTGTGTAAAGTTGAAGATATATTTTCTTGGGGTGTAAGGTAAGTTTTAAAGTGAAAAGTAAAAAGTTTGAAAGTATAGGTATAAGCGATTTTAAATATTCTTTATCAGAATGCACCAGCACAAAATCATCCACATAACGGCCATAGAAACGGATTCCCAGATCATGTTTTATAAAATGATCAAAGCCATTCATGTAAAAGTTGGCCAACACTTGGCTGGTAAGGTTCCCTATAGGAAGACCGCAATTTAGAGGCGAGTGAAAAAGACTTTTATCCGGCGGTAATCCCTGCCAATTTTTTTGCTTTCCTTTGATAATGCACCCATTTGTCGGATCGTAAAAAATTACTTTCCGGCAAAGATCGATAACAAGCGCTTTATCCTGCTCTTTATATTTTTCATAAACAAATACCTTCAGCTTTTCAAAAAGAATGTTTTTATTGATGTGCATAAAAAAACCTTTTATGTCCAATTTTAGGACGTAACAGTCTTTCGTATAATTTTGCGAACATTGGCGGATAAAACGGTCTATACGCTGTATCCCAAAATGTGTTCCTTTGCCAATCCGGCAGGCGTAGCTATCGTGGATGAATTCCTTTTCAAAAAGAGGATTCAGTTTGTTGATGATAAGATGATGAACTACTCTGTCTTTAAAATCAGCAGCAAAGATTTCCCTCTTTACCGGCTTATTGACAATAAACGCGATTGATTTACCGGGGTTGTATGTGCCGTTGTTTATTTCTTCGCAAAGTGTCACCAGATTGCTTTCATAATCAATTTCAAAATTAAGGGCGTTAGTGGTATTGCGTTTGTATCGCCGGCACTTAATATATGCTTGAAACAACTCTTCCATAGCAATGGATGCTATGTTTTTTTCTTCGGAAAATAAACTCAATTGCATAATAATTAGATACCAAAAAGCCCGGATAAGAATTTACCCGGGCTTAATAAGGTCTTGTTTAAAATCCCGAACAGCGCGCACGTAGTTTGTGTTGTTCTTATTGTTGTTGTTCTGGTTGCCATTGTTGAAGTTCTGTTTCCAGGCGTTGTTAGCATTGTTCTCGGATGAACTCCAATAGTTGTTAGTGGTGAAACCGCCAACACTGTTTCATAAAGGCGTTTTTATGAGTAAAAAGCATTTTCTACTCATTTTGTTTTACTGTTTTTACACAGTCCCTTTATCGCTTTTAAACAAAGACCAAGCTCGCTTCCAACAACCGTGGCTGTTGAAATTCCGGCTATCAATCATTACAAGCCGGCATTACGCCAGCCGGTAATTTGTTTACCAATACCATCCATTAATCCGGCAATCTCTGCCTGCTTTTTAATGGATAGTATTTTCATATCAACGCACAAGCGTATCTCTAATTTAAGTATCTCAAAATCATCCAAGAAAGCTTCAAGATACTCTGTTTTACTTTTAGCTTTATTTGCCCGGTAGATACTTCGGACCAAAACTATAGCATCGCGCTTCATATCCTGTCCCAAAGTATATTTATATTCTCTCGGAAAATCCTGTGTATATTCAAACACTTTGATGATTAGATCATATACGTCTTTAAAAACCTTTAAGCTGTAATATAGTGCCATTTTTTGAAATTTTTATACCGCTCCGCGGTAAAAATTAAATTGTTAAATAGTTAAATTGTTAAAAAGCCCGAACAGCGCGCACGTCGCCTGTGTAGTTCTTATAGCTGTAGCCCTGGTAGCCATTGTAGAAGCGCTGTAGCCAGGCGTAGTTAGCATTGTTCTCGGATGAACTCCAATAGTAGTCAGTGGTGAAACCGCCAATTGCCGTTTTATTTATATATAACTGATTTAATTCATCTTTTGATGGCAGATACCAATCACTGTAGCCCCCTTCCACCAGGTCGCCACAAACTCTAGCAGCTATACCGGCAGTTGCACAGCCCGCCATAATATCAATGGTATTTTGGTTTCCTGTCCCTATGGCGGTTCCGTCAGCCCCGGATATTGCTGTTCCATAACAACCCCATTTTGATGTGGTGACTTGGTCGGCTGTCGCGGCGATTAGACCATGAATACCCGTACCGTCAATGTAGGCGACTTTACCGCCTTGATAGCTATCACCGATGGCCACAAATCTGGTTACTTTGATAGTATACGTTTTGGCTGTTTTCCCTGTTTCTGTAGCGATTATTGTAATGGTTTTCTCCGTTCCGGCGGTTAGAGCAATCCCTCCTGACGCTTGACCGGAAACTACGGTTACCCCTTCAACGGTGATGGTTCCACTTCCTGTTGGAGTGACGGTAATACTGGAGACCGCGTTAAGAACAGTGACTCCGGTATAGTCGTAAGTTCCACCGGCAAAGGTATAGCCGGAGGGTGAACCGCTAAGGGCAAGGCCGGTTAGGTTGGCGGTGGCCGCTTGGGTGTAGGCGGCAGAGCCGATAGCGCTGTTGTCATAGCCCGCTTTGACGGCTAACGCTTTGGCGGTTACAGCGGCATTAATAACCAGTGGTGT
>PEVD01000013.1 GCA_002780305.1 Candidatus Shapirobacteria bacterium CG03_land_8_20_14_0_80_40_19 | reverse complement strand
CTCGCAGTACTGCGAGGAGTCTCCTTGCTAAACATATTTTTGAGCGCGGGTTGAATATAAACCAAGCCGGCGGTCGCCAGGAAAGATAACTGAAAACCGATATCCGATATTAAAAAAGGATTTATTATAACCATGATTATCCCGGTCAACCATAAAATTCTTTTTATCTCCGACTCCCGGCCGAAAAATTGTCCCGTATAAAGCAAACTCGCCATAATCGCCGCCCGGACAATCGGCGGCTGGAAACCGGCCATAAGAGTATAAAACCAGATCAAAGATATCAAAAGAAGAAGTGAGATTCTGCGTACAAAAAGTATACAAAGACCGGTCAGTAACCCTTCGGAGAACATGGCGATGTTAGAACCCGAGGCGACCATGATGTGCAGGGTTCCGGTTATCTTTAACCTATCCCAAAAGTCTTTGCTGATCAAACTTTTGTCGCCTAAAACCACTCCGCTGACAATCCCATCATAAGGTTTGCTAAAACTCCGGTTAAATATTTCTCTTATTTTTAATCTCAGAAAAACCGCTGCCCCTTTAATACCGGCGGGGGCAATAAATTGCGCCCCTACAACTTCAATTTCCGGATAACTCAAAAAATATTTTTCTCTGATTTTTCCTGTTGCTTGAATTTTTTCTCCGTAATGAAACTCCGGATATCTCTCTGTGGCAATCTCAAACTGCCCAATTTTGAAGCTTTGCCGGTTGCCTGAAACTTGGGGCTCGTCAGATAAATATCCCGTAATTTTTACCAATTGCCCGTCTTTTATATTAAGTTTGGGAAGAAGTTGCATCCGCAAATAAAAAAAGGGTAAGAACAAAAAAGCGATCAGGGCATATTTCGCCATTTAATAAACCGAGATTTTATCTTTAATTTCTTCCCAAACATTGGTCTTGACGATTTTTTTATTCAAAAGGTCTTCCGTCTTTTGGTAAGGCCGGCCGGAAATAACTTTTTGCGCCGTTGCCGGTCCAATTCCCCAAAGCATATCCAACTCCGCCTCCGAAGCGGTATTTATATTAATCTTTCCCTCAACCGCCTGGTTGTCGGTTTGACTGTTTTCGCCAACTGCCGGAATAAAGATTTTGGCACCATCAGTTAATTTCTGCGCCAAATTAACATTTTTCACCACCCAGTCCCGGTCTGCATTGACCGATAATCCCCCGGCCGCAATAAGCAGGTCATTTATCCGACTGCCGGAGGTCAAATTATAAACTCCCGGCTTTTGGATTTCCCCGGAAATTTCCACTACCAATTCTTCTTTACCCGAATTATCGGTATTTTCCTCTCCGAGAATTTGGACTTCAGGCTGATTACCGCTAAAATTAATTACCTTAAATCCCAAAACCCCCGCCCCGACCAAAATGATCCCCAATAATAAAATTCCGATTGTAAATTTGTTATTTTCCAAAAATTCTTCCAAAAGAAACTTTCGCTCAACTTTTCCCTCTTTATCTCCAAGGCCGACATCAATGATTTCTCTATCCATTTTTGTTTATTACGCTAAACTAATTTATATCTAGGAAATTACTTTACGAGGCTGTTTTGTTTTTTCTTATCAAAAATACTTTTTGCCAACTCTCCACCTATCTCTTCAACCACCGAAACGCCTCCCGATCTCCCTTTGACACTAATCTTTTTAGATTCCATTTCAATAATTTTTCTTTCTTTAAGCCGAATTATTCTTTTGGCCACAGTTACTAATACTTCCCTATTTTCTTCCAGCCAGTTATTAATCTTTGCAATTGTCGCCCCGGAAACACCCAGTCGATTTCTAATAGATTTATAGTCGTATCCCAAAACCAGCATCATGGCAATTTGAAATCTCTTGGCAAACATTTTGCGTTCGGTATGGGTTAAAAATTGGTTAAAAAACATTCTTGCTTCTGTCTTGCTTTTTAAGGAAGCGACTGCTGTCCAAAAATCATCTAAAAACAAACTCATTTTTTCTTTTTCTATCGGCCAACGGGAAAGCTTTGTCATATAAAAAACTTTATTACGGTAGCGTAATTTAGTCAAGAGCCAATTATTGACTTTTTGATTATTCTGGCTGACAATGTTGGTAATGCCCCAGAAAAAAGATCAAGCCAGCTGGCGGGAAATGATTTTTTTGATTTTAACCTTTGCTTTTGTCTATTTTTGGACAAATAATCCGGTTTTGTCCGTTTACAATCTGCAGTTAACCGCCCTGCTGATCACAGCTTACTTTATTTTACGGCTATTTTTTAACCGAAAACCGGACTTTGTTTACCAAAACCTTTTTTTGAACACCCTTGCCTTAAGCGCCGTTTTACTGCTTATAATCAGTGTTACCGGCGGACTTTCCAGTCCGCTTTTCTTTATCCTCTACTTTTATTTGTTCGCTTTTGCCTTGCTTTTTGAGCCGTTAGCCACGCTGGTTCTGACTCTGGCCCTGGCTCTTTTTTTTCTAAAAGAATTAAACTCTGTCAATACGGTTTTTCAGCTTCTTTCGGTTTTTCTTTTTGCTCCCCTGGCAATTTTCTTCGGCCGGCAGTATCTAAAATTACTCGAATCACAAGATAAAATTAAAGTTTTACATAAAGAAAAAAAAGAGCTATCAGCTATCAGCAATCAGCAATCTGCCAGTCTCTCCAACGAGGAAACCAACTCCCTCCTCTGGCTTTCGCTTGAATTTAAAGACAGTTTACTGCGGATTATTCATCACAGTGCCGAGCTTTTGGCCGACCTGGGCCATTTGACCCTTTCTCAAAAAGAACATCTGACCTCCATCCGGGAAACCGCCAAAACTATACTTAAATCGGGTGAAAAACTGCAGGAAAAGATAGATCGGGAGACCGATGGGTAATAAATTTCTAATTTCTAATGTCTAATTACTCTAATCAAGTCCCAAATCCCCGCCCGCTTCGACTTGCCTGCCCGACATTGCAAGTCGTTTGCAGGCGGGCGAAGCATGTCGGGCAGGCTAATTTCCAAAATTTTTGGTCATTGGGCATTGGTCATTGTTTAGAAATTAGGTCAATTAGATCAATTAGAGTAATTCTGGTCTGCTTATTTGCTTATTTGCTTATTTGTCTATTGCCTAAAAAGGTGTTGGCCAATATGCAGTCTGACAATTATGTCCTGCAGATGCCGAATTTAAACTATGCCTCCGGCGATATCGGTTCCTCCGCTTATAAACTCGGTTTTACCGGCGGAGAATTGGCCGTCGGACCTTACTCTAAAACCGGGTACAAATTGGGAGCGGGTTTCTGGTATATAAAGACGATTACTCCTTTTTCCTTTACGGTAAGTAATAGTGTTATAGAGTTTGATGTCCTTTCTACCGACCAACCAAAAACCGCCTCCACCACCCTGACAGTTTCTGCCGGCGGATCGGGAGGGTATCAAGTCACCGCGGAAGAAAATCACGAAATGATGGTATACTCCGTCGGCGCGCTGATTCCTGACATTACCGGCGATAACAGTGACATCACCGAAGACACCGCCGGGAAATGGACCGAAATCACCACTTATGGCTTTGGCTATTCCTTGTACGGGAATGATGTTGTCACCCCTTTCCCCACCGCCGCCCCACCCAACTATACTGATTTTAAGCAATTTGCCAATACATCAAAAAGCGAAACACCGAAAGTAATCATGACCTCGGATCAGGTTGGGAAAAACCGGGAGGCAGAGGTCGTCTACAAAATTAATATTTCCGCTGTCCAATCCGCCGGCCGTTATCAAAATGTTATTACTTACATCGCCACGCCTACCTACTAACTAATTTGAAATTTAAAATTTACAATTTGAAATCAATTTGAAATGTTTGAAACATTAAATAATTTAAAATTGAAACATTCAATTCAAATTTCAAAGTTCAAATTTCGAATTGCGACAACGATCGTTGCTTTCGCATTACTTTTTGCCAGCAGCACCGCCGTACAGGCCCAAACAATCTCTCTCTCTATCTGGCCTCCCCTGCTCGAAGTGCAGATGGTGCCGGGAAAATCGGTTATTCAAAATTACCAGCTGGCAAACAATACCGACTCATTTTTGGAGATAACTCCGGTAATCGCCCCTTTTGAACCGGACGGCGAAAACGGCCAGATTAAAATTCTGCCGGCGGATAACTCGCCTTATTTTTTTTCCTTTACCACCAAAGAAAAATTCAACAAATCTTTTACTCTTAATCCAAAAGAAACCAGACAGCTTTCTTTAAAAATCACTCTCCCGAAAAACAATGCGGAAAAAGACTACTATTTTACCCTGCTTTTTTCTTCATCTGCCAACCGGCAAGATCAAAAAAATCAAGCCGCCTCGGTTACCAAAATCGGCACCAATATTCTTTTAACCAGCTCAAGCGTGGAAAAACCGGCCCTGCTCGGGCGGATCTACCGGTTCTCCACTCCCATGATTATCGACTCATTTTCCCCGGTTGATTTTGATCTCGTTTTGGAAAATTTCGGCCGGACCTTTTTTAAACCTTTCGGCCAAATTACCGTTGCCGGTTTGCTTAAGCAAAAGGGGGAAATTAAACTGCTGGAGCAGAATATTCTGTCCGGATCAAAAAGAAAATTAACCCTGTCTTCTTACAAACCGCATCTTCCCCTGGGACCCTTTAAAGCCAAACTTGAATTTTCTTTAAACGAAGAAGGGGCCTTGCCGGTGCTTTCAAGCCAAATTGTCTTTTGGTATCTGCCATATAGGTTAATTGCTTTATCGGCCGGTATATTTTTACTATTGACGGTGCGTAAAAACTTAATAAAAGGCGAAAATAAACCCAAACACCCTTGACAACAGGTAAAAGTTTATTGTTAAATTAAACGGATATGAAGGAAAAAATAACCTTGGGAGTGGTTGTTGCTTTTTTTTTGTTCTTTCTAAAGAATTTGTCGAGTCCTGTTCTTGCAATTTCTGAAGCTAAGGATACTATTTCTACTTCCCGGCCTTCGTCTTACACCACCCTTGGAGTCGGAGTCAGCCTTAGTGATACTCAAGCCATTGTGGTTGACAACGGCTCCCGCTGGATCGCGTCCGATTCCGCCACCATAATCGGCGCCGCTACCTTTAGCACAACAGTTGCCTCCATGTCGGCCGCCAACACACCAACCACTAGTGAAAGAACGGTGTATTTTGCCACCGCGGCTACCGGTATCGGCCACAGCGGATCGGTCATTTACACTCCGATTACCGCCAAACACACTGTTTCTTTTAGAAATTCCGTTTCTATCCCGGACACCGGAAAAATCCAGATAATTTTTCCTGTTGGCGTTGGCAATACCGGCGCTCTGCCGGCCGACGACAGCTTTTCTTTTAACGGACTGGCGCAAAACAATATCAGCCTCAGCGGGGGCGGAGCAGTCTGCGGCAGTTGGGCCGTCACCGAAAGCACCAAGACAATCCAGTGCAATTTAAGCACCGGACTCACCGGCCCGGCCACTATTATCATTAATATCGGCAGTGCTAATCCGACTTTAATTAACCCATCTAAATCCGCCGCCGCCGGTACGGCTGACCTCTGGACAATTAAAATTAAAACTCTTGATGCCACCAGTGCAACGATTGAAGAAACCAAAGTTAGAGTCGGTACGGTTGATTCAGTTGAAGTTTACGCCACCGTTGATCCAACTTTGTCCTTTACCATCGCCGGTATGACCAACGGGGCCGCCATGAATGTCGGCAACTCCGGCTGTTCCAACACCGAAACAGTTAACACCGGTTTTAATTCTACGGCGACAGAGGTAAATTTAGGCGTGCTGAATTCAAGCACGATTAACCGCAGCGGCCAACTTTTAACCGTTACCACCAACGCTACCAGTGGGTACAGTTTAACCGCCACTTCCAGCGGTCATCTGGTTGATAACGCTATCGGATATTGGATCGCCGATGCCCAGGGAACACCCACTAATAATGACACTCCTGACCCTGACTTTCTGACCGCCGGTACTCCCGCCTTTGGCATTCACCCGTGCGGACTTGATATTACCTCTGTCGGACTTTGGGGAACCGGCCCCACCGGCGGAGGGGCAGACGCCAAATATGCCAATCCCTCTTCGATTTATTACTACACTCTGGCGAGTGATACCAACGGTCCGATAACGGGACCTTTGGGAAACGGAATTACAACCGTAAAATACGCTGCCACCGTTAGTACTGCCGTTCCGGCCGGAAATTTTCATACGGCGATGACTTACGTGGCAACACCGTCCTTTTAATTTGAAATTTACAATTTACAATTTGAAATCAATTTAAAATGAAAAAATTTGAAATATTTAAAACATTAAATAATTTAAAATTGAATCATTCATTTCGAATTTCAAATTTCAAATTTCAAATTTGCGTTTTAACTGTATTGGCAGGATTGGCCTTTTTTGCAAATAATAAACAAGTGTTTGGGCAGACTACCCAAAGTTTTACCATCTCCCCCCCCACTCTTAAATTTTCCCTTGATCCGGGCGAAAAAGCGGAAAAGTCAATTAAAATCACCAACAATACCGACTCCGCGGCTGTTTTTTACGCCAATATCCAAAACTTTGTGGTTACCGATAAAAACGGCACTCCGGAACTTCTTCCTTACGATGCAAAAGTTGACAATAAATATGCCGCATCTTCTTGGGCGGCCATTCTGCCGGACGCAATTTCTATCCCTGCCCGGGCAACAATGGTTACCACTCTTTATTTACAGATCCCGGGTGATGCCAGACCGGGAGGAAGATACATTTCGGTCGCTTTTATGCCCAAATCAACCGGTTTAACCGAAGGCACCGGCGCTTCAGTTAATGCGGTGGCCGCAGTTTTGGTTTATTTAACCGTTAACGGTCCGACCGAAGAATCCGGCCGGATAACATCTTTCACCGCCCCCGGTTTTTCGCAGTACGGGCCGATTAATTTTAAAGCGGAAGTAAAAAATACCGGCGATATACACATTAATCCAAAAATAAGCATTAAAATTAAAAACATATTTGGCAGAGAAGTGTACTCTACCGCTCTGCCCAGCCATACCAATGTCTTTCCCGGGACTTTCAGGGCATATGAGACAACTTGGCCGAAGAAATGGCTTTTGGGCCGATATCGCGCTGATCTTGTTGGTTTTTTTGGTCAGGAAAGTAATCTGCCGCTTTCGGCGATGGTTACCTTTTGGGTCATTCCTTACAAAATTATTCTTGCCGCCGCTGCCGCCGTTTTCTTAGCCATTATTTTAGCCGGTCGGATCAAAAACAAACCGTCTAAAGAAATCGAAGAGGAAAAATAACTTCCATTTGCGGTAGAATTATTTTATGCCCACCGGCAGAAAAGTTTGTCTTTCTTTTATAATTACCTTTCTTTTTTGTTTTCCTTTTGCTTTGGGAAAAAAATATTTTATAAGTAAACACGCTAAAGTCCTGCCTCTTGAAAGACAATCTAAAACTGTTCCCAATGTCGTCGCCCGCGTCGGCGAATACCAAATCGGGATACTTTCCGGATGGACTTCGCCTTACGCTGAAGTCTATCTTAACGGCCAAGGAACCGCCCGCAAAACAGCAGCAGATGAAAACGGCTACTTTGAATTTTTTATGGTCCCTGTCAAAAAATCATACGGAGAGCTTTGTCTGACTTCCCAAGATATCAACCTAGTCCCTACACTGCCAGTTTGCTTACCGGCAATACCGCCGACGGACAATGCTGAAATAATTGGCGTTTTACTACCGCCGACAATTTCTTTGGAAAGAACAAAAATACACCTTGGTGAGTCAACAAAAGCCTCCGGGATGACCTTTCCCGACTCGGAAGTAGATGTTTACCTGTTTGAAAACTATAATAATTATAATTTTCATAACATACATAACAAACTATTTTCTGTTTTCGCCGCCGGTTTACCGAAGTATTCCATCCGCAGCAACACAAACGGCTACTTTGAGTTCTCCCTGCCAACCTCCGATCCTTCGGAAAACCGTCTTTTTGCGGTTTCCTACTTAAGTAACCTAAGTTTCCCAAGTTACTTAGGCGTTTTCCCTTCTCCCAAAAGCAATACTCTTTCTTTGCAGGTATTCAAACCAAACTGGCTTTGGTTAATCCTCCTCGTCTTAAGTATCTTAAGTGTCTTAAGCCTCTTAAGAAAAAGAAAACCCCATGCCTTGCTTATTCCCCAAAACGATTTGGTTAAATCCCCTGCTTTCTACGATACTAGCTTAGGTGACCTATGACTTTCCCAAAATATAAATATCTACTGACTTTCCGATATGCGGAAATGATCTGCGATCTGGGAATAATTTTCTCCCGCAAGTTCTACTTAAGCGACCTTCCTGTCCGGCGGACAGTCGAGCAGTTTACCCAAGCACTCCGATCCGGTAAACAAAACATTATCGAAGGTGTTTCCGAAATTGTCTCTTTAAAAAGTCAAATAAAGCTTTTAGGGGTTGCAATGGCTTCGTTTGAAGAAGCAATTGCTGATTTAGAGGATTTTTTAAGGCAAAGAAGTTTAAAAATTTGGCCCAAAACTGATCCCCAAGTAGCCGATTTTCGCGGAATCGGCTATCGTTTCTCCAATTTAAATAACTTAAGTGACTTAGATAACTTAGAAGAAGCAACTAATTTCCTCCTGACACTTTTGCACATCGAAACCTTTCTCCTTTTTAAACAGGTGAAATCGGCAGAGAATAAATTTTTATCTGAAGGCGGTTACACGGAAAATCTTTTTAAAAAACGGCTTAATTTTCGCCAAAAGCAAGATTATTAAATTTACCGAAACACCACTGTCACCGTCTGGGGAACAGAAAGACCGCCGACTCTGGCTTCTACCTCGAAACTGCCCTCCGACATCGAAGAAACATCATAAAATGCCTGACCGGTATTATCGGTATTGGGCTGAACCGGGGAAAAAACTACCTGACTGGTTTGACAAAGACTAACGTCTCTGCAGGAAAAATCAACTGTTTTGTTGGTAACACCCCTCCCTGTATCATCCAAAATAAAGGCAGTAACTCTAATTTTATCGTTCCCTCCTGATTTAGAAATCACCGGAGACGCAAAAACCCGGCAGGCCGGCAACGAAATTGTTCCCGGAGTGCTGGCACGGCCAAAAAAATTTGTTCTGCCCATGGAAAGATTAAACAAAACAAACACCACCGCCACCAAAAAAAAACCTAAAGAAGCATAAACAACTACTTCTTTCTTCATAACAACATAAGTTTATTTTAAACAAAACAAAAAGTCAAGTATAATTAATAAATGCCCAACTATCGAATTATTATTTAACAAAAAAAGTGTTAGCAGTCAAAATAAATAATTGCCACCCTAATTAAAAGATCAACGAATTTAAAGATTAGCGAATTAAAAAATTAACAAATTAAAAGATTAACGAATTAAAAAATTAACAAATTAAAAAATAGAAAAATAAAAAATTAGAAATAATATTAAATTTATGCATAAAAAAATAAACTCTTAATAAAAAAAGACAATTTAGCTAAAATTTTTTACAAATAATCACCAGCAATAATTTTTTAAAAAAACATATTCCGCAATAATGCAAATTCCTTACAACTTCCGCAAGAAATAATTTTTTCCGCAAATGTGGTAAATTGTTATCAAT
>PEVD01000004.1:2172-2476 GCA_002780305.1 Candidatus Shapirobacteria bacterium CG03_land_8_20_14_0_80_40_19 | reverse complement strand
GATACTTCGGCGGATACTTTCAACGGAGAAATGCCGTCGGACTCCGGAACTTATTATTCTTCAACGGCTAAAGACTTAACCGGTTCTTTCCCGACCCCGGCCGGCAAAAAAATTATCATTTTTGTTAACGGGAATGTAACGGTGAAGGACAACATTGTAGTTGATTCAGACGGTTTTTTTGCTTTAATTGCTAAAGGAAATATTTCTTTTTCCGGATCCAACCCTAATGTGGTTAGAAACGCTCAAGGATTTTTTCTGGCTGATGGAACAATTAAAATTTTGCCTACTACCGGTAATAATAGGA
>PEVD01000004.1:0-2111 GCA_002780305.1 Candidatus Shapirobacteria bacterium CG03_land_8_20_14_0_80_40_19 | reverse complement strand
AAATTTTTATCGAAAGACCTGATTTTTATATCAACGCTCCTTCGGAATTTCAAATAACAACTACTTTTTTCAGGGAAGTTGCACCTTAAACCGGCAACAAATTTCTTCGGCAGAGGTATAATCAATCATCGGGCCTATAGGTAAGTGGTATACCGGGTCGTTCGCAACGACCAATCGCCAGTCCGATTCTGGCTGGGTCCACCGATCAGACCAAGACTCTTCTGGTCGTCTCTGACAAATTCGCTAAAACTTCGTAAGGTATTGTTTTAATTAAATCTGAGGTTTCCTTTACTGAATCATAAACAACCACTTCTTGTCCTACGTAAGGCCGTTTAACGGCAGAGACATCGATTACGGCCGCATTCATGCATACCCGGCCCAAAATCGGGCAGTAAACACTGCCGATTTTTACTTTTCCGATATTGGAAAGTCTTCTGTCCAATCCGTCATAGTAACCTAAGGGCAGAACGGCAATTTTCATTTTTTCTTTTGCTTTAAAAGTCCGGCCGTAGCTCACGGTATCCCCTTTTTCAATTTGTTTTATCTGGCAAATATGAGTGACAAGCTTAAGTACCGGCTTGAGATTTTTCTGAAGTAATTGGTTTTGTCTTGTACCTTTAGAAAAAGGAGAAATTCCATAAAATCCCAAGCCCAACCTAATTAAGTTAAACTCTTCATCGTGAAACCCGAAAGCACCGGCGGTGGCATTAAGATGTTTCCATTTAAAGACAAAGCCTGAATTTTCAAAAAACTTTATTGTCTCCTTGAATTTTACTGCTTGGGTTTTGGTGAAAGATTCGTCTTCATTGTCGGCATCGGCTAAATGTGAGTAAATGCCCGCCACTTTCACTTTATTAAATTTTTTAAGCGACCGTATAAATTTTTCAACTTCTTTTTCCTTAATCCCCAACCTATTCATACCGGTGTCAATTTTAAGATGCACGTTAATCCCAGGCTGGGTTTTATTAAGAATTCTTAAAGTCTTCAGATCAAAAAGAGGAAGATGGAAGTTAATCTTTCTGAAACGAAAATTTTCGGGAAAAGTATAGCCCATAATTAAAATTTTGGTCTCAACTCCGATTTTTTCCAGTTCATATGCTTCATATAAACTATCCACACAAATAAATTCAGGTTTAATTTCTTGGTCAACAAATTTCCCTGTCAATTTCAATCCGTGACCATAAGCATTCCCTTTCAAAACCGGACAGATTTTTGCCTTGGGATTTAATTTTTGGAAAAATGAATAATTGTCCATTAAGGATTGTCTTTTTATTTCAAGAAGATTCAGGGTTTTATAAGAATTGGGAGAGCGGACGATCACCCCTGTATTATAAGGCGTTTGTGTTTTACCGGCAATTGTTCTAACATTCAATTATGTTCAGTCTATTGGCCGTTAATATTGGGGACCAGTTGATGCTTGAACCAAGCCTGGCGATCACCGGCGCACCCCAATTTGCTTCTCCCGGCGCTTTAATCTCAATTATTCTGAAAAATGTTTATGTTTTGGCCGGGATTATGCTTTTTGTATTATTGATTGTCGGGGGTATCTCCATAATTTCTTCCGCCGGAGGCGGAGATGCCAAAAAAACGGCCCAAGGACAAAAAGCAATAACTTCAGCTTTAATCGGTTTCTTGATTATCTTCGCCAGTTATTGGATAATACAGATAATTCAGTACATCACCGGGTTGGAGATTTTAAATCCGACCTTTTAAATTAACCTAATTGTTCTAATTGACCTAGTTAACCTAAATAAATCCTAATTACCAAATGATTAAAATTGGGACATTTTGAAGTTAGGGATTGTTTAGAACAATTAGAATAATTAGAAATTAGAATAATTTTTTAATATGATAGGTTTTTTTGGCAACATTACTCCGCCCGATGTTTTTAAATCCGATAAATACGGCGATTTTAGTACTCCCGGAAAAGGAATTGTTTTTTTTGCCAACAATATTCTGAAATTACTAATAGTCGGCGCGGGAATTTACGCTTTTATTAACCTGATTGTTGCCGGTTACGAATTTTTAGGCGCCGGCGGAGATGCCAAAAAAGTCGAAGCCGCCTGGAAAAGAATTTGGCAATCGCTTTTGGGGCTGGCTTTTGTTGCCGG
>PEVD01000026.1 GCA_002780305.1 Candidatus Shapirobacteria bacterium CG03_land_8_20_14_0_80_40_19 | reverse complement strand
ACCGTAAGGTAAATGTTAAGAGGCATTTTATAATCTCCGAAGGATCTAAAAAATAAAGGAAACTTTTTTCCGTATTCGTCCGCCCCTGTTTTTAATATTGAGTAAGCATTATAACCGACGGCCGCTTCATCCACATAAAAACCCGGCGGGCTTTTAGTTAGAAAAATAAATCTTAAGAAAAAAGCCAAGCCGACAATCAACAAAAAAAACAAATGGGTTTTTTTAAACATATCAATTTTGCCGCTTTTGCCAAAAAGAAAATATTCTCTTAAGTATAAAAATTAACACCATAAGCCAAAGCAAATTAAGATTTAAACGGTTAAAAAGATATTTCTCAAAATTATAAACAGTTTTGGTTACCTTATTTTCAAAAATTCTGCCGATTAGCTGACTGGGGTAATAAGACCTTGTTTCGTTGATAAAAAAAAGATCTTCCTGATTTAACCGATAAAGAGAAGAAAGCCTCATTTCTTTTCCTTTTCCGATTTTTGCTGCATTTCCCAAAGTCTGGCGTAGCTGATGAAAACCGAAAAAACCTGATAAAAAGCTTCCATCACTCCTTCTGTTCCGTCAAGAAAAGCCTTTTGTTTTATCATTCGGTAGTAAAACTCCCGCCACATTGCCGATAAAAACCTGATAATGTTCATTGGCGGGTGGCCGGCGTTAAACATTTTTCGGCCTTCAATTTCCGACCAGTTTATTGTATTTTGCAGTTTATGCTCTAAACTGCCCCGATGACTGTAGTGCAAAAATGCTTCTTTTAGTTTCCCCACTTCCCCGTCAATCTTTGGCTGTTCATGCAATTCCCCTTCCCACTTTATAAGCTTATCTTTTCTCATCAGCCGAAGGACATAATCGGGCCACCAACCGCCGTGATATAAAACTTTAGTCAAACGGATATTTTTACGGGGGATGGCATAACCTACAAAATTTGAAATTTGAAATTTGAAATTTGAAATTGTATGGAGAATTTCCTCTTTAAGCTCGGGAGTGACGCGTTCGTCGGCATCAACATAAAGCAGCCATTCACCCAAAGCTTCTTTGGCGCCTAAATTCCGGCGGTCGGAAAAATTTGAATAAACCGGAGCTTCAACTATTATCTTAACCCCAAACTTCTTTACAACCTCAAGGGTTTTGTCGGTTGAACCATGGTCAACCACTACAATCTCATCCGCCCATTTAACCGACTCCAGACAGTCTTTAACAACAGGCTCCTCATTTCTGGTTAAAACAATGGCTGTCAAATTTGTATTATGCATTCCAAGACCCTTTTCCAAATCTAGCCAAATAAAAATCTTTGACTCCCGCCTTTTGCCATTGGCGGCCGGTTTTTATCAGTCTTAAACTTTCTTTTACTAAAGCAAGTTTTGATCGAAACGGCGCATATTTCATGCCGAAAAGCATCCGGTTGCGGGTCGTAAAATAATCATGCAACCCTGAACCGCTGGCCGACGAGCCGGAATTCAAATGCCAAATCTTCGATGCCGGACAATAAAACAATTTAAATCCGGCTTTTTTCGCTCTAACCGACAAGTCGGCATCTTCAAAATATAAATAATATTTCTTATCAAAAAAGCCAATCTTTCCGAAAACTTCCTTTTTAGCTAAAACTAAACAACCGTTAATATAGTCCGTTTCCCCAAGGCTATCATATTGCCCACCGTCAACTTCATCAACTCCGCGGTGGGTAGTATAAACATTATTCCAGTCTATTAATCCTCCGGCATACCAAATGACCTTCCCTTTCTCCTCGTCTTTATACCTTTCTTTATGAAATTCATATCCTTTTTCAAAATAGATTTTTCCCCCGACCAGGCCTATTTTTTCGTCCGATTGCGCCGTTTTAACCAGTTCCGTCAAAAATCTTGGATCGACCCTGGTATCGTTATTTAATAAGCAGACGTAATCGGCTCCATTTTCAAGCGCATATCTTATTGCGACATTGTTTCCCTCCGCAAAACCCAAATTCTGCCGGTTTTCAATCAAGTGTATATCGTATTTAGTATTTTGTATTTTGTATCTTTTTATCGTCTCTACACTTTCATCAGAAGAGCCATTATCCACAATTACTATTTCAAGAATAAAATTGTCAATTTTGATTTTCATTAGCGAGGCAAGGCAATCCAGTGTCATTTTCCACCCGTTCCAATTAAGAATAATCAAGGAAATCTTTTTCATCTTCTACAAACGGCAATCAACCAGGGAAAAGAAATTGATATTTTCACCTGCGGATAATATTCTTCCAGCAATTTTTTGAATGTTTTTTCATTCCAAAAATTAACATGCTCAGGATGCTTGCCTAATGTTTTTAAATATTTACCAGAGAAAAAAGAAAAAATAGAAAACCAGGGTTCATAAGGGACAGAAAAAATCGCTAAAGGAGCAATTTCTCTTGCCTTCAGTAAAACTTCTTTTGGATTTATTAAATGTTCTAAAACTTCCATCATTAATAGTAAATCATAACATTTATTGTTTTTTAAAGAATAAATGTCCCCTAGAAAATAATTCACCAAAGGATTCCTATTTTTTGCTTTTTCCAGTAGGTCACTGTTTAAATCTATCCCGGTAATCCGTAACTCCCTTTTTCTTTCTAAAAAATAGTGATGAGGAAATCCTTCTCCGCAACCAAGATCTAAAATATCAACCGCACCGCCAAGCTCTATTTCAGATAATACCTTTTTTAAGAAACAGTTAATAAAAATTTTCCTGATTTTGTGCCCATATTTTTTTTCATCTTGAGATCTAGTCATCCTTTTTTTTACCTTCTTTAACACTTACCAGCAACTCCGCCATTAAACCCAAACTGAAAAGCTGGATACCGACAATTACCAGAAGCATACCAAAAATTAAAAGGGGCCGCCGGCCGATTGACTCTCCGGAAAACCAAACAGCGGTTAAATATACCAAAATGGCGGAACCCAAACCGAACAGGGAAATTCCGGCCGTTCCGAATAACCGGAAAGGCTTGGTTTTAAAATTAATCAAAAAAAGAACCGTGGTTAAGTCAAAAAAGCCTTTAAAAAATTTAGAAAATCCGTATTTTGACCGGCCGTATCTTCTCAATGCATGACTAATTTCCGTCTCGCCAATTTTAAATCCTTCTTTGGCGGCCAAAATCGGAATAAAACGATAGAGATCGCCATAAAGACTTAAATTTTCCGCCACTTCCCGCCTGTAGGCTTTAAAACCGCAATTTATATCATGAATTTGCAGCTTGGTTGTTTTTCGGATAATCCAATTAAACAACCTCGAAAAATAAACAATGATTTTTTTATCATATCTTTTTTTCTTCCAACCCGACACCAGGTCATACCCATCTTTTAATTTTTCTAAAAGCTTATTTATTTCCTCCGGCTGATCTTGTAAATCCGCATCCATGGTTATAATTATTTCTCCCCGAGCTTTTTTAAAACCAGCCGTAAGGGCAGCCGATTTTCCTTTGTTTCGAATAAAGTTGATTAATCTTATCCGGCCGTCCTTTTCGGCTAATTCTTGGACAACCTTAAGAGAGTTATCGGTAGAACCATCGTTAACAAAAATTATTTCAAACTCTTTCTTTAAAACGGCAGTCAGCCTTTGGTAAAGCTCTGTCAAGCTTTGTTCTTCGTTTAAAAAAGGAATAATTACGGAAATCATATTTTTTTCAGTTTAAAAACACTAACTTCTTTAGTAATTAACCACTGGTTGTCAATATTTGCCGGTAAAAATGAAGATATCTCCCAAACCGGATAAGTCAAGACAAAATCACCATCGCCCCCGGCTACAACGTAAAGAATATCTGATTGGGGGTAATTTTCAACTGCCATCGGCTTTTTTCCTTTAGTTTCAATTATATAACGATAGGGGTAAGCGCGGGTGTCACCATCCAAAATGGCGGCAACATTAAAATTTCCACTGGCGTCATTAGCAATAATTTCACCTGCTTTTTTAACATCGTCCATCTTCCAGTTTTCAGGCATTCCGTAACCATGATTTCTTTGGAAATCAATCTTAGTAAAACTAGAAACAACAAGAAGAAAAAACAAAAGTTTAAATAAATAATTAAACTTAGTCTTAAAAACTTCCTGAAAGAATAACCCCAAGAGTAAAAAAATAAATGGGTAAATCGCCCCCAAGTAATGTTCAAGCATTTTGCCCGGATATAAACTCACGACTCCTAATTCCAGAAAAGTAAAAAGCAAGACTGTTTTGAATAAAATATTTTTTCTTTGTGTCCGAATAAGATAAAAAATTGTTCCTAAAATAAAAATAAAAAAAGAAAGATAAAAAGAACCACCGCCAATTAAAAAATAAATACTTTTAAAATAATAAGAAACAAACTTTGCCGGATAGTTAAAAAGTGAACCGCCGACGGCCTTTCCTTCCCCTAAAAGAGAAAAAAAAGCGTTCGTATTAAAAAATTTGTGTCTTAACTCAAAAATCAAATAAGGCAGAATTCCTAAAATAAATCCCGAAATCAAAAAAACAATTTTTTTAAAACGAGCTTTTTCAAGAAACAAGAAAACCAAAAGCCCAAAAAATATCCCAACCGAAAGAAAGTTTGCCTGAACTGAAATTCCGGCAAAAAGACCGGAAAGCAGTAACCAAAAAACTTTTTGACTTCTAAAATAACCGGAAATCGCCCAAAGAGAAAAAATGGTAAAGCCGGTTATAAAATAAGAATTAAACATCGTCCGGCCGTACTCAACCATTAAAGGTGAAAACGCAAAGAGCAAAGCCGAAAGTTGCCCCGCTGTTTGATTTTTGAAATTTTTTCCTGTTTGAAAAAGCAGAAAAATTGAAATTATGGAAATTAAAGAAAAGCCAATCGCCGGTCCGATAGGATTTAATTTAAAAATACAGAGAAATAAGGCATTAAAGTAATGATAAAAAGGTCCAAAGTGAACATCGGAAATACTGGTGGGAGGACCGAGTAAAGTCAATTTCCCCGCTAAAATGTCTTTGGCAATCAGCATATCTCTTCCTTGTTCACCTAAAAAAGTGGTAAAAGCGCTTATTTTAAAGAGCCGGAAAAAAGCGCCTATTAAAACGATAAGAACAATCATTCAAATTTTTCTTTTTATCCTGAAGTAAATTTTTTCCAGAATGCCGGAAGAAGTTTTAGATTGCCAATAATAAAAGTCGGAAACCGCCCTTTGGGCCGATTTGCCCAAATTCTTGATCGGTATTTGCTCAAAGCCAAGTTTTTCCCAGACTTTTAGAACTACCGCCAATTCAGAAAAAGCTTGTAAAAAAGCTAAGACTAAACCGTGAACCCCATCTTTATATCCGCTGCCGGCAAAAAACCGGGAAAAAAATTCACTGCTTGGTTCAGTAATTAAATCCATTCCTCTGAATTTTTCCCCTTTCTTAATAATTTCATCTGCCTGGATATCGGAATAGCGGTTTAATCTTTCAATAAATTGGGAAATCGTTTGAAAATTATGATGAATTATGGCATACTCCTGCTTGGCTTCGAGCGTTAATCTGTTCCCTTCGGTCGTCGGTGGAACATGAATTTTGTCGGAAAATTTAACCCTGCCCTTTCGGAAAAATCTAACCAAAAAGTCCGGCCACCAACGGGAATGCTGAATCCATTTTCCAAAAATAATATTTTGGCGGGGAATTTCAACAAAATCCGCTGTATTTTCTTTGGCAATCTCTTTTAATTTTTTCACCAAAGTTTCCGGCAGTTCCTCATCTGCATCAATTAAAAAAGTCCAATCACCGGAAGCTTTCGAAAGAGCAAAGTTTCTGGCCGGTTCGACAAAGCGGGTATAGTCATAATAAAAAACTTTAGCCCCGTATTTCTTGGCAATATCAACCGTCTTGTCGTCTGAGTGCATATCAACAACTACAATTTCATCCGCCAGCTGGTGGACTGATTCCAAACACCGCGCCAGATTCTTTTCTTCGTTGTAAGTGTTAACGACGACCGAGACTTTCATTTAGTTTATTTTACTCTAAAGATGACAACCTCGCCATTTTCAAAAATCTTCTCCGCTTCAATATCATTTAGGCCTAAGTTCATTTTTTGACCCTTAACCAAATAAATATACCTTATTTCATTTTCCTGCAAAAACGTCCTTCCCCACAACTGATCGGCAGTCAAAAAAAATAATTGAGAATCTTTTCTTCTTGCCTGCCAATCAAAGCCGGTAATCTCCAGGTTCATTTCGTCTTCCAAAAATGTTTGGTGCGCTGACAAGGCGCTTATGTAGGCAGTGGTTTCATAGGCATAAAGCGGTTTCGGCTCGGAAAACTTGTATCGCCAGTCAGAATTAAAAGGATAAGATAAAACGCTACCTGCAGGTTGATTTTTTAGGAAATTTAAGCCTTCCAGTTCTTCAATACTGATTCTTGAGGGCGGACGCGACGGCAGATAATCATTTTTTAAGGTAATAATTGTTGTCGGAAGTGTCAAAATTATCAAAATAATACCCACCGCCACTTTTTTAAGTTTTCCTGTTTTTCCAAAAATATTACCGATTGTCACACCCGTAAAAACAGCCATTAAAAACTGAAAATAATAAAAAAATTGAATGGTGTTCCAGGGATTACCCTTTTGGATAAAAAGCAAGGGCAAAACCAAAGAAATCGTTAAAGCAGAAAATAAAACCAGTTCAATCGGGTTGATTTTTCTCTTTTTCCAAACAAACCCGCCGTAAAAAAACCCGACGGCTCTGGTTCCCAGATTGCCGAAAATAAAAATTGCTAAAGCCAGGCCTTCGGCCAATAGCCATTTAAACCATTTCCCGGAGTGAAAATAAGCAATTCTGGCATTCTCCAGCTTGAACCATCCCAATCTGTCCGAAAAGGCAATCATTGACCGGGAAAACCAAAGAGGCGAAAAAACCAGAAGAGAAGATGCCTTTAAATTAAAAGGCAAAAATACAATCAATGCAACTAAAAAACTTCCGAAAAAAAGATGAAAAATCCCTTTAAATTTAGCCCGGTAAAATTTCAAGGAAAGGAGAGACAGACAACCGAGAGAACCAATTGCCACAATCCCCGCATAAACTTTTATTTGAATTAATAAACCAAATAAAACGCAGCTTATTATTAAATTCTTTTTATCGGGATTTTTGAGATAGTCCACCAGTTTGATTAAACCAACCAGCAAAACAATCAAAGACAAGCCGTAAGGAGGATTAATCAAACCGGAAATTGATTGATTGGCCCAAAAAGTTGACTCGCCCCTGCCCAAAATCCAGCCCCAACTCCCGCCGAAATAAACAAAAAACACGGCCCACCAGGCTGAACATTTAGAACTTAGCCAATTGTAAACGAACTTATAAGTTAAAACCCCTATCAATACTGCCATTATCAAAGGCACCGCTTGAAAGTAAAGAACAAGAGGGCTGATTGTTGTCAACCGTGATAAAAGCGCAATAATTAGATCAAACCCAAAATGATAATTGGTTAATCTTGTTCCCGAAAAAACCGGATTATTCAGCGAAAAATTCTTTAATTGGTTTATTAAAGCCAAATGCCAAATTCCATCATGCCCATTCGGCCCCCAAAAACCCATCCCAAAAGGGTAGACAAGGCCGGATTTGGCCATCGGCAGAGACAAACACCAAGATCCTAAAATTACCAATATCAATAAACTCAAATTTTTCCTTAAAAAGAAAATTACCAGCAATAAAGTAATTAAGTAATAAAGTAATAAAAAAACTTTTTCTATCCCAAAAGGAATTTTTTGTTCACCGAATTTTTTAACCAATTCATTTTGATTAACTTCGAAATCTAATAATTTTTCAGAGCCGCTAAACCTAACCGTATCGATTTTATAGGGATTATTCAAAGAAAGTGTC
Organism: Candidatus Shapirobacteria bacterium CG03_land_8_20_14_0_80_40_19; assembly: GCA_002780305.1. Lineage (GTDB taxonomy): Bacteria > Patescibacteriota > Microgenomatia > UM-FILTER-40-11 > UM-FILTER-40-11 > UM-FILTER-40-11. The sequence goes on along the minus strand of PEVD01000026.1, from coordinate 2,037 downwards.
CCCCACGGGTTGGCGGTTAATAAATTTGCCTCCGGCCACTGCTCGTTATAAATTCGCAAATCAACAATCATTCCTTGGTTAAGTCCTATCCGATAACCGGTTGACATTTTCCATTCACCCACCCAATGATCAGGAGAAATATCGAATTTCTTTTGGTACCAATCCGAAAAATTACCCATTGTTACCGCTTTCAAATCACCAACCTCAATCTCTTTCTTAACCGCCTCAATCTGCCGGTCAAATTTATCACCCAATTTTTCCCAATTATTATCGTTCTCCAACCCGATGGTTAACTGGCCAAATTGATTACGGTTATCAAAAAGATAGTCATTCATTAATTTTTTAAAATAAACAGCGTCAAGACCGTGGCTTAAATAATCGTTGGCCTGAACGCTATAAGTGCTCTCTCTTACCGACCCGCCATAACCAAGAATTGGATCTCTGGCCGCCCACCAAAAAACCACCGCGTCAATTTTGTTCTTATGGGTTTGGGCGGGAAGCAAGATATTGTACCTTGAAGGATAATAAGGAATCCCCCACCAGCCGCCCCAAATCTGATAACCGTCTGTCCCAAATTGATCGGCACAAATAAGAATTCCGGTTACTCCATATTTCTCACTCATATACCGGACTGAGTAAGCGTCAATATGCCACACCCCAACTGATTTTGGATAAAAACCAAAAAACTCTTTAAACTTTTCAAAAGAAGCGTCTATGAGCTTAATTCTTTCCTCCGGCTTATATCCGGAGAGAAAAATTTTATTGGCATCATGCCAAAAAAGCCCTCCACCGGGATAACCGACTTCAGCCAGTTCCGCCAGTCTCGGGGTAATTTCCAAAAAAATCCCCAATTCATCATCCGGTCTTTCAACGGCTAACTTTTTAAAAAAAACTATTCCCTCATTGTTTGAAAAAGCGTCATACCGCAAAAGCCAAGTAGCGGGAATCTTTTTTTGATTTAAAGGAGCAAGCAGGTTATTAACACTTTCCAGGAAAAATGGGTTACCGGGGTCCGAAAACTCGTTTCCTCTGACCGGATTGACTACCGTTACAAAAGAATCTCTTCCGGAAACATTTTTTGCCGAAAGCAAAAAAAAGAAAAGAAAAAAGAGTAAAAAACTAATTTTTTTGTTTAATTTCATGCCAAATAAGACTGATATCTTTTAAGAGAATTCTGCCTTTAAGAAGATAAGAAAAAAATAAATAAATTATTGCCCCTGATAAAACCTTGAAGGAAATAATTAAATAACCGCCTTCCCAAAATCGCAGAAAATATAAAAAGAGAGCCAGGGCAAAAGAAGCAAACAAAGGCTTACCGACCGAGTCAAGTAGGGCAAAATTAACCAGTTTTTTGGCCATAATTACCGCCACAACCGAGGAAAGTGAAATTATTCCTACCCCAAACGCCACTCCATTGTAACCAAATTTTACCGCCAAAATCGGAATAATCAACCAAGTCAGACCCAACCACATAATCATCAACTTAAAAGTTTTTTTAACATGTCCTATCGCGTTTAGCAGGTTGGTCATTGAGGTCGAAACGGTCGCCCAAGCACTGTTGAAACAGTAAAAATACAGCGCTAGAACAGCCGGCTGCCACTTAAGATAACGGGGAATAATTTTTACCATCTGGGGAGCCAGTGTGGAAAATCCAACCAAAACCGGAAAGGTTAAAAAGCATAAGAAGAAAAGAGTTTTTTCGACTGATTTTTTCAATTTCTCTTTGTCATCCTGCAACCGGGAAAAAGCAGGGAAGGCTACTTTTGAGACATTGTCCATAAAAAAACGCAAAGGCTGTTCGGCCCATTTTTTAGCCCATCCTAAATAACCAAGCCCGGTAGTACCGATAATTTTCCCCAACACAATTGTCATTAAATCATCTTTAAGAACCGCGATGACAGTATTTATTTGGTACGGAAGCCCGAACCGCAGCAATTTTTTTAAAACCGCTGAAGAATAAGAAAAACCGATTTTCCAAGGACTAACCGCATACATAGCCACCAGCCCGACAACCCCTCTGGCCAGTACCGCCCAGGT
>PEVD01000040.1 GCA_002780305.1 Candidatus Shapirobacteria bacterium CG03_land_8_20_14_0_80_40_19 | reverse complement strand
ACCTTACAAAAACACTTGGATGTTTCCGGCGGGATTTGTTGAGCTTGGAGAACGTCCCGAGGAAGCCGTCAAAAGAGAATTTAAAGAGGAGACAGGACTTAATGTTACCAAGGCTAAATTTATGGCAATTTATCAGGCTAATGATGACTTCCGTAATCCAGGTCATTTTGTCTTTTTTTACAAGGTTTGCGCGTCGGGAAATAAGATTAAAACTGACAAAAACGAAAACCAGGATATTGGCTGGTTTGATATTAATACTCCGCCCAAAATCGGCTGGAAGTGGCATAAACATATGATAAAAACATTGCAAAATGGGAATTTTTTAAGGTGACTCCTCGCAGTACTGCGAGGAGTCACCTTTTTAAAGATAGGGGAGGGGGAAATTCGATTTCTTTTCCGCCGAAACCGCTTTTGAAGCGGGAAAAGCCGAGCCAGGATTTATTGGGAAATCTTTCGTCATAAATGCCTTCGAAGTCAAAAATACCACAACCTTTTTGTTTAGAGAGTTTAAGTGCTTCCCAGACTAAAAGCGAGGGGCAAGCAAGTTTTTTCCCCTTGTTTAGAGAGGCGGCCTGCCAGTAGTAAGCGGTTTTTTGATAAAAAAGAAGGAGAATTCCTGCTAAAGGACGGGATTGCTTCGGGGCGAAGCCCCTCGTAGTGACATGATGGGCGACAAAAAACACAATTTGGTCTGGGGAAAAGGATTTATCTAAAGCAAGAATGTCTTTTTTGTCACCGATGGGCAAAATAAATTTTTCTAAGAGCGATTTTCTTTTTAAGAAAATGAATTCTTCGGCATTTCCCTCTTTGACAAAAACTCCGTTTTTTTGGGCCTTGCGGATGGCGCGTCTTTTTTCCGGAGAAAAAGAATTAAAAATATCTTTTTCGGAGCGAATTAGATCTATTTGAATAGTTTTGGTTGGGAGAAAGGGAGAGGAACATGGGGAGTAATTAGTAATTAGTAATTTGTAATTAGGGTTAAACTGGTTAAATTCGACGATTGTTTTGAAAGAACGATGCTTTTTAGCTAAGTTTTCGATTTCTTTAAAAGGAACGGGAGCGGAGATTCTTTGGATTTTTATCAGAGAACTAATTAGGGGAAATTTTTTTATAAAAGCCTGCCACCGACCTATCTTTTCAACCTGCCAACCGATATCTTTCATGAATTGGCCATACTCTGATGACTGCCTAATATCCATGCTACAATTTTGTTTTTAAACGGAGAATTTTCCAGCGTATTTTATCGGCAATTTGGTAGATTTTGTAAAGTGTCGGATTGATGATCAAATCGTATGTGCCGACAAATTCCACCAGTTTCGGAGAAAAACCCTCTTTGAACCGGTGGAAGCCGTAGTAGGGGTGGTTTGGCGGGGGATTCGGCTCTGTATCCCCCCAAAGATCAAATTTAGTACAGCTCCGGCTCTTGCCGAATTTAACCGCTTCCCACATTAGTAAAGTCGGTGCCATCAGTTCTTTGTGTTCACGGGTAGAAGCACCGTAAGGATAATAAAGAACGCTGTTGAAAGTAAACAAAAGAAATGCCGACAGGATTTTTCCCCGATATGTTGCGGTAAATAGATGGGAAATTCCGGCCGGTTGCATTATTTTCCACTGGTCGCGGTGATATTTTTTGTTGTGAGCATAAAATCCCTGCCGGCCGGCAGTTTCGAAAAGTAGGTCTAAGTATTTTTCGAAGGCTTTTTCGGAATTGTCCTCCTGAACTTTTACTCCGTGTTTTTCTGCCAACCGGATGTTATAGCGGGTTTTGGATTTAAAACTGTTGAATATTTCCTCTTCTGAAGGAGTTAAGTCAATAACGGAAGTGTATTTTGTAAAAAGCGGTTTGCCGATTTTCAATCCTGGTGATAGGTAATAGGTGTTGGGTGATAACTTTTTTTCTACATTCGGTTCGAGCTTAATAAAAATTGCTTTTTGTTCTTTACCGATTTCTTTTAGTTTTTCAAAATCTTTTTTATCGGGAAAAGGGCTTTTGGGGAGATAGCCGACAGTAAAATTTAAAAAAGGCAACCGGTGAAAACTTATCTGGTAAACTGAAAAACGGACGACCTTGACTCCTTGGGTTTTTCTGAATTCGCCCCATTCCCAAGACTGCAAAGGATGGGTTGCCGGGTTATCGGCATCAATTATTTTCATTTGGTATCTTTACTTTCTTTCCCTACCAAGCTATTATAGATTATAAAGGAAGGCCAGGAAAGCTTATCTTTCGATCAGTTCCTCCGGAATATCCAAAACAAATCTTGAAACTTCATTTGAAGAAAACTGGCCGAAAAACATCCTCCGGCAGGTATAGGTGAGAAAAACTTTTTCCTTTGCCCGAGTAATGCCGACATAACAAAGACGCCTCTCTTCTTCCAGTTGGTCTTGGTCGTTTAGACTGCGGGAGTGGGGAAACAGACCTTCCTCCATCCCGATAATGAAAACTATGGGGAATTCGAGTCCCTTGGCGCTATGCATGGTCATTAAGGTGACTGCTTTGGTATTTCTGTCGCTGCTTCTGCCCAGCAGGTATTCTCCCTGTTCGACCAGCGCCACATTTTCCAGAAAATCGTTAAGATCGGGGAAACCGGCGGCGACGGAACGAAGCTCAGAAATGTTTTCCAGCCGGCTAAAATCCTCTTCATCGGAGGGATCGTAAAGGTCTAAATATTTGGTAACATTTAAAATCTCATCAAATAAATCAAGGGTGGTCAGTGTTTCTTTTTTACCGCTTGTTTTTTCGATCCAATCCAAAAGTGCTTTTAGTCTTGTTTTGCCGATTTTTTCCGCCCGTTGAGAGGAAACAGAATCTTTTAAGTTAGCAACAAGACGCAAGTAGGCCAGGAGATCCCTGATTTCATGTCTTTGGTAGAATTTGGTGCCGCCGACTAAATTGTAAGAAATCCCCGCGTAAAGAAGGGCTTCTTCAATCGTTCTTGATTGAGCGTTTGTCCGGTACAACACGGTAAAATCGGATGCTGACCGGCCGGAGTGCTGGATTTGCCGGACAACAAAGTCGGCCTCTTCGATTTCATTTTTGGCCTCGAAAAGATGTATTTTTTCTCCGGTTTTGTTTTCCGTCCAAAGCTTTAGTATAGGATGAGAGGTGTTTTGCCGGATGACACTGTTGGCGGCGTCCAAGATATTTTGAGTGGAGCGGTAATTCTGTTCCAGGTTAATCGTTATTATTTTCGGAAAGTCATTTTTGAGATTGATTAGATTTCTCAAATTTGCGCCACGCCATGCGTAAATCGATTGGGACGCGTCACCGACAACGGTTAGGTTTTGGTATCGGGAAGCCAGCATCTTGGTTAAAACATACTGGGCATGATTGGTATCCTGGTATTCGTCAATTAAAATATATTGGTATTTATTTTGGTACTTGCCGAGGATTTCGGGAAACTTCCTAAATAAGACAACTGTTTTGAAAAGCAAGTCGTCAAAATCCAGGGCGGAGCAGTTAAACAGTTGTTGCTGGTAATCAAGATAGATACGGGCGGCTGTTTTTTGCCAGGGTGTTGCGGCCAGTTGTGGATACTCTAGTTCGGAGACAAGCTCGTTTTTAGCCTCCGATATGGTGGTGAGAATCGAATTGGGTTTGTAGTCTTTGGCTGAAAGGTCAAGTTTTTTAAGTATTTGTTTGATTAGATCTAACTGGTCGGATTCGTCGTAAATGGCAAAACTTTTGGGAATGCCCAAAATCTCTCCTTCAATGCGCAAGATTCTAGCGCAGAACGAGTGAAAAGTACCGGCGTACGGCCCCCCTTCGCGCAAGGCTTCGGAGGGTGAAGATAATAATTGTTTGATGCGGGATTTCATTTCCCCGGCGGCTTTATTGGTGAAAGTTAAAAGCAGAATGTTTTCCGGTTTAATGCCCCTTTCTAAAATCAAATAGGCGGCGCGGTAGGTTAAGGCGCGGGTTTTACCGCTCCCGGCGCCGGCTAAAATTAAAAGCGGTCCGTCACCGTAGGTAACCGATTTTTGCTGTTGCGGGTTTAATTCTGCTAAAATATCTTGCATGGGTAAAAAGATTTTAATTTGGACACTCCTGATTTTACTCTTTTCGGCCTTATTTTTGGGAGGCATTTTTAGCGATAACCTTTTTAGAAATTTAAAAACGACCTATTTTAACCCCTTAAAGAACGATAAAGGCCGAGTGAATTTTTTAATTTTAGGTATAAACGGATCCGGCGGGTTGGATAAAGATTTGACCGACACCATTATTTTTGCTTCTTTAAACAAAGGTCTGGAAAAAATAGTGTTGGTTTCTATCCCCCGTGATCTTTGGATTGAGGAGATCAAAGCCAAAATCAACACCGCCTATCATTATGGCGGAGTCGATTTAGCCCAAAAAACACTCACCGAGGTGCTGGGACAGCCGATTCATTATTATGCGGTGGTTAACTTTGACAGCTTCGAAAAAATTATTGACTTTTTGGGCGGGGTGGAGGTTAAAGTGGAGACCGCTTTTGATGATTATGAATATCCTATTCCCGGCAGAGAAAACGACCTGTGTGATGGTGATAAGGAGCTAAAATGCCGTTATGAGCATCTTTTTTTTGAGGCAGGGAGCCGGGTTATGGATGGGGCAACCGCATTAAAATTCAGCCGGAGCAGGAATGCCCAAGGAGATGAAGGCACTGATTTTGCCCGCTCGGCCCGGCAGCAGAAAGTGATTCTGGCGATCAAGGATAAAATTATGAATAAAGATTTTTATCTTCATCCTCAAAAAGTATTAGGATTATTAAAACTGGTGCAAAACGAAATTATTACAGATATTCAGCCGGAAATTTATGGATCTTTGGCTAAGTTAGGTTGGGAATTAAATCAAAACCCGTCAGGAATAAGTATGACCGCCCTGAACGGAAATTTACTGATACACCCTCAATATCATTATTCAAAACAATGGGTATTGGTTCCTATTGATGGCAGTTGGGAGGAGGTAAAAGACTTTGTTCACAAACTCTTGGACTAATTGTTTTTTATAGTTAAATCTCAAAACTCAAATATCAAAGAACCTGTCCTGAGCTTGTCGAAGGATCAAAACCAAAACTAAAAACTATTAGGACAATTACTTATTAAATTCATAGAGGTTTGTTTTTCCGGATTTGAAGACTTCTTTGCCTAAGGATTTAATTTTTTCTTCGTTTAAATTTGGATATTTGGTTCTCTCCATTTCACCAACCACAATATATTTAACTTGATATTGTTCTAATAAAGATTTTGTTAAATTTATGTCTTCTGATTCATATATTGTTTGCACTTCTCCCGCTCTTTTGCCCGGTTCGTCATATGATCCCTGCCAAAGCCATTCGTGGACCAACCAGCCTTCGATAGTTGGTAAACCGGTGGCCATGCTGATCCTTTCATAATCGGTATAACTGTCACCAACTGCTTCCAAGACGACAGGCTGTCCAGCCACATTGTTGTTAAGCCAGTTAACTAACTTATAATCATCCGGATAAAGTCTGTTTAAAAAATTTAAACCATAAAGTCCTTTGTAATTTTGTTTTTCCAGTTTCCCGTAATAGCCCGGAATCGAGTAATTAGGATAAACAAGCAAAGCAATAAGCAATAAGCAATAAGCAATAAGCAAAAGCTTTCGGACAAAACCCTTTTTTAAAGAAGAAAGTATTCTGATAAAGATATAACCAATACAGACGGAAAACATCACAAAGGATTGATAGGTAAGTTTAAACATAGTGTTAGCGCGGTGGTAAGAGCCGATATAAATATCCTTTACATAAATAATTTCGGGAATAAAAATTAGAAGGGTGGAGACAAGAAGAAGAATGAGAATATACCAATCTGGGGTGAGGGTGAGAAGTGGGTTGTGGGTCGAGGGTGGGATGTGAGGGTGAGTTGTTTTTAGTTCGACTTCAACACCCATTATTTTTGAAAACCATTTAATAAGGCTTTCTTTTTTGAACTCGCCGATTCGGCGGGTTGGGTTAAGATAGCGGCCGAAAAGAAAAATCAAAAAAGTCAGACCGAAAAACCAAGGCACTCCCCAAAGAATTAGAAGTTGATGAGGTAGAGAATGGGCCTTAACAAAGGCAATTCCCTGAACGATCGGATTAAAATTCAGCTGAAAGGGCAAAATAAAAGGGATTGAACCGGCAATTATGACCAAACCCAAAGGTACTGATTTTAATAGAGTTTTGTTTGTCCAGCCGTAATGTTGGGAAAATCCCCAGAGTAAAGTAAAACCCAACACCATCAGATAAATGGGATAATCCCATTGGTTGGTCATATAAAAGATGGCGAGGAGAAGTGGGAGTGAGAAGTGAGAAGTGAGAAGTGAGATAAGAGAAAGATCTTTGTTTTCTTTAATTTTAATTAAAAGAGTAAAACATAAAGCCAAAAAGGTTAAGACAAAAGGGATATTGGAGACATGGCCGTGGAGGTCGGAGACGATAAAAGAATAGGCTGGAAATTCATGGATGGTTTTATCTTCTACATCGGGGCAATAACCGATGTATCTGGTGGCGTTAGGATACCAATAAGTAGTTGCACCGTCGCAGTAAGGCTTGTTAAAAACTTTCATTTTTAGGTTGTAATAGGCGGGATGGAGGTTGGCACCCAGTGAGATGAGAAAAGCGGAGATGAGACCACTTATAATTATTAATTTGAAATTTGAAATTTGAAATTTGAAATCAATTTTTAAATTTTTAAATTTTTCAATTATTAAAAAATATGTCAAGTTGCCGGTTAGTGAGAAAGTGAGGGAGAAACAAAAAGCAAATAAAGTGGCGATCATTAAATTGTAAGTGACGGCGGAATCAATACCGGAAAGCTTGGTTAAAAAAGCAGTAACATAGTGGCCAAAGTAGTAATAATTAATTGATTTTCCGGCAAACCACATATCGGCCGGCGGGAAATACCGAGATTTCAAGATTGAATTAACAAAGCCGAAATCCATAAATTTTTCTAAACCCTGGATGTCGGGCTGGAAACCGCGGACAAAAGACCAGAAAACTAGGGTTGACAAGAACATTAATTCTTCGAAAATATAAATAAGAGGTGATAGGTGATGGTGGTTAGGTGATGGTGGGGTTTTAGTTTTACGGTTTGAGATTAAAAGATTAAAGACGATGCCGATTATCAAAACCAGCCAGATGGTTTCTTTGAAAAAGGGCAATATTTTTAAGGATGCCAGCAGCCAGACAAGATAAGAAGAAAACAAAATGCCTATAATTTTGGAAAATAAATAGCCCTGATCAAAAAAATTAGGAAAGATTTTTCTGGTTAGGGGCAGAAAGATTAAACCGATTCCGGTTATAAAAAGCCACCAGTACAAAACAATCATCAAGTCCTGAGTCATAGGTGTATTTTAAGTTCAGCTCGGCTATAATTCAAGTAATGAAAACCAAAGAAATTCGGGTAGGACTGGATTTAGACGGAGTTGTTGCCAAGCATAGTTTAGGCGGTTTTTGGGTAAAAGTAAGGATAATTAAGGAGGCGATTTTAAAAGGTGCCCATTCAAAAAAATATTATTTCCCCAAGACGAAATTGGAACAATTGGCCTGGATCGTCATAAACTGGTGCCGGGTTCCGGACAAAAAAGGGACCGATTTGTTAAAAAGTCTTGCCCAAAAAAACTTTTGCTTTTTTTTAATTTCCAGCCGTCTGAAATTTAATTATCCTTCAACCATAAAATGGTTAAAAAAGTACGGACTTTTTACTTTATTTAAAAAAGTATTGTTGAACACCAAAGACGAGAACCCGATTTATTTTAAGGTTGAAAAAATAAAAAGCGAAAAAATTGACTTTTTTATTGATGACGACTTGGAAGTATTAATTGCCCTTTGTCAAACAAAAGCTAAATTGTTTTGGATCGTTCCGGGGCATAAAAACGGGGACGAAAATCACGAAAATAAAATTATCAATTGTAATTCTTATAAAGAAGCTTTAGAAAAAATTGTTATTGGGATTGATAAAGGTATTTGTTGAATAGTTTTCCCCACTGGGTATCCATATAAGCTTTAATTCTTTTTTTGCCGACAAAATTATACCAGTAGGTGTCGTGGTAAAGGTTTGAGGCCATATAACTCCAGGGGGCGATAATCGTTTGCAGTAAAAGTTTCTCAAACCAGGGTGGCGTGTGGTGGTAAATAAATTTTTGGCCTCTCGATGCAAACGTGTCCGCTTTTTTAAAATGGAAGTTTATTTTTTCGATATCCTCGCCAACAACTTTTATTTTTTTTGGGTCGGCAACACCCAGGTCCTGTTCTTGAGCTAATCTAAGATACGGAATTTTTAAAGGATCAAAACCCATCATTTTGGCGGCGGCGGCATCAATGGCGACACAGTCGCCGCTTGCCAGAAGATAATTTTTTTCGTGCCATTCCATAGCGCGGGGACCGGAACCGGATCCGACAACGGTGCCATCCATTACCGCAAAAATTCCCGGGTGGATTTCTTTTTGGATTGTTAGTAGATCAACGATTGTTTCGTGGATATGTCGGTGAGCAAAATGGCGGACAGTCTGAAGCATACCAAAATAATTTTTAATCGCGCCGGTAGTGGTGGTAAAAACATGCATTTTCATGGTCGGCAGGTGAATCATATTCGCTCCGAAAATTAATTCCGGCAGTTGTATTCCGTCGGGAAATATTTTGTCTAAGATGAGAAGTTTATTCTTGGGTTTATATATTTTGTAGGGGACATCGGTTAAATAGGTCATTTTAAGACCGTATTTTTTTAAGACTCCAAGCCAGCCGTTATTTTCACTGCCTTGCCGGACATCGGTAACAACGGTCCTGTTTTCTACCGGAATGATTTGCGAAGGTTTAAATCCGTCTTCCAGCAGGGTTTTGACGACCCCTTCCAGCTCCCAGGGAGGAGTTGAACAAGCGGGATAAAACCTGGTCCAAGAAAGATTGAGCTTAAGGACAACGGGGAGATTTTTGTCTATGTATTTTTGATAATCAGCCTTCTTTAACAGTTTTTGATAGTCGGAGATAACTTTTTTAGGCCCGGTTTTGGAAACATATACTTCGTTCATGAGAGAAATTTTATCATTTGGTATCTACTTTGCCAATCGGGACAATTTTACCGATGAGAAAGGCCACCTTCCCATTAGGATAATTAAGAGTTTTTTCCACTAAAAAGCGATTTTTGAAGCCAGAATTATTTAAATATTCCGGACTTAAGGAGAAAAGCTGTCGTCTAGACGAGTTGTATATTTGTGGATCGCGCCATAAATCGCCCATTTTACATTTTTCTTGGCAAGTACTTTTTGGGTCATAAAACTTTAAGAAAATTTCCCCAGAATTAAATTCCCCACTCATATAAAGATCGTCATATTGGTCTTTGATTGAAAGAAAATATTTCATGATTTCTCTTGAACCATATTGCCAACCCCAGAAATCAGAGGTGGTTCTCGGGTTTTCTCTAAAGCGTTGAAGCAAATTAAGGGCTGATAAAAAAATCGCAATTACTAAAGAAAAAACAAAAATCATTTTGGCCCAATATTTATAAGAAGTTGACAACTTTGAAAGGATTTGAAAGATGCTCCATAAACCGAAGGCGATTAATATATGGAACGGAAGAACACCGAGGTAAGAGCGAGTAGCGAATGGTGTACCGTCGTTAGTTAGCGAATCGGCGATGGGGAAAAGAAAGAGAAGAAAGAAGACAAAGGTTAATTCAATCTTTTTTTTCTTAATGATTTCAATAATTGACCAAACAATTCCAACGATTATGAGTATTTTTTGGTACGGATAAAGGAGTCCCAAACCGGCAATAGAATGGCGTCGAATGAACTGCCCGGGAAAGTCGGTATCGCCTTTCTGAAAGAGAAAAGTATCTGAATAATGAAGAAAGTACTTCTTCCAAAAGTGATTTAAGCGGGCTGTATGTAATTGATTTTGGACGGGTTGATTTTCGATGTCGATTCCCATCGTGTCTTTAATTCTCTGAAGGCTGTGCGGATCAGTGAGATGAAAATGAATAAACGGGATAAGAACTATTACATAAAGAAAAATCATTAGAAAAGCAACTTTAAAATATTTCTTGAAAAAAAGAAGAAGGATTGTTAATCCGAAAACAATAGGGGTTATTAATCGCGAAGGGGTATAACTGTAAGTAGTCAGACCGAAAAATAGAGCAGAGAGAGCAAAATACCCCATTCTTCTTTCCTTGAAGGCTTTAATAAAAAATAGGTAGCTTGTTAAGGTAAGAAAGGTCCATGAATAATAATCACCCATATTTAGACGACTGATATGGAAGTGCCAAGGAGACAAGGAAAGAAGGAGGGTTCCCAGGAGAGCAAAAGATTTGGGAATAAAGTGCGTTAGTACTAAGTAAAAAATAAGAAGTTCTATTGTGCTCCAAAAAATGGGGGTTAATCTGACTGCTCTTTCGTTAAGACCGAAAAGTCCGACAAAAGGAACGGTGAGATAAACCTGGTAGGGACTGGTATTATCATAATTGAAACCTTTAAAAAATAATGGGAAAAACTCGCCATGATGGTCTTTGCCTGTTTTTAGAATTGATAAAGCGTCTATGCCCATTAAGGCCTCGTCACAGAAAAAGCCGGTAGGATTGGAATCTAATCTCCAAAACCGAATTAAAAAAGAAAAAATAAGAACAGCAATCAGTAGAAGATTTGTTTTAGAGATTTTCTTCATTTTATTTGACTAACTTCGGCCACAATTCCGTATTGTTCTGCTAGACCGGCAAAAAGCTTATTAGTAGACTGAATTTTAAAAAATTGGGAGACCAAATTTTCTTTTTCTTTTTCTTTCCTGACAAAACTTCCTTGATCAAGTATAACGAAGAAACGTTTTAAATAATTTGACGGGTAAGGAATAAGGTCGACGATAATAACTACTTTTTTCGTTACCCTCTCAGCCTCTTCTAATAGTATTTTAACTTCTTGATCAGAGAAATGATGAAGGGTACTGACTAGAAGTGAAGCGTCGAATTTTTTTGGAGAAAAGGGAAGACTAAGGGCATTTCCGTGAATAAATTTAATTTTTCTGTTTCCGTATTTCCTTTGAGCAAAAGAAATAAAATAAGGATTGATGTCGATGCCTACATAGTCCTCTTTGTTTTTTTGGATGAAGTCGCCAGTACCACAGCAGATGTCTAAAACACTTCGGCAGTGATATGTTTTAAGAGTTTTCCTCACAAAATCTTTAAGGCTCTTTTGACTGCCAGTAACTAAATATCGTAAGGAATTAAAATATATCGGCTTGTTTACAAAAGTATGCAAGAAAATATAGTTTTTAAAATCTTTAAATTTCATAAAATTATCGTTTCTTTTTAGTCATTTTTCTTGAAAATAATGACTTT
>PEVD01000003.1 GCA_002780305.1 Candidatus Shapirobacteria bacterium CG03_land_8_20_14_0_80_40_19 | reverse complement strand
TCGGTTATCTGCGCCCGATTTCCCGATGGAACAAAGGGAAAGATATGGAATTTAAAGAAAGAAAAACTTTTAAGGTATAATTTTGAAATCAGCTTCAAAAGGGGAGGCCTTGCGAAGCTAAATAAAAGAAAATGGACTATAAAAATTATTTGATTCCGGCGGAGAGGGAAGACAGTTTTAAATTTAAAGACACTGATCTTTATATGCCTCGGATGGCCAAAGCGAAAACCATGCTGGTGGGTAATAAGAACAGCAATGTAGCAATCTGTACTTCTTGGGATGATCCGGAGCTGGTTTTGACCGAAGAGATTATCGAAAAAGTGGCGATTGCGGCGCCGATGAGAAGCACTTACGGCGTAAATATTTTACTGGCGAATTTGGCTCTTAATCCTCAAATTGATAAGCTGATTTTTTTAAGAGGAGGAGAGTTTGACGAAACAGAAACAGGCTGTCTGCCGAGAAAAATTATCAACAATCTTTGGAAAAACGGGATTGACAAAAAAGGAAAAATTATTGGAACAGAATTATCGCTTCTTCCGGAATTAATTGAGGGAAAAGGCGCCGAAATTATCGGTGAAATTACAAAGACGGTGAAAGTTATCGATTTTGAAGGCAAGGACGAAAAAGGGCTTGAGAAACTATCAAAAATGATTGACGGGTTTAAAACCGCTTCTTTAAAAAGGAAAAAGCATGTTTTTCCCAATTTTAAAGTTGAAAAAGTGGAAACATTGCCTTCAGAAAAAACTGCCCACGAGATAAGAGAAAAGACGGGTGCCCTGGCTTGGCTTAAGTTGATTGACAGAATTATCCGTTATGGTCAGACGGCAATCTTGGAGACAAAAGAGGGTACTCAAGTCAGGGAATTGCCATACGTCCGAATAACGATTGAAGATTTGGAAAAAAGTGGTTTTGCGGTTCCCGACTGGCTATCGGCAATCCCGGAAGTTAAAATTACCCCCGAAGAATTGGAAATTTATTACCAGAAATTTATCAAACCAGATACTTATTACAAAGAGATCTATCCGGGGGTTTTAAAATTTGTCCGTCCGCCGACTGACAAGTACTTGTATTGCGAATTGCTTTTTGCTTTTCCCAGACCGAAGGAAATTGATTTAGCGGTAGAGTATATGCTAAAGGCGCGGGGGATTAATGCCGTTTATAATTTTTTGAGCGAAAAATTTCCCCCTGAAAATGAAAAACTGGCCAAAAATGTTTTAGCGGATAAAAAAATTACCGACGAAGAAAAAGCGCGAGTGCTTTTGGAAATATTCCGGCCTCCCAAAAATCAGGTGGCGGAATTGATGAAGCGGTTGAAAGAAGAAGGGAGCGATGCGGACAAAACACTTATTTTGTGGGATCCCAACGTTCATAGTTTTTTATACAGCGGCCGGCCGTGTTGGGTAGAGTCTGCTGCCTTACTCCGTGACGGGGTTTTGAATTTTAAGGCAGTTTTCCGCAGTCACGATATTGCCAAGGGCTGGTTTAAGAATGTCTACGGAATTTATCGTTTTGTACAGGAATATTTATGTCAACCGATTGGGGCGAAAATCGGCACGATTACGATTGAGTCGGAGTCTGGCCATATTTATGTGGCGGATCTAAGCTGGGTGAAAAAACTTTGGCAGGAATTAGTGGAGAAAAAAAGGATTTTGCCGGTTGAGTTAAATGATCCTCGCGGTAACTTGTTGATTTCTGTCGAAGGGAAAGAAGTCGAGGTGGTTTTAATTTCACCCGAAGACGGCCGACCTCTTATTTCATTTAAAGGGGATCCCCAAAAAGTATTAAAGGAAATAATCCAAAAAGATTTGTTGTTACAAAAAGGACACTTTGCCTATTTGGGCCAGGAGTTGGCAAGGGCGGAACATTGTATTAAGAATAAGACTGCCTATCTTCAAGACAAAGATTGATTTTTTAAACAAAGCTGGTAGAATATAGTTGTTATTAAAACACACACTCGATCTTAGACTCCTTGAGTTTATCTTCGGTCGGGTGGCGGGAAAAAGGAGTCCAAAGTTATGAAAACAGTTTCTTTAAAAGACTTACTTGAAGCCGGTTGTCATTTTGGCCACCAGACTATCCGCTGGAATCCGAAAATGAGCCATTATATATATACGGCCCGCGACGGAATTCACATTTTTGATTTAGCTAAAACAAAAGAAGGATTGGAAAATGCCGCCGCTTTTGCTAAAGCCACCGCGAGTCAGGGTGGAAAAATAATTTTTGTCGGGACTAAAAGACAATCTCAGGAAATTATCAAAGCCGCGGCGGAGAAACTGGGTATGCCATTTCTGGTTAACCGCTGGATTGGCGGTTTGCTGACCAATTGGGAGTATGTTTCCAAAAGGATGGAGCGCCTGCGCGACCTCAGAAAGGGAATGGAAGAAGGGCTTTTTAAAGACAGAACCAAAAAAGAAAGACTGTTTATCAGCCGGGAAATTGATAAACTGGAAAAAAATTTTGAGGGGTTGGTTAGTTTGCAAAACCTGCCGGCGGCGGTTTTTGTGGCCGACGCCAAGAAGGATGATGCGGCGATTAAAGAAGCCTGGAGAAGGGGAATCAAATCGGTGGCGATTGTTGATACAAATTCCGACCCGGACTTGGTTGACTTCCCGATACCGGCTAACGATGATGCGGTCAAGTCAATTCAATTGATTGTTGACTGCATTGTGGAGGCGGTTGAGGAAGGCCAAAAACAAATCAAAGTTGAGGGAGAGATAAAGAAGAAAGAAGAGACGGTAAAAAAGCCGAAAGTAAAAAAGACACTTTAGACTCCTTGCAGAGCATAAAATGACAATAACAATTGACCAAATAAAATCATTAAGGGACCAGGTGGGAGCGGGGATTTTGGAATGCCGGAAAGCACTTGAAGAAGCAGGCGGTGATGAAAAAAAAGCGCTTCAGATTTTAAAGAAAAGGGGAGTAGAAATTGCCGAAAAAAAACAAGAGAGGGAAACTAAACAAGGTCTGCTTGAAACTTATTCTCACCAGGGAGGTAAGGTTGTGAGCGTGGTTGAGCTTCTTTGTGAAACGGACTTTGTGGCCCGGAATGAAGAATTTCAAGATTTGGCTCATGAGTTGGCGATGCAGGTGGCAGCGATGAGCCCAAAATCAGTTGAAGGACTGTTGGAACAGGAGTATATCCGCGACAGTTCGAAAAAAGTAAGCGACTTATTGAACAATCTTATTTCCAAAATAGGGGAAAATATTAAGATTGGACGTATTGCAAGATACTCTCTTGGAGAGTAAAATAATGAAAATGACGAATTTGGTTCTTATTTCCATCCTGAGTCTTGTCCTGATTTTGGGACAGGGCTTGGTTTGGGAAGGATAAGAATCAAAGTTTTAATAAAAAAAGTTTCCTCCCAAAATCAAGCCAAGCTTGGAAGAAGGGAGGATTTTTTGTTTTTGTGAAGAAAAAAGGAGGTGAAAATTGTGGAGGAAAGGGAAAGATTAGAAATACTTAGTGGTAGTGTTAGACCGGGAAAAGTGTCCGAATGGATTGGTAAAAGAGTGGAAACAGATCCTTCCGGTTTGACTCCAATTAGTGAAAAATTTCCGCCAGGGACAAGGTGTCATTTGATTGAAATTAATTCCGAAGGAACATTGGGAATAATTACTTATGTTCCGCCAACAGAGGAATAGTTGATTTTTTGCGATAAAGGTTATATCTTAATACTAAGATTATGTTGGATTTTTCCGACACTAAGTTGTCGATGCAAAAAGCGGTTGACCACTTTAAAAGTGAGATCGCCGCAATTCGGACCGGCCGGGCGGTACCGGCACTTATTGAAAATATCTCCTGTTTAGCTTATGGCGGTGCTTCTAAACTCACGGTTAAAGAGTTGGGTACAATTGCTTCAATGGATGCTCAAACCCTGGTTATCCAGCCTTGGGATTTTTCGGTAATCGGTGAAATCCGCCAGGGAATATTAGCTGCCAATGTGGGGTTGACTCCGGTGATAGACAATAATTTAATCCGGATTTCGGTTCCCGGATTGACAGCAGAAAGAAGAAATGAGTATACCAAACTCCTCCATCAAAAAATGGAACAGACGAGGGTGTCGATTCGCAGCATCCGCTCGGATAAGAAAAAAGATATTGAAAATTTATTTAACGGGAAATCGATTTCTGAAGATGATAAATTCGGGGCTGAAGAGGAGTTGCAAAGGATAACGGACGGGTTTATTGCAAACGTTGATGGCCTTGGTGAAAAAAAAGAAAAGGAAATTAATACAATTTAAATTGTAAAAAGGAGGTGATAGAAGATGGATGAACAAGGAGCAGAAACACAACCACCAGGAGAGGCGAAATGGGAGACCCGGCGCGATCCTCGAACCGGAAAATTGCTGTATAAAACAGGT
>PEVD01000030.1 GCA_002780305.1 Candidatus Shapirobacteria bacterium CG03_land_8_20_14_0_80_40_19 | reverse complement strand
GAATTTATCTAAATAAGTAGGCCCGTTAAAATTAAAAACAAGACGTTTGTAATTATCAAATAAATGGCGAGGTGCTTCTCAGCGGAAAAACCTCTAATCTGCCAAAAAAGCCAATCGGCCAGATGAACTTTGTCTTTTTGGAAGTCGAACCATTCGTCTTTCAGCAGGTGCAGGTTAATCGAAACAATAAAAGCGGAACCGAAAATACTCCCCCCTGAGGTGAGTAAATAAAAAGCCAAAACCAGTAAAACCGCCTGTCCAACCGCCGAATGGAAAACCAGCCGCGTGTGAGAAGTATGATTTTCTTTTAATATCCGCAGCCAGTCCTTTATTTTCCCCTTTTTTGCTTCAATTGAGTCACTTTTTTCGGGATTGGTAATAAACCAATAAATTAAATGGTCGATATCTAAAAAGAAGGTTCCCAAAAACGCCCCCAGCCAAAGGCCCAAAAGGTCCCAATTAAGCTGCCAGCGTAAAACCGAAACTAAAACAAAGTAAATCAAAGTTACAATTAAATGAGAGAGAATTTCGTTATGAAGTAACATTAAATATCATGATAACCTATTCTTTCTTTCTTTATCAACTCTTAGTTCCTTCACTTTCCACATAAAAAGCCTTCCCCTATTTCTTGCCTTAGCATCTTTGACAAAATATCTTGCTTTTTCCAAAATTACCCGGGGAGTTTCTTTGGCCATTTTAATATAGAGAGATTTATGGGTTAAATCGCCAAGTTCCATTGCCAAATCATAACCGTATTTCTGAAACTCGCGGGAAACATACTTGTCCCTCAAGGGGTCAAACTTTTTAAGAATGTCACCCAGACTTTGAGGCTGTATTTTGTTCATAGAATAAATTATTCTAACATCTAACTACTCTAATTAAATCCCAAGCACCAAATCCTAAAATATTTTGGTAATTTAATCATTAGAAATGATTTAGAATAATTAGATTAATTAGAACAATTAAAATAATTTTTGTTTTCTTCGTTTATTTGCTTATTTTTCTTCCTTTCTCAAATCCTGGTAAACAAAAAACAAAAAAGTACTGCCGAAAGTGCAGATTATCCCGACAATAAAATACAGTGTTTGGAAACCGAACTTACCGGCTAAAAAACCGGACAAAGCTCCGGCTAAAGCGATGGAGTAACCGACTGAAGCATTATAAAGGCCCCATGATTGAGCCTCTGCATTCTTTTCAACGTGTCTGGTAAAAATTGCCAGCCAAGCCGGAGAAACCATGGCCGAGGCAAACCCGGTTACCCCCTGCAGCAAAATAACATGCACCGGCTTAAAGGCGAACATGTACAAAAAAGGCATCAATGACATTAGAAAAGAGCCAATCGCCATAACTAAAAAATCATCAATTTCTCCTTTATGGCTATCGATAAACCGGGAAAAAGGAATCTGAAAAGAAGCTCTCAAAATCCAATAAACACAGACTGCCAGTCCCACCAGCTCAATATTACCGCCTTCAATATGTTTAGTCACAAAAACCGCAAAAATCGGGTTTATCAAACCCCAACCGGAAACAACTAAAACATCGGAAAAGGTCAAAACTTTAATAAGGCTGTTAACTTTCATAAATTAAATTGGCTGGCGGCCCTTTCCACTCCGTTTTTAAGGATAAATTCCATCGCTTCCTGAGCTTTTTTAACCGCTCTTTTAATTTTGCTTTTTTCCCTTTCTTTAAATTCAGAAAGAACAAATTTTTCGGTACTGAGCCTTTTATCACTGCCAATCCCGACCCTAATTCTGACAAAATTATTACTTTTAAGATTTTCAATGATTGAATCAACCCCTTTGTGTCCGGCTGAACCGTGGCCATGGGTAATTTTAATTTTTTCAAGCGGCAAATCAATATCATCATGAATAACATAAAGACCAAAAGTCGTCACTTTAAAAAAACGCATCAGTTTGCCGACCGCTTCCCCGGAAGCATTCATAAAAGACAAAGGCTTAGCCAGCACTAATTCTTTGTCAATTTTAGCCACAAGGCAATTGAATTTTTTATTTTCTTCCCAAATCGACCCTTCAACTGAAGTTAATTTTTTAAGAAGCAGGTCAACCGCCATAAAACCGACATTGTGCCGGGTGTTTTCGTATTTGGTTCCCGGATTCCCAAGCCCAACAATTAAAATCATTTTAAAACCTTCTTTATTTGCTCATCACTAATCGGAGAAAAATTCTCATAAAACTGGCCGACATTGATAAACAATTCCGGAGCTTCCAAATAGACTACCCGATCAAATTTTTCTTTCATTTCTTCCAGTTTCTCTTTGGCAATAACCGGAACCGCCAAAATAACCTCTTTGGGGCTGAAATTTTCGACTATTGCCACCGAGACCTTAACGGTCGCTCCGGTCGCCACTCCATCATCAATAATAATCACCGTTTTCCCTTTTAAATCCGGGAGTGATCTTCCCTCTCTGAAAAAATTCATTTTGTCTTCAAGCTCGGTTAGTTTATCTTTAACAATTTTTTGCTGATATTCAATCGAGACTTTCAGCCTTTCACAAATTTCTTTTTCCCAAACTACCACACCCCCCTCACCAATCGCACCGATTGCCAGCTCGGGATTACCAAGGGAAGGAATTTTTTTGACCACCAAACAATCAATTTTAATTCCCAAAGCTTTACTGATCTGGCTCCCAACCACAATCCCACCCCGCGGGACCGCCAGTAAAAGCACCTCACCTAAATTCTGGGACGAAAACTCCTCTTTTAATCTCTCGGCCAACTTTTGGCCTGCTTCAATACGGTCTTTAAACATTTTTATAAGCTACAAAGACGCAAAGCTTCATAGAAGCAAAGAAAAAGTTTTCTCTGAAACTTTGAAACTCTGCTTCTGTGCTTCTCTTGCTATTTATTAACCTGCTTTTCCGCAATATCCCCCACAACCGGAAGTTTAAAATGTTCCCCTTGGTAAGCCTTAACTAAACAAACCAGCCAACCGACAAAACCCAGTAAGCCCAAAACCGGCATTAAACTCCAACCTACCAGAGGAATCCTTCCCAAAAAGAGAGAGATAATGCTTAAACTACCGAAAAAAATAATCGACTGTACTGCGTGGAAACGGATTTCTTTATCCTCTTTTTCGCTTAAAAAGAAAACCAATCCCGATATCCATCCGGCAACATAAGACAGCGCGCAGGCAAAATTCTTATCAAGCCCGAATGTGTATTTTTTGGTAACCGTATTTTCTTCTGCCATATTTTTTCACCCCCCTTCATTCCCAAACTGCATTCCGTAAAGTTTTTCTACCTCCCCTAAAGTGGTTGCCTGACTTGGGTCTCTATCATCCCGAAACCTTATTAAACGGGGAAATCTTAACGCCACACCGGCGGTATGTATAGAACTTTTAGTAATATTGTCCGCTTGAATTTCTGCCACAATTTCCGGCTCAAGCCAGGTGTCAGGTTCCTGATTTTTATCAACCAAATACATTCTTGGTTTTTCTTTAATTTTTAATTTTTTACTTCTTTTATTTAAATCCTTAAACTGTTCGTCTGAAAGTCCTGTTCCTATATTAGTAATCGTAACATATTTATCATTTTTTCTAATCCCCGCCAGGAAGGAACCAACTCCAAAACCCGCCCTTTTGCCCTTTCCGCGGGTAACACCCATAATGACACAATCAACGGTATCGGCCAGCCCGCCTCCCTTTTTAGTCATTTCTTGTTTTAGTTTAACCCAATGGAAACCCCTTCTCCCCGGCTCATAGACCGATTGCCATTTTTTGGCCACAATTCCTTCCAGCCCATTTTTTATTTGTTCATCATGATACTGCCTTAATTTATTTGGGTCGCTGGTTAATATCTGTGGCGAGAGACAAATTACTTTACCTTTAGCACTAACTGTTTGAGCCAGAATTTTTCTCCTTTTTTCAAACGGTTCTTTAATAAGACTTTCCCCGTTTTCGTATAAAATATCAAAAACAAAATATTTAAGGGGGATTTCCTTTGCGGTTGAGGCAATATTGTGTTTTCTTTTCCTCTTTATCGTTTCTTGAAAAGGGAGATATTTTTTGGTTTTCGGATCAATTCCCAATCCTTCACCGTCAAAAATCGCCTCCTCTACTTTTACTTCTTTTTTTAAAGCCTGAACAATGTCGGGAAACATATGGGTAACATTTTCTAAATTCCTCGTAAAAATGCTAACCCCCTGTTTTCTTAAGTGAACCTGAAGGCGGGTGCCGTCGTATTTGGGTTCCACCGCAATTTTTCCCAGCTTTTCGACAATTTCTTCCGCCGTCCCAATTCTTTGGCATAAGGCCGGAATTATCGGTGTTCCTAATTTTGGTTTTATTTTCCTAAGTCCCTCAATCCCTTTACTGGCTTTAATATTTCGGGCAATTTCACCGACATCAGCCACGACATTATAGGCATCTTCGGTCAATAACCTTAAACTTTTATCTCCCGTTATCATCCAGGAAAGGCCATCTAAAACCGTCATTTCCGAAAAGCCAAGTCTCATTTTACCCAGTAAAATTCTGACAATATACCGGACGCTTAGTCCATCCAGTTTCCCAAGGAGAGAGGCCATTTTGCCAATTTTTCTCTCCACACTACCTTCCCCCGCCTCGTTGGCAACCGCAAGCAGTTCTTCATAAACCCAAAGTGTTTCACCGTCACCAACGGGTTTGTCTTCTCCAAACAGCAACGCTTGTTTTTTCCCTTTAAATTCTTCCTTAAATTCTTCCGCCACCAAGCCTAAATCTCCTTTTTCTTGGTAACGCCGAAGAACCTTTTCCTGATCAATCCCAAAAGCCTTGGCGATGGCTTTTTGCATCATTTTTTCCGCCATCTGAAACTCGAGCCCGCGATAGGAAGGTAATAACCGGCCCAAGGAAAGGTAACAGATTTTATCGATTTCTTCTTCTCCTGCCTGCGCAAAAAGCCGAGCCAAAATTTCCGTAATTTTTAGACGGGAGGAGTTTTGTTCGAGCAGGAAAAAGTATTGCGAAAGCTTTTTAAAAGTCATTTATTTTATCTGATCACATACTTGGCGGCTTTCCTTGATCCTTTTTTACGGACTAATTTTTGCTTTATCAAGATTGATAGTTCTCTCAGAACCGTGTCCTCGGAAATCATGGGAAGAAGTGGCTTCAACTCCTTCATGGTCGCTTCTTTCCTGGCCTCAATATACTCTACAATTTTCATTTGTCTATCATTTAGGGCCAGTTGTTTACCTCCCAAACACTCCTTAACCTTATCATCCAGAGAAATTTTCCTGACTTTTTCTTTAATTTTTGTCAACTCAATTGCCAGTCCGTTGGTAAAAAACTCAATCCAACTGGTCAAGTCTCTTTCATAAAAACTATTTTCATCGGTTTGGTCGGTTTTACGCAGGGCTTCGTAATAATCAAAGGCGTTCTTGTCAAAATATTCTTCCAGAGAAAACAGCTTTTTAATATCATATCCTTCGGTGAACAAAATGAGGGTCGCAAAACCCCTGGCGGTCCGCCCATCACCGTCGGTAAAAGGATGAACGGAAGAAATTACGTAATGGGCGACGGCGCTTCTTAAAACCGGATTAACTTCTCTGCCTTGAGGCGAATTAAGCCAAGCTAAAAATTCTTCAACCAAGAGACTGATCTCTCTTGCCGGCGGCGGCCGGAAAACAACTTCTCCTGTCTGGGCATTTTTTAAAACCACCTGAACTTTTCTGAATTTTCCCCGTTGGTCATCAGCCACCAGTTTGTTAACCGCCAGAGAGTGAATTTTTAAAATCTGTTTTTCTGAATAGTCAAGAGATTTCTCTTTATCCAAATAGTCAAGCACTTCCCGGTAATTTATTACTTCTTGAATATCTCTTTCGCCGGCAACAATCTGTTTTCCTTCCAAGACGTTCTCCGCCTGGGTAAAAGACAACTCATTGCCTTCAATATGGGTACCATGATGAATCGTTGCTATTTCCGCCTCTTTTTGGAATTTTTTTTCATAAGCTGGAATCAAGGGGGAATTATTGATTACCTCCCGACAGGCCTCAATAACCCCGATATTTTGAAGTGTTTTATTGGTAATCGTGAATTTTGGGGAATACATTTACATCTATCATACAATAGAAAGATTAATAAGATCAACTTCGTTTAACGATTTTTTTTCAACCATTCTTAAATCGGCCGTGGTAATGATGGTCTGATGATTGGCGATTAAACCAAAAATCAGCTCGCGGTGCGGTACATCAAGCTCGGAAAAGATATCATCCAATAACAATACCGGCAAATCATTTGTTTTTTCTTTAATAAAAGCCAGTTCTCCCAATTTTAACCACAAAACCGCCAGCCTCTGCTCCCCCCTTGAACCGTAGACCGACAAATCCCGTTCTTGCCCCCCACTGCTTTTAAATTTGAAATTATCGCGGTGCGGCCCGACTAAAGTCATTCCCGCCGCTACCTCTTCAGCCGCATATTTCGCCAATCTTCCCTCCGAAATTGTACTTGAATCGTATTCAATTGAAAATTGCTTGCCCGTCGAAGCCCGCCGATTCGGCGGGGCGAAGGTGGGTTCATTATTCAAATAATTGATAAACTCTCCTCTTTTCTGGGTGATGTAATTTCCGTTTTTAATTAAAAGTTGATCCCAAAAATAAAGTCTTCGCCTGTCAACGATCTTTGTTTCTTTCATTTCTTCAAGCAGCCGGTTTCTCGAGCGCAAACCCTTTTCGTAAGACAGGCTTGCCCGAAAATATTCACTGTCAACCTGAGACAAAACCGCCTCTAAGTACCGCCGGCGCAGTCCCGGAGAATCAGTCACCAACTCCAAATCTTCAGGCCCGAAATAAACAGAGCGCAGATTGCCCAGAAAATCAATAGCCCGCTTACTAACCTGATTAACCAGATATCTTTTCTTAGCGGTTTTTTCGCCCATAATCTCCCCCACAGTTAAAACTATTTCCAGTTTTGTCTTTTGATTACCTTCGTGGATTTCACCCTCAATTCTCCCGATTTCTTCTCCAGACAAAATTGCTTCTCTTTCTACTGATTTCACCCTGAAACTACGGCCGGTGGCGAGAAAATAAATCGCCTCCAAGATATTGGTCTTGCCGGCAGCATTAGGGCCGACAATTAAATTTACATTGTCCGAAAATTTAAATTCTTTTTTAGAGTAATTACGAAAATTCTGAAGAACAAGCTGTTTTAAAATCATTTCTGGCAATTCTCACAGTAAAAGGTTCCTCTTCCCCCCAAGGCAATTCTTTTTATACTCCCGCCGCAGGCGGGACATCTTTGGCCGGATTTACCATAAACCAAGAGATAATTTTGATGGGTGCCTTTTTCACCGGTAATCTGCCGGTAGGCCTCATCATTATCAGAAGATCCCTTATGGATAATTGCATCATTTAAAATTTTAATTATCGAATTTCTTAATTTCCTAATTTCTTCCCCCGATAACGAGCTGCTTGGTCTTGTTGGTAATATCCCGGCATCAAATAGAGATTCATTCGCATATATATTCCCCACTCCCGCTAATTTTTCCTGGTCCAAAATAACCAGTTTTATCGGCTTTTTAGTTTTATTTAAAATGTTTTTAAAATACTCTCTTGAAAAACTTACTTCATCATTCGCTTCGGGACCCAATTTATCCTCTCCAATTTCTCTCACATCTTTAATCACTTTAATCCAGCCAAAAATGCGAAGATCGTTAAAATAGAGTTTTCCCCCATTATCAAAAGAAATAATGACTCTCGTAAATTTGTTCGGCAATTCTCCCACTTCATAAGGGCCTCTTTTTTGATCTTTGGTTTTTAATCTTTGGTTTTTTTCCCGGTAAATGAGTTGTCCTGTTAGTTTAAGGTGTATCGCCAAATAAACTCCTCCTTCCAGTTCGATTATGGTAATCTTCGCTCTCCTTCGAACCCCAACCACCCGAACACCCCTAACCTCCCCAAAATCTCCAATGAACGACTTTTTATTCAATACCTCAACCTCGGTTATCTTCAAACCTTTAATTTTTTGGTCAAGCTGTAATCGTATGGTCTCGACTTCAGGTAATTCCGGCATTTTTTTCAACAAAATTAATAATCTCTTTCTTAAATCTCTCTTTCGAAAATTTCTCTGCCTGTTTACGACAATCCTCCCGCCTTATTTTTTTACCCAAATCCCCCCAATCCCTCAAAACCCCCATTAAGCTTTCCGCCGTCGCTTCCTCTACAAAAACCCCTGTCTTGCCTTCAAGAACCGTTTCTTGATAACCGCCGCCTCGGTAGGCAATCACCGGCGCTCCGGAGGCCATCGCTTCCACCGGCGTGATACCAAAATCCTCATCTTTGGCCATCACAATAAAGGCCTTGCTCTCCGCCATTAAATTAAACTTTTTCTCATCACTCACCCGACCCAAAAACTCAATTGTTGGGCCTGATATTGATTTTAAATAATTTTCCTGTGTCCCACTGCCATATATTTTTAGAGGTAATTTTAACCGGTTACAAGCCTTAATAATTAAATCAAAATTTTTAGCTGCTTCAAGTCTGCCTCCAGTTAAATAATAGTCTTTGATTTTGATATTTGATATTTGATTTTTGACTTTCTCCGGAATATCAACAGGAGGATTTATAACCACGCTTTCCCTCCGGTAAAACTTTTTAATCCGTCCCGCCACTTCCCGGCTGTTAGCAATAAAGTACGTTACTTTCTGTGCCTGATTATAGTCATACATCCGCATAAAATGATTAACAATTAAGGCATAAAAACGGACATACCAGTGTTTTTTCCAATTTCTGGAAGTTTCATAACCATATAAATAGCGTGGTGGTGTATGACAATAACAAATCTCCTTTACTTTATCCTGAGCCTGCCGAAGGGCGAATCCTTTAGTTATTGCCCAACTGGCCGAAGAAATTACCAAATCATATCCGCCAGCTGACGGATTAAAATCAAAACTTTTCCAAATAATCGGCAGTAAAAAACGAAACAGACTGATCAGTTTATCGCAAAAAGGCAATTTTCCAAACCAGCTTTCGATTACCCTTACCTTTTCAAAAGCCTTATCAGCACTTGAACCTTTCTGGCAAAAAATCGTGTAAATCGGCGCCTCAGGCCAGATTTCATGCAAAGCCAGCAAAACCCGTTCTGCTCCACCATACTCCTTAAGATAATCGTGCACTAAGGCTATCCTCATAAATTAATCTAATTTCTAATTGATCTAATTATACTAATCAACTCCCAATTTCTAATGTCCAATTTTAAAAATTAAATTTGGTTATTAGATATTGTTTAGGTAAATTAGGTTAACAAGTATAATCTTATGGAGGCTAAATTACCCCTTGACAGATACCAGTCTCTACGATATCATATCCCCCGCTGTACGCTGATTTTTTGCGTTAACAGTTGGTCCCGCGCCGAAAGGTGCGGGATTTTTTTGTTTCGAAATCCGCAGATTTCGAACCAACCCGCCTAAAAACACTCTTTGAGCCGCAGTTCAAATGAACTAAGGCTAAAAGCAAGTTTGGGCGGGTAACTACCGCTAGAACAAACTCGGTTGGTTTTGCCCCTCCGAATCCCGACGTACGTCGGGAGAAGTGGGATCCAATCTCCCCACCAAACTCCTAAAACCGAGTTCCTTGAAAAATGCCCTCACTTTTTCTCTGTCATAATCCCTGGCAACACAATCCTTTAAATCAAGACTGACGGGCACATCAGTTAAAGTTTTAGCCAGTTTTTTGGATAGAACCGCACTCTCCGCACCCAAAGCCAGTTTATCAAGAACGGTTTTACTTTCAATTTCCCCCAGTCTCTGATAAACACCCTCAACGGTACCAAACTTTTCCAGTAAGGCAGTGGCGGTTTTTGGCCCAATTCCCGGCACGCCCGGATAATTATCCGACTGATCACCAACCAATCCTTTATAATCCGCAATCTGCTCCGGGGATACTCCCATCTTTACCCTCACCTCCTCAACTCCCACCATTTGTCCCTCCGAAAGCCCGCGCGTCGGCATATACAATTTAACTTGATCATTTACCAGCTGCATTAAATCCTTATCCCCGGTAACAATAACCACCTCTATTTTAGGCGCTTGCTTCGCCAGCGTCGCAATCACATCATCCGCCTCATAACCATCAACTTCAACAATGGGAATATTAAAAGCGGCCACCAACTGGTGAACTTTTTCGATCTGGCCGGCCAGCTCGGAGTCCATTCGGGGCCGGTTGGCTTTATAACCGACAAATTCGCTGTGGCGGAAATTCGGCGCCGCGGTATCAAAAGAAACCGCCAGGTATTCCGGATGAAGTTCGGAAAATATTTTAAAAAGCATTAAGGAAAATCCATAAACCGCGTTGACCAATTCCCCATTTCTGGTTGTTAGAGCCGGAAGCGCATGATAAGCACGATGAAGTATGGCATTTCCATCTACCAAAACCAATCTTTTTTTTTCTTCTTCCACCAGCCCATTTT
>PEVD01000062.1 GCA_002780305.1 Candidatus Shapirobacteria bacterium CG03_land_8_20_14_0_80_40_19 | reverse complement strand
AGATGCTTAGAAATTGATTTGACTAAAGATGGAAAGATTTAGAGGAGCACAAGAAGTAAAAAGAGAGATTTTTGAAGCCGGGAGTAACGGGTCTGTCTTACTAAAAGGGCTTATGTTGAATTAGCAACAAAGCTTCAGCGTGGATTAATAGAAGATTGGGAAGAGGATTCTGACTTGGTGCAACTGGCTTTATTTGTCTTGTGGGAGAAATTACCGGAGGGCACGCGGAGATATTTGGATTTTATAAGTCCGGACAAACTCCGTTCTTCTGTCGGGATTGTCGGAAGCCAAGAATAATTTATTTGAACTTGGTTGTTTCTTTGTGATCGGTTGCTTTTTTGCACCACTTGCAGAATTTTTTTAAAGTCAGCTTGTCGGGCACATTAGTTTTGTTTTTGGAAATAATGTAATTAAGCTGTTTGCAAACTGAGCAAGCCAACCCGAGCATCTCCCGTTGTGTTTTTGCCATAGATCAATTATACACAGATTTTAAACAGATTTCCACTGATTTATTGAGCTCAAGGAGGGAATCAAACCCTCGGCCTAGTCTTTACCTGCCCGCCTTGCCATTCTTGAGCCTGGATCGGGAATCGGACCCGAGACCCCGTCTTTACCAAAGACGTGCTCTACCAACTGAGCTATCCAGGCAAGTCGTGGCGGGTGGGCCAAAGACTCGCTCTACCACTGAGCCACTTGGGCAATTATGGCGGGTGAACCAAAGACGCGTCTCGCCTCGCCGAAGCTTCAGCGAAGGCAGGCTCTACCAACTGCTTGCCCCGCTGATGCGCCACCGTGAGGCAAGGACGTAGCCCTTGCGAACGGAAAGCATCTGTGGGGAGCTATCCGGACAGAAATATTTTAACAGAAAAAAGATGGAATAGAAACAGAGAAGCTAAGCAGGAAAAATAGATTTCTCAACACGGCTCTTTTAGCCTAGATTTCTTGACAAAAGCCTATAATTATGCTTTAATCGCTGTGTTTCCAGGATATGATATTGAGTATTAGCGCTCAAAAGTCATGGATTGCTCTTTAACAAGCCGAAAGGATTAAATTTCTCCTTTAATATAAGTTTTTTCGGCCAAAGAGGGGTTGAATTTATCTTCGACTCTTGCTTGGTCGAAAAAAAATTAGATAAGGAGAAAAAAGACAATGAAGCAGACAACTGTGTTGTGTGTGTTGGCCTTTGTCAGCGTGCTGACGTCGATCAATCTGAAGATAGTGATGGACCTGAAGATGTCCCAGAGTGTTCTCAGGGAGACGATTATGGATTTGGCTGAGAAGCCGCCGGTCGAGAAGGTGGTCAAAGAAACGGTTGTGGTTGAGAAGATCGTCGAGGTAACGAGGGTTGCCACGGCGGAGGATTTGGCGGGTCACGTCGTCCTGCCCACATCAGTGTGGTGCAACTACAGGGTTACTTTTGTCGGTGCGTCAAATGAGGATCTACACTGGGTGACCGTATTCGAGGAGAAGAGAGGGGTGACTTTCAACAGTTATTCTCCCTTAGCTGCCGGTATTGTCAGGGTCGGGACTAATTTCCCATGTCCAGACAAGCTGGTTATTTGGCTTGAGCGGGGGAATCCATGGGGTGGAACTGGGAGATCGATTGAGATCAGTTTACCCGACGAGGGATTCACAGTTGTAGAGGTGTGTCTGGCAACGGGCGAAGTAGCGGTGGTCTACCCGTCGGAAGAGAAACTGGACGAGTGCGTCCTCCGCTGACAAAATGGGTTTTCACCCTTGGTCAGGCAAGGAATTGATGATCCTTTCGGTTCGGACAAGGCAGGGATGCAGTTATCTGCATTTTCGTTTTATTCCCTTTCCCTGCCTTGTCCTGCCTTTTTTGCCCCTTCGACTCCGCTCAGGACAGTTGTGCCTTCATATAGCCTCATTTTAACATTCAAGCCTATAAGACTCCTTGACTTTCATCCTATAACATGATACAATAGCTTTGTTTGTGCGTCCAATATAAGGACGCTTTTTTTATGTTAAACACATTAATTACATCAGCCTTATCGGTTTCATTGCTTTTAACACCTGTAAATGGCTTTGTTTCTCCTGTGGCTGGCCAAACCGCTCAGATTGCTGAGAGAAAAGTTGTTTTGGCTTCTGAGTTGATGGACTTGGGTAATCGTTATCCCGTGGTTAGTGTCAGCGAGGGCTTTAAAAACAATATTCTAATTTCCTTAAATTATTTAACCTTCCAGGACGACGTCTTGGAACTCAAACCGGGTGAAATTTTTGCTTTTCATAAAAAAGGAATTTTGCCGGAATTCAAAGAAAGTAAAATTGTTTCTCAAGAAAGCGATTTTACGACCAATGACGGTTATAAAGTGGTTGCTGGTTTGGGCGGAAACGGAGTTTGCCATTTAGCTTCTTTAATCTATAAAACAGCGGTGAAAGCCGGGTTGGAAGCAATTGCTCCGACAAACCATAATTTTGCCTCAATTTCCGGGATTGAAAAGGAATTTGGTGTTTCCATTTCTACCAGAAACAGCCCTGAAAGACAGAATTTATACATCAAAAATAACTTTGATTTCCCGGTAGAAATGAAATTCGGCTTGAATGGAGAAATTCTTAAGATTGAGATTTTAAAAGTGAGCCAATTTATTTATTGAAATTTTGATAAAATTTATTTATGGAAACAGGCGATAAACAGACAGAACTTTTAACCAATTGGGAAAACTTATCTGTAAACGATAGACAAAACACCTTCTTTCAAATAATTGGACTTTCTGCTGATCAATCTGTAAACAGAAAAGCAATGGCGGCTTTAAATCAATATTTGGCGGAAGATTATTATTTAGTAATGTCCAGTAAAAGAAAAGGTCTGTTTGACCCAAAATTTGAGGTTATTAAAAAATTTGTGGAGGAAATTAGAGGGAAAACAAAAGAAAATACAGGGCAAAATAAAAAGGCAAGGGGGGTTTTAAATTCCGCCAGGGCGCAGGCGGGCGTAATGGATCTTTTAGAAAGAAGTGGTTTTAAATTAGGAAGAACAGATTTAGATTTGGATTTACAGGGGTTGGATCTAGTGGCTGTAAACGAAGCAGGAGCTTTTTTGATTGATGTTAAAGCGCGTTCTTGGAAAACGGGAATTTTGGAAGTTGGGGAAATAGATTTACAACCCGATACGATTGGATCTGGATTGACTATCGCGATAAGAAGCGCGCCGGAATTATTTAGAGCCAAAGCGCAGATTGGCTTTGCTTGTTTAAAAATTGTGGTCGGAGTTTTTTCTCCTTCAGGGGATTTATTTGAACCTTTTTCCCGAAAAAGCGGAAATGAATTAGTTGAAAGATTGGAAAAAATTCCCAAAAACATGAGGCAATTACGGTGACCTTGTGCCGGGAGCAGCTTCTTTATTATCTTCGTTTTTTTTAGTAAAATATACTCAGGCCGACTTAGCTCCCCACATTTGCTTACCTCGAGCCGAAGGTTTTCAGCCTTGCGCTCTCGAGGGGCGCAATAGCGGGGCAGGTAGCGGTAGAGCTGTTTTGCCTGGGATGTTAAATTTGCCGAGGTAGCTCAATGGTAGAGCAACTGTTTTGTAAACAGTAGGTTGAGGGTTCGAGTCCCTCCCTTGGCTCACGCAAATTTTTACATCCTAAACAATCGGTCCCCGGTTCGAGCCCGGGAGTCGGCTCAAAGATGATATAATTTAAAAAATTGCTGGGATGGCGGAGTAGTCAAACGCAACGGTCTGTAAAACCGTCGGTCGAAAGGCCTACGTAGGTGCGAGTCCTGCTCCCAGCACAAAAGTAATGAGAAGTTAAAAATTAGACTTTGATCCGGTATCTTTTGATTAAGGTTTTGCCGGATTTCAGCTTGGAAGTGATTTTCAACTGCATGTTCTGAATGTTTTTATGATAAGTACAGACATTTCCGGAACAACTGCCGAAAAGAAGCAGCCGGGAAGCGGAGGAGCCTTCGTTGGGGTTGATTGAGCCGACCACTCCTTGCTCAAGATCATTACCAAGATAAGTTAGTTCATAAGAAGTAGAAGAGGCAGTGTTCAGATTATAAAAACTGACATTCAAGGCTCTTCGGTCGGAGCGGAATTTGACGGAAAAGGTCGGCCGGGTGGCGGTTGTGGTTTTGGTGGTGGTTTGTGTACTCCAGACTCTTTTTTTAGCGGCCAAGACGCCGGAAGAACCCACAAACATAAAAGAGAAAAACAAAAAGAGAGTTAAAACATGTTTTGACATTTGTTTTATGTTATCATTATAAAAGATGAAAAGTAAAGTGTTATTGATAGTTGTTTTCGTTTGTTTACTGCTTGCAGGCGGGGGAATATACCTTTTTACCTCAAGGAGCAAGACTAAAGAAACTGTTTCTCCGGCTAGCCAAGAACAGATATTGCCCAAGCCAACCGCCAGTCCAAAGTTATTGACCTGGAACGATCCGGCCGGTTTCACTTTTCAATACGACTTAGGATTGGAAATTGACAACCATCCGGAAGATGAGATTAATTATGCGAATTTGGAAATAACCGAACCTGGTCAAGAAGGGAAAATATTGATTATGGCCAGCGATACAAAATATAAAACAGTTGCCGAGTGGGCCGCCAAGGCGGTAGATACCACTTTGGGTGGCAAACCGGCCAAGAAGGTTAAATTTGCCGACTCGATTAAGGTGGTGGTGGGAGCGATTGACGATAAAATCCTTTTTACAATTGAGATGGACCCGACAACCATGACAACGGAAGTTAAAAGTGAGGAGTATCTTTTAACTTGGCAGAAAAGGTTTGATCAAATAGTCTCTTCATTTGAATTTGTTTATCCGACCTCGGTTCCTTCAGCCGGGGGTAATACTTCGGCAGGCGGGGAAATTATTGAGGAAGAAGAGATAATTGAGTAGATCACCCCAAAAAGTCCCGCTAAAAAGCTTGTTTTGAGGGAATTTCCCTAAAGACGTCAGGTGGGTGAACTGATCTCGAGCTTACTTGGCTCGGATACTCCATTCTCCCTTATAATTTGAAATTGTAAAGAAAAACCAATCTCAGAACTTGCTTTTTTAACAGGACTACATAAATTCTAGATCAATCCGCGTGAAGAAGTCAAGCAAAAAATTGGGCTTAAATTAGGGAAAAATTGGGGAAAACAAGGCTAAAAAGCAGGTTGGTGATCTTGTAGATGAAATTCGGCAGGGAAAAAAGAGAAGTGGGAAATAAAAGCAGGAAAAGAATAATTAAGATACCGAATCTTTCGAGAGAGGCTAAAGCGTCCGCATATTTTTCCGGAAGCAGAGCGACCGCAATCCGGCCTCCATCAAGAGGCGGAAGAGGAATTAAATTAAAAATGGCCAGCATAATATTTATTTGTGTCCCGTATTGAAGGATGCCAAAAAGAAACGAGTATTGAATAAGCGGTAAGCTAATTCTGGCAATTAGTGAGAGAACTACCGCTAAAATAAGATTGCTTAAAGGACCGGCCAGTCCGATTAATCCCATGTCTTTCCGGGGGTTTCGCAGGTTATAAGGGTCAATCGGGACGGGCTTGGCGGCGCCAAAAATTACGGGTGAGCCGGAGAATATTAACAGTAGGGGAAAAATTATACTCATTACCGGGTCAATGTGCGGCAGGGGGTTTAAGGTCAGCCTTTTGGAAAGCCGTGCGGTTGGGTCGCCCAGTTTCTCCGCCATTAAGCCGTGAGCAATCTCGTGGATAATGATTGAAAAAATAAAAATGATAAAACCGACAATATTTATCATACTTAAAGTTCTAATTTCTAAATTCTAAATCCTAAATAATGTTCAAAATTCAAATTCTTTGAATGTTTTAAATTTATGATTTTTAGAAAATTTGAATTTATTTAGGATTTCGTGCTTTAAATTTAGGATTTAATATGGTATCATTATAACCGAAATGGCTAATCGTTGCTTAATCTGTGATAAGAAAAAACAAGTTGGCGTTAGTTCCCGTCATCACCGGGGGGTGGCGGGGAAACAGTGGATGAAAAGAGCTCAAAAGACCAAAAGAACCTTCAGCCCCAATTTACAATGGGCAACGGTTGACGGCATCAGAATCAGGGTCTGCGCCAAATGCCTAAAGCTGATTAAGAAAGAGCAACCGAAGGGTAACCTTCCTGAAATTGCTTCCAAGTAACCGGTTTTTTGCCTTCAAGCTGAACTTGATCCGGAACCAACTTTTGGTTTTCCAAATGGGCTTTAAGAATTTTTAAACGTTTTTCCAATGGGATTTGTACGAATGTCCAAGCGGTCGGTTCGGGATAGGCGGCGCGGATAAGTCTTTCGATTTCTACGGCTGGTTTTGACCAGTCAATTTGGCAGTTTTCAGATTTCAGTTTGTGGGACATTGACAGAGTACCGGTTTGTGGCACGGGCGAGATTTTACCGTCTAAATAATCTTGGACAATTGCTTTAATTTCCCCTGAGGCTTTAGTTATTAACTTTTGATATAAATCTTCGGTATTTTCGGTCAGGTCAAGATCAAGCGGGGTTTGTTTTAAGATTTGCCCGGCATCAACTTTTTCGTTTATCAGGTAATAAGTAATCCAGGCTCGCTTGCCACCGTTTAGAATCGTGTACTGAACCGGGGCCGGGCCACGATACTCCGGTAATTTGGAAAAATGAACATTAATGATGCCCATTTTAAACAGATTAATAATCTGACCGGGGATAATTTTATTAAAATCAAGAATTAAACCAAGGACAAGGTGGTCCGGTTTTAATTTTTCAAGAGAGGTGATAAAGTCAATTTTGAATTCTTTGGCCGTTAAAACTGTCGGATTTTCGGTTAAAATTTGTTTTTTGCCAGTTGGTTTTGGCGGAGCAGAAACGACTAATTCAACATCTAAACCATTTTGTATGGCCAGTTCCAGAAATTTGGCTGAACGTTGAGAGGTACCAAAGAATACAAGCATTTTTTAAATTTCTAATTTCCCAACAATACTAATAGAAAGTAATTTTTGGGTATCTGAATGTTGGTAATTTAGTCATTATTTAGAATAATTAGAGCAATTAGGTCAATTAGGTTAATTTAATCTCTCTAAGATATTCTTTGTCGTTTTCGTCTTTGGCCAACTCGTAAATCGGGCTTTTTTGCTGAAGGGCTCGGTCAATAAATAAAATTCCGTTTAAGTGGTCATATTCGTGTTGAATAATGGTGGCGGTCATTTTGGTAAATTTTCTGACCTGCCAGTTGCCGTTTGAAGTTTGGTATTTAACCTTAATTGATTTTGATCTTTTGATTATGGCCCAAATTCCGGGGACCGATAAACAGCCTTCATATTTATTTTTAGTTTCCGGGATACCAGCGGTTAAAATTTTCGAATACCAGATAATGGCGGGGTTTATAAAAACCAGCAGTTTTTTACTGGATTTCGAATATGCCAGAAAGATATTTTGCGCCACCCCGATTTGAATTGCCGAGAGACCGACGCCTTTTACTTTTCCTTCTTTATTTATAAGTGTCGCTTTCAGCTCTTTAATTAATCCGGCGGTTTCTTTATTAAACACCACCGGTTTTGATTTTTGCCGCAATATCTGATTAGTAAGGGTAATAATTTTTGCCATGAGGTAATTATACCAAGTTTTCCGGATTTTTCCTTTTTCCAAAAATAATTAAAAGCGGAACCAGGATAAAAAATATCAGTTTAGGATGATAATCCAGGGGGGGTAAAAACATCAGACTTAACAAAGTGATAATTGAAATTTCTCTTTCCTTTTTGAATTTTTGGGCTAATAAGAAAAGACTAAGAATTAATAAGATAAAAGCAGGGTATGAATACCGATAATTTGAAACAATAATATTGTATTCAAAAGAAGCGGGTAAAAATAGAAAAATAAAAAAACTAATTAAACCCAGTAAGGCGGGGCGATAAACATCAGTCAGATTTTTCTTTTGTTTTTTCAAAATGGAATCTAAAACAAAAATAATGACCAGTGGCAGAGAAATTGGCCAAAATAAAAACTCCGAGACGAGCGCATTTATGGTTTTTTCCGGAAATCTTAAAATTACCTCCCATTGTTGATTTTTAAGGATGTTCCAGCCAGGTAATCCTTTAAAAAACAGGATTGACTGGGGATAAAAAGGGTTTCCTGTTAAGATATAGTTTCTGATATACCAGGAAAATCCAAACAAAAAAAGTGGAAATAAAAAAAGTAATAATCTCTGACAATTAAGATATTTTTTTATTTTTTTAAAGTAGGGTGGAAAAAGCACGGCGGCAAATAATAAACCGGAATATTTTACTCCGGTAAGAAGTCCAAAAGTTAACCCCAATTTTACAAAATAGCCGTTTTTATTTTCGGGCTTTTCAAGAAAAATTAAGCAGGTAATAAAAAAAACTGCCAGCCAGATATCAATGACTTGTGTCGGCAACCATCTTAGGATTGAGGGTAAACTGCAGATGCCGGTGGAAAAAATAATTGATAAATTTTTTCTCAGACCAAAAGTTAAACCAAGTTTTTTGGAAGCAAAAAATAGTAAAATCAGGGCAAAAAAGTTAAATAAGTTTAATGGCAGATTCAGTTTTATTAAAAGAGAAAGTATTGCTTCGGCATTGCTGGGGTAAAAACCCAAGCCAAATGATGGGTTAAAAACATTGCCGTCTAAAATTGATTGGGCGATTGGAATATGATAAACAAGACTGTCTCCTTCGCTGGGAAAACTGTTGACAGCTTGATAAAAATACAAAATCAGCAAACAGGCAAAAAAAATTACGGCAATCCTGGTAAAAACCTTGGTCATTGTTCAAGTTGTTTAATCTTATTTTCGAGGGTTTCTTTATTTTCCGGTGACATTTTAATAAGAAATTTTAGCTGTTCAACCGCTTTTTGGTTCTCGCCGATATCTTCATAAAAAATTGCCAGCGTATTTCTGGCTTCGAAGTAGTTTGGTTTCATTTCAACCGATTTTTCAATTGTTTTTATTGCCAGTTCTCCTTGTCCTGCTTTGCCATAAAGTAACCCTAAGTTGTAAATAAGTTTGGGGTCAGTTGGTGAAAGGACAATTGCCTGAGTTATTGCCTCAATAGTCTTGTTCAAATATTCAGGTTTAATGGTCGAAAGAGTGTAAAAAAGCTTGACTTGGGTTTTGTAAAGATTTAAATTGGCCGGGCTGATTTTCAAGGACTTATCGGAATAATTTATGGCCAACTGGGTTAGTTCGGAAGACGAAGAGGCTTGATTTTGTTGGTCAGCGATTAGGGCCAGGTTACCGGCAGCGACCGAAATTTCGCTTAAAAAAATCGGCTCGTTAGGTGAAATTTTAACTGCTTGGTGAAGTTTTTGATAACTTTCATAAAATTGCCCTGTTTTGGACAGTTTTTGGCCCTGATTATAAAAAAAGTCAGCCCGCCATAAATTCAATGTAAAATGTAAAATGTAAAATGCAAAAAATACGGGGATTATTAGATAGGGTGTTAGGTGATAGGTGCCAGGTGATAGTGATTTGTGAACACTTTGGTCTTCGGGTTTTGAAAGCACGATAGTAAAAGCGGGGATCAAATAAAAATAGAGGGAGGTGACAACTACCGAAAAGCCGAAAAAGTTGGTGACGAGTAAAGACATCCAGCCGGAGAATAAGGCTAAAGATAAATTTCTGATTGATCTAATTTCTAATTGACCTAATTG
Source organism: Candidatus Shapirobacteria bacterium CG03_land_8_20_14_0_80_40_19 (assembly GCA_002780305.1). Taxonomy (GTDB): domain Bacteria; phylum Patescibacteriota; class Microgenomatia; order UM-FILTER-40-11; family UM-FILTER-40-11; genus UM-FILTER-40-11. The sequence goes on along the minus strand of PEVD01000062.1, from coordinate 1,214 downwards.
GGATTTAGGATTTGGAATTTGTTTAGAAATTAGAAATTTGAAATTAAAAATTGATTTAAGATTTATGTATAAAAAAGAGCAGATAAATAAAAGATAGGTTCCCAGGCCAAAAATACCGGTTGTTGAGAGATAGTTGAGGTATTCGTTGTGAGCCTTGTTATAAAGAAAGTCCCATTCTGAAACTAAATTATGTTCAATTGGCCGAAAATTGTAGTAAGAATAGGCAAATGTTTCTACTCCTGATCCAAAGACCGGGTAATGTTTAAAAACCCTCCAGGCCCCTTTCCAAACAATTTTGCGGATATCGCCGGATTCGGAGATACCGCCGTCGAGAGAGGTGATAGGTACTAGTTGTTGGGTGTTGGTTTGGTTGGGAGAGAAATAGGATTTGTAATATAAATATTTGTTAATTTGGGAAAATGGCGAGCCGAAAACAACGACTAGAATTAAGAAGATAGAATTTAGAATTAAGAATGGCCTGATAATACTTTTGATTTGATGATGGTTTATTATGAATAATATTACCCAGAAAACGGCAAAACTTAGAACAAATCCCAAAAATCCGGAACGGGATTGGGTAAAAAGAAGACACAAATAAAATATAAAAATAATTAAGTAATTAAATAATTGAGTAATTCCTGATTTTTTTGCTGGGTTTAAAGAGTTGGCAATTGAAACCGGGATGAGTATCGTTAAATAAGCAGCGAGCCAGTTTGGCTGACCTAAAGTGGCAAAAACCCGCTCCTGAACTTTTTGCACCCAGCACTCGACGTTAAACCCAGTTCCAAACATCAAACAGGAAAAACTATGCCCAAAATGTTCCAAAATTCCGTAAATAGAAATGAGAATCGCGGAAATTAAAGAAAACTTAACAATCTTTTTAACATCTTTAATATCGCAGTTGGCAACAAAAGCCCAGTACATCAGCAGGTAGCTAATGGTGGAAAGCAGTCCGCCGTTGAAGCGGGAGTAATAGCCAAAAATGCTGGTGTGCGGGTCTATCGATAGAAGTGTGGATGAGAATTGAGAAATGAGAAACAGAACAAGGGGAATGTCTAAAAAACTTCTTTTGAAAATCAGTTTTTTTTGCAGGATCATCCGGGCTGTCCAAGCGCCGGTAATTAATGCCGTAAAGCTGTACACTAAAATAATTTTATTAAATTCAAAAAGTTCGGAATTTAAAGGAGTGAAAAAAAGCGGAACCCAAAAAAACA
>PEVD01000049.1 GCA_002780305.1 Candidatus Shapirobacteria bacterium CG03_land_8_20_14_0_80_40_19 | reverse complement strand
GCAAAAAAGAAGCAGATTGGAGACGGTTTTTTTAGACCAAACTTTGGCAAAATGATGTTTTAATTTTTGCTCAAAATCTCTGGCTTGATTTCGATATTGCCCCCAATTAAAACGGTTAAAAACGACAATCCCCTCTTTGTTCAAAATATCCTTCAGGTCACTTATAAACTTTTCGCTTTCCGCCTGTTTGGGAAAATTCTGACCCAGGTATAAATCTATCAATACCAAATCAAAGTTTGTAGGAATTAGCTTGTAGCTTGTAGGAATCAAGGCGTCGCCAATTACTATTGTTAAGTTTTTTATACTCCTTAACCCAAAATATTTTTCTCCAACCTCTATCACCACCGGATCGATTTCTACCCCGGTAATTTTCGCACTTGGCCATTTTTGGCTAACCAGTCCCGCCGAATTTCCACATCCTAATCCAAGAATTAAACAATTTCTAATTTCTAATTTCAAATTTCTAATTTCTTCAATCGCTTTTTTCCAAATATCTACCACCAATCCCCCCGATTGACTGACACCGCCGATGCGCATACTGTATTTCCCAAATAAGTCTTCATAAACCAAAATCTCGCCGTTAATCGGTGAAAAAACTTGGACAATTTTTTCTTCTGTCAAAATTAATCGTTTAAAAAATGATTTTAGCTTCATAGAATGGTAAAATACTTCAAATTCGAAACACAAAAAATAATTTAGGATGAGGGTGGGAAGTGTGAAATGAGTCGAGAAGTGAGAATGAGAAGTGGGTTAAGAAAATCTTACTCACCCACACTTCCCATCCCCGCCTCGCTTCTCACATCTCATCCACACCCTGATTAATAATCATGTCAAACTCAATTTTAGCACCAAAGACGTTTTTAACCTACAGTTTAGGGTGCCGGACGAATCAAGCGGAAATGGAAGATATCGGCCTACAGCTTACAGCAAATGGCTTACGGCAAACATTAAGAGAACCTGATCTTGTTTTACTAAACACCTGCGTTGTAACGGCCAAAGCCGAGAAAGAAAGCAGACAAAAAATACGGGCATTGCGTAAGAAACACCCAAAAAGTTTTTTGGTTGTTTTAGGCTGTGGCGTAACTGCGAGAGAAATATTCAATATTAATTTACCGGAAGCCAATTTATTCGTCTCAAATGAAAATAAGGATCAAACAATCAACATTCTTAACAAACATCTTCGGGCGCGATTAATCGCGCCCCTACAGTCTAAAACATGTTTAAATAATAAATATATTCAATCAGGAAGAAAGTTTATTAAAATTCAAGACGGATGCGATAAATATTGCTCGTATTGCCTCACCCGCTATTTACGCGGGATTCCCAAGAGCATTCCGCCGGAAAAAATTATCAAAGAGATTAATTTTTGGGTAAAAAATGGCATTAAAGAAGTAATTTTAACCGGCATTAATATCGGCCTTTACCCTGACCTTACCGGACTACTTAATAAAATTTTAAAAGAAACAAAAATCGAGCGAATTTCTTTTTCCTCAATTTATCCCGAGATGCTGACAGAAGATTTTGTTAAATTGGTCATTAATAATCCCCGTATCAGTCAGTATTTTCACCTGTCATTACAGTCAGGGTCGCAAAATGTTTTGCAAAGAATGAACCGAGAAACAGATTTAAGCAGATTATTATCTATCATTAAGCAGATTAAAGCAGAAAATCAACTTTTTACTTTTCGGGCTGATATTATCGTCGGTTTTCCCAACGAGAGTGAAGAAGAATTTCGGGAAACCCTGGACTTTATTAAAAAAGCAAAAATATCTTTTGCCCATATTTTTACTTATTCGGCTCGAAAGGGAACTGTCGCTTATTCATTGTCTGATTTACCAAGTCAGATCAAAAAAGAAAGAATAAAGAGAATCGTGGAAGCAGTTAAGGCTATCCGCCAAAAAGAAGCTGAAAAAATAATCGAACAAACTACCAATTGTCTAATCGTCAGGGGTAATGAGGGGATGACCGAAAACGGCTGGCCGATACAAGTAAGAGTAAGAGATAGGGCAAGAGTAAAAGGTAAAATTTTACCGGTAAAAATCACCGACTTTAAAAACGATCAGCTTTTTGGAGAAATAATATCTTTGCCGACAAATTGACGCAGGACTTCGGGAACTTCGACGGTTCCGTCGGGTTTTTGATAATTTTCCAAAATCGCTAAAATCGGCCTTTCGGAAAAAGCAGTCCCGTTTAAAATATGAACAAATTCAATTTCTCCTGTTTTTCTTTTAAAGCGGATGTTTAATCTTCGAGCTTGATAATCAGTGCAATTACTGCAGGAATGAGTCTCGCGGTATATATTTTCTGACGGGAACCAAGCCCCTATATCAAATTTGGCGGCCGCCGGATCGCCTAAATCTCCGGTACACATTTGCGTCACATGATAGGGAATTTTCAAAGTCTGCATCAACTCTTCCTCAATTCCTAAAATAAACTCGTGTTCTTTTTGAGAATCTTCCGGCTTGCAAAAAGAGACCATCTCCAATTTATTGAATTGGTGAACCCGCAAAATACCTTTGGTATCTTTA
>PEVD01000011.1 GCA_002780305.1 Candidatus Shapirobacteria bacterium CG03_land_8_20_14_0_80_40_19 | reverse complement strand
CGGCCTGCCGTGCAGATTCGCTTTGTTGCTCTTTTGTCTCCTTTATCTTCTTTTCCACTTCTTCTTCATCCAAAGGCTGCGGGTGCCTATTTTCATAATCTTCATAATCATCCGCAAAAGATTCCTCTGGTGTACCCTGACCTTTTTCTCCTTTACCTTTTTGGTCTTTTTTTTCCTCCAAATCTTCTTGATAAAGCTCCTCAATTACAGGCTCAATATATCTTTCGCTAAGACGAAGGGCAAGCAGGGGGTCTTGTGCGGGGTCGGTTGCAAGCGCAATAACATCTTTACCTTTTACATTTCGTAGTTTCGAAATTGCTTCTTTTACTTTCGGATCAACAGTTACTTCTTCATCCGGCACCATTGCAGTCCTTAAAACCGAATACATAAATTGAAGGTGTTTAGGTTTTGAAGTCAAATCTGTCTCTGGCCAAAGTTTTTCTCGGTAAACTGCCTCTATATCTTCAGCAAGAGACGGAGCAAATCTAGTAATTGCGAAATTGCCTTTTACATCTGTACGGCAGTTTTCCCAAATATGAAGTCTTGGCTTTGCCTTAATTCTGTCTTTTAACCGCTCGTGTGCTTCTTGACCTCGGGGTGTACCCAAAAGTTCTGATGTTTCTACGAGATGACATTTAATTTCGTGGAACGCACCAAAAAGAGCTTGTGATGGAGTATAGCCCTTCTCCTCAAAAAACTTTGGGTCATAGGTAGCCTCTCCTGTTTCCGGATTGATAGCCCAGCCGTCACCTCTTTTGAATGTAAACCCTGTACCACCCGCAATATTGTTTAAAATTCTTTCTTCGTTTTGAAAGAATGATCTTACCGCTTCCTCTGTTTGCAAATTCGAAGTTTCTCTTTCAATTTGTCCATCCATAAACAAATCTATTTTACCATATCTTCAATCCAATTCCCCCCAAAAACCATTTCTTCATTTTTATTTAATAAATCCATTTAAGTCTTCTTTTTTAAGAAGAGTTGAAATTGAACAATTAGCAATCATCGCCAAACTGGGCTGATGGGAAAAACCGACATATTCAACTATCTTTCCTTTTTCTTTAGCTTTTTTAATTGCCGGAAGCAAGTCGGTATCAGAAGAAACAATAATAATCCGGTCACAAAGATTTTCATAAGCAGCCACTAAAATATCAACGGCAATATTGACATCAACTCCTTTTTCATGGAAATAGCCGCCAGATTTAAGTAAAAAACCAAGAGAATATTTAAAATTATGTTTCTTAAGATTAGCAAGAAGTTTCCGTTGATTACTGAATAATATTTTAGTTTTGGCTGTTCCGTCCGTTTTTACCGCGCCAATATAATAAAGACAGGAAACAATTTTATCTTTACCGGCCAAGGTTTTGGCAAAACCGGAAAAATTAAAAACAAGAAGATTTTTTAGCCCAACATCTTTAAGTTTAAAATAGAAATTACTCCCATCAATAAGAATAAAACAGCTTTTCTGCTTCATCAAGTCAGTATAACACAAAAAAATCCTGCGAAGACCTTACGGTGTCGCAGGAGATTTTAGTATCTACATACTATCAAAACTCCATATATTTGTCAACAATATTTGTCAACTCGAATTCTGCCCTGTCTTGATTTTTCTTCTTTTTCTGAAGTACCAAATTACCAGTCCTACCGGAACGATTATAATCCCATAAACCCCAATCCATATTGCCAGTTTGGCCAGACTTCTTGCCGTTCCCACCATTGACCTAACTGCCTGCTTGAAAATTACCGCCGGTCGGAAAGTGTCTGTTGGTGCATAGGGTAAAGAAAATTCATCAGTTGAAAGATTGAGAGATATTTTTGCCAGCTCAGCTGTTTTTTCCAAGTATAACTGCTGGCCTTTTATTGAATCAATTTGGCTTTGAACATTTATCAGTTCCCTCTGCACTTCCAACATGTCCGGCACTTTTACCGCTTGGTTCATGATCTCTTCAAATTTAACTTTTGTTTTATTCAAAATCGCCAGTCTTGCTTCTAAATCAATATATTGATCAGTGACATCAGTGCCAACTAAATTTTCTGAAGAAACTTTTATTGACAAAGAGCGGAAGTATTCGGTAGTTTCTTTTAGCTTTTCGCTTGGCACTCTCAGTACTACAAAAGCATAAGGCGCCTCCTCCGGCTGAGAAAGTGAGGAAGAAACCATGTATCCGCCGGCTGACTTTGCGTACTCAATTGCTTTGTCCGAAGAATTGCGGACATCTTTAACCACCAAAGAAAGATTCGATTCTTGAACGACCAAACGATCGGTACCCGTGGTCGGTGCCGCTTCCCTTGCCGGCAGAAAAAGATTGTTTATTCCGGAAGAAGATTTTAAAGCAAAGGAGTCTTCGCTAACCCCGCCGTAACTTGGAACTGATTGATATAATGGTCTTATCCCGCCAGAATACTGCTTAAACAAAAAGAAAGCCACCACCAAAAGAAGCACGGTCGCCAGTTTATTTCTTTTTATCCAAGAAATCATTATTTTAATAATAAATATTTAAGGAACCGTTGTCAATTCCAGAGAAAAATTACCGAACACCCAGCTGTTTACTTTTATAAACAACACCTTTCGGTTTTATAATAACTTGTCTTTCTCCTTCTTTTACATATCCCGCCTGTTGAGAACTCCATCCGTATTTAGCCAACGCAATTTTTTGTGCCAGCGTCACCTCGTTTTCCGGGATAAAGAGAGCAAACCCTGCCCCCATATTGAAGTTACCGTACATTTCTTGGTCATCGTTTCTTGATTGTTCTTGAATAAAACGGAAAACCGATTGCGGCTCCGGAACTTGCTCGACAATATAAGAAAATTCTCTGTTGGCTCTCATGAGTTTCCTCCAACCATGACCCGTAATATTTACCATATAATGAATATCAATTCCCGCTTTAAAGCAGTCTCTTATTAAACCGGCATAGATGTGCGTTGGAGTAAGAAGGGATTCTCCATAACCTTTTCCGTCAGACAAGAGAGTGGCATATCCTTGGGAAAGTCGTGAGGCTATCGTTCTGGCCAGAGTTAATCCGTTTGCGTGAATACCGCTGCTTTCAACCAGAAAAATGGCATCTCCCGGCGTGAGTTTGTCTCCCAAAGCCAGTCTCTCTTTTGGCTTTACAATCCCTACGGCAGAACCGGACAAATCAATGGTATCCGGCTCAATAATCCCTTTTAGGGTTGGAGTTTCTCCCCCGCCCCAGACTACTCCTGCCAAATTGCAGGCTTTTACCCATCCTTCGACTAAATCTCTTGCCCTTTTTTCATCGGAAAACCAATCAGAACTCCCAACGGCAAAATAAGCGTTAACTACTTGCGGCTCTGCTCCCGCCACAATTAAATCATTTATGATCATCGCTACCGTATCTTGAGCAATCGCATCATAGTATGTTTTTCCGGTTATTTTTCTTGTTTTATCAGCGACCAGATTCTTGGTTCCTAAACCCTCGATTACAAAAGCTCTGTAACTGTCTTTTTCTTCCCAGACATAGGCCGACTCTCCCCGGCTCGCTTCTACTTCTTTTATTCCAAAATGGTCAAAATTTCCCGAAGTTGCTCTCGCTCTTAATTGAGCTAACCTTTTAAAAGGATCCATGGCATCATAATTAACCCCTGTAGAAGAATAGGTTATTTTACATTCGTGAAGCATAACTAACCATCTTTTCAAAAATCGGCAGTCCTTGTGGCTCTAAATTTTTCATCCTTCTCCAGTTAGGGTATTGCGTTCGCCTCGTAAATCTTTCCGGGTGTGGCATTAAACCGAGAATTCTACCGGTTGGGTCAGTAATACCGGCAATCGCATTCAGAGACCCATTTGGATTTAAGGGGTATTCTTGGGTTGGATTTCCCGGTGTGTCACAATAACGAAAGACCACTAACTTTTCTGTTTCGACCCTCTCGAGTATTGGCGGTTGGGCAAAAAATTTTCCCTCACCATGAGCGACTTGATAAGAAACACTTCCCTTCATTCCTTCTAAAAAGACACAGGCGTTATTATCTTCGACTTTTAGGCTCACCCAACGACATTCAAAATGTCCGGAATCATTTTGGCCCAAGGTCGCTTGCATTTCACCCATAGTCCCAAAGGGCAACAAGCCTGTTCTTACCAAAACCTGGAAGCCGTTACAAACTCCCAAAACTAAACCTTTCCGTCTCTGAACAAATTTATTTATCTGATCTCCTAAATAAGAATTTAATTCTACGGCTAATATTTTTCCGGAAGCCACATCATCGCCGTAAGAAAAGCCGCCCGGAATAACGAGGATTTCATAACTTTCTAAACGGCGTTCACCTTTCCTTAGTTCGTTGATATGAACTAATTGAGTCTTTCCGCCAGCAAGATCAAAAGCATGTTTGGTTTCTCGATCACAATTAATACCATCAGTTTTCAAGACACAAACGGACGGTTTTATTCTCTTTCCCATATTTAAAACATCTCCTTTAAAGGCGCCTGCCAAGCATTTTTTAAATCGTCAACAGAAATAGTAAATAATAACTTATTCTTTTGGCGGACACGAATTTTTTTCCCTTTTATTGTCTTTCCTAAAATTTGATGAGGCAAATCTTTAAATAAACGGTGAGCTGCTTTTTTGTCTTTTACTTCCATTAGAAAACAGCCGGCGGTTTCATTAAACAGAAATCTATCCGGCCGACATTTATCGAGACTAATTTCAACCCCGCAGTTTCCGCCAAAGCACATTTCCGCCATGGTGGTAATTACCCCGCCTTCGGAAATATCATGACAAGCTAAAACTTCGCTGCCTTTGATCGCCCTATAAACCCCTTTTAAAACATTAGGCAAAATTTCTAAATCAATTCTTGGACCCATATTGCCAATTTGACCGGAAATATCAAAGTAGATCGACCCGCCAAGATTATCGTCTAACTTTCCCACCAAACAAAGAATTGAACCTTCTTTTTTAATGTCTGAAGTCACGGTTTGCTTTACACTGGGAATTCGGCCGAAAACCGAGATACATAAAACCGGCGGAATTTTAATTATTGTTCCGTCTTTGCCGCGGTAGGTTGACGAAAGACTGTCTTTGCCGGAAATCACCGGTCTTCTTAAGGCGTGCATGCAATCACAAACCGCATCAACGCAGCGGTCTAATGATCCCATGGATTCCCCGTCAGGAAACGGCCAAATATAATTATTAATCAAACAAGCTTCTTGCGGATTGCCACCAACGGCCACAAAGTTAGCCATTGCCTCGGCAACCGCCCACTTACTGCCTTCATAAGGGTCAATCTTGTTTAAAACCGGATTTAGACCATGGGAGATAACCACTCCATAATCTTTACCCAAAATCGGAGTCAAGACAACCGCGTCATTGGGAGCATCCAAAAAAGCGCCGGTCAGGGGTGGTAAAACATTGGTTCCTTGAACACCGTGGTCATACCGCCTGATAATCGGCTCTTTAGAACAAACATTACCGTGCGCCAAAACTTTTTTTATCACTCTCGCCCAATTTTTCGGCGGTTGAATTTCTCTTTCTTTGAAATGTGGTTTTTCCCAATTAGCTTTCATTACCCGCTGTGGTAAACCGTGTTTTAAGAATTTATAATCAAGTTTGGCGACGTTTTGCTTTCCGCAGTTGACCGTCAGTTGATTGGTTCCGTCAAAACTGCCTAAAATTGTCGCTTCGACATTGTATTTTCGGCAAATATCCATAAATTTGTCCAGATTAACCGGATTCACCGCCAGCACCATCCGTTCCTGAGCTTCCGACAACCAAATTTCCCAAGGTGCCAAACCTTGATATTTAAGAGGAACTTTGCTTATATCAACGGTCACTCCAATATCTTCACCAATTTCGCCAACCGCTGAGGAAAGTCCGGCGGCACCGCAATCAGTAATTGCCCTGACTAAACCTTTATCTCTCGCCTCGATTAGAGCATCAAACGTTCTTTTTTCCTCAATCGCATTACCAATTTGGACCGCGGCCGCATTAACATTTATCGTTCGTTCGGTCATTTCTCCGGAAGAAAATGTCGCCCCATGAATTCCGTCTCTACCTGTTTTTCCGCCAACCATAATCAGTAAATCATTTTTTTTAGGTTTGCCTTTTTTTGATCTTTTTATCGGTAGAATTCCGTAAGCACCAACAATAACCGATGGTTTGGCCTTAAAATCGGGATGATAATGGACGGAACCATTATTAGTGGGAATTCCCATCCGGTTACCATAATCACCAACGCCGGCCACGACTCGCCTTTGCAAATAATCCGGATGTAAACAACCTGTCGGTAAATCATCTTCTTTTAAAGACCAGGGGGCAAAACAAAACATATCGGTTGAAGCAAAAATCTCTGCCCCTTGGCCGGTTCCTGCGGGGTCGCGAAAAACGCCACCGGAACCGGTCGCCGCACCGCCGTATGGCTCAATCGCCGAAGGGCTATTATGGGTTTCAACTTTTCCGCAAATTGCCTGACCTTCATAAAACCTCATCACTCCGGAATTGTCAAAAAAAGCCGATAAAACCAAATCCCCAAAATAAGGATAAGAGGCTTCTTTAATTCTGGTATACAACGGCAGTTTTTCAATACCGTCAACAATCACTTTTGCTTTGAAAGTTTTATGTCCGCAATGCTCGCTCCATCTGGCAGCGATAATTTCCAACTCGCAGTCAGTCGGTTCTCTTTTTAATTGGTTAAAATAATTTTGAACCACTTTCATTTCTTCTAAATTCAGAAATAATTTATCCTTTGATAACTCCAGCAGCTCCTCCTCCGAAGCATGCCTTATTTGGACAGTCGTCACCGGTCCCGGTTTACCGGCAATCAATAATGTTTGTGGTTTTACGGTTATAATTCTTTGGACTATTTTATTGACCAAAAATCGATCAACTATTTTGGTAACTTCTTTAGGGTTTATCTTTCCGTTAAAACCATATTCCATACTGGAATCGGCGGCCAATAATTTTATTCCCAAATCTTCAGCGGATTTAATAATTGAGGCAGCCTCCGGATTCATAACTCCAGGTCGGTAAGCCACTTCAATAAGATAGTTTGGAGCAGGATTTTTAATAATTGGAGAGTTTAAAGCGAATTCTTGATTAATCGATTCATAAAAAAGTTGTTTTGTTAAAAGCTCTACTTGTTTCTTGGTAATCCCTTCTAATCTATACACTTTGGCTGTTCTTACGAGTTTCAGTTTCGGAATATTAAGCGTCCGTCTTACTTCATGCAATACTCCCTCACCGATAACATCAACATCCGTCTGCCTAACTCTAATTTCATAAATTGCCATAAATTATTCTCACTCTTGCATGGTTTTACCCGTTAGGATAGAACTCTCTCGCATACTTCCTTGCCTCAAATAATATATGTTCCTCTCCCGGCCGGAGATATTCTGTTTCAGTAAAAATTTCCTGTACAATTCCTCTTGCGAGCTGTTTTAAAAAGGTAATCTGAAGCGCATGTTCAACGGGTAAAGCTCTTGTCTGCAAGATCTTCGGATCTTCATTGACATCGTCAATCGGGACCCTTGCCACTGCTACTGTCGGGCCATTATCCCATTTTTCATTGACGCGATGGATAATAACCTCTGTGCCCAAATTTCTTCCGGTTTGCCGCGCTATGTATAACATAATTGCATGCGGTTGGATGCCGTGCGTTGCTCGTGTTTCTTTCTTGGAACCCGGATGTTGATTAAAAATCATCCCCGGAAATTCGTCGATGACAATTCCCGGAGTCAAGGGAAGCCAGCCGTTCTGGGTAATCACCGTGGTTCCTCTCTGCCGCAGTTCCCTTAGAATCGCTTGGCCAAATCCGTTTTGGTCTATTTTACCATCACTTCCTCGAAAAGTATCAGGATCAACCACGATGATATCTTCATCGGGAATACCTAATTTTTTTGCTTTTTCCATTCCGCCGGCCGAAGAATTACTGGAGACAACACAAGCAACTTCCATTGGCACTTCACCGGATTGACAAGCCTCCACTACCGCTTGCATTGTCGTCCCCCCGCCGGAAATTAATGATGCCAATCTTTCTTTCATCCAATTCTTGCTAGAAAATTTGCTTAACCCATAATAGCAAATAATTAAGAGGTTGCAATATCCTTGCCGTATGATTGAAGTGCTACCAAAGACTCTTTTATTCTCGCGCTAATAAAATTAGGTTCATAAAGTAAACTATCTGTATCTCTTGCTGGCAGTAATTGACCAGTAACCATTCGATATGGCTCCTGATAGACCTCGCTCATTTTTTGAATTACTGTCGGATCAACTTCAGGCACCCTTCCTTCTCCTTTAAACCCTTGGTCTGCTAACCAACGACGAAGAATTTCTTTATCAAAATTTTCCGGATTTTCTCCTTTTTTTACTCTTTCTTCATACGAGGCCGCTAGCCAGAATCGCGAAGAATCAGGAGTATGAATTTCGTCTATGAGCATTATTTGCCCACCAGCATCGATACCAAACTCATATTTTGTATCGACTAAAATCAAGCCGTGTTTCTTATGATAAGCATATGCTCGCTCAAAAACTGCCAAGGCTGCTGTTTTCGTCTTCTCCCAAGTGCCTTCTCCTAATTTAGGATCCACTATTTCCTGCGCTTGTTCAGTTGTTAATTCTAAATCATGTCCAGACTCGGCTTTGGTGGTGGGAGTCAAAATTGTACCCATGGGAAATTCCTGATTAGCCCTCAGTCCATCTGGAAAATCAATACCGTAAATTCTTCTCCTTCCGCCATCAACATAATTATGATAAACCGAGGTTGAAGTAGAACTTTTAGCCAGATATCGGCGTAAAACCACCTCCACCGGTAACATTGCTTCCGCTTCTCGAGCAATCATAACATTCGGATGGGGCACGGCTAAAAGATGATTAGGAACAATATCGGCTGTTTTTTTAAACCAAAATTCAGAAAGTTTGTTTAAAACTTGACCTTTCCCCAGGACAGTGCAAATAAGACGATCATAGGCTGAGGTACGGTCAGTGGTAATCATCACTCGCACCCAACCATACTTTGGATGCTCTACCACCCAAATATCTCGTACTTTGCCCCGAGAGGTTGGCGGACCAAACCCGGTTTCCCGGAGCGAGGCTTGATACCTTTCCATAAAATTATGGCATAAACAACTTCACTTTTTGGCTGCTCGTATCAATTTGCAATCTCCCTTTAATTTTTCTCAAAAATTCCATTCCCATTAAAGCTTCGTTAGTGTTAAAATCAATGGAAATTGCTCCCGTAACTTCATTTTTATTGGAAATGATGACTGCCCCCAAACATAAAATTGTACTTGATTGTCTTCCATCAGCCAATTTATAACTTGTGGTACTGTAAAGCACCAGTCCAGTTTGTAGACAAAGAGCGAGTGGTAAATTAAGAAACCCTGTAAACCCGGTATCAAACATTGCGTCAATTTTGACTTTCGATTTTTTAGAAACTCCAAATACCTCAATTAGAAAATGGGGGTGGCCAAGCTTGTCAAAGATACCCGTAATTTCCATTATCGCCTCTCATAGAAGAAAAACTAAACACGCCAGAGTAACCTATCCTTAAAGAGTAAAAAATTTTATTGGGAAACTTTTTCTTCGCTTCTTTTAAAGCTTCGTCAAGAAAATCATTTAAAAAATACTCTCCGCTTTCAACTTCCAAAACTAAATATTTGCCATTCTTTTCCGGCTCAAGTTTTTCTTTAAGTTGCGTTTCGTATATTTCTTTACCCCTTTTCTCAATTTCCTGAAGTGTTAAGTGTTGATTATCTGTCATATAGCAAGTATAACACAATGGAATTTTCAGTTTTGATGTTAAATCAAAATCGCCCCGCCCCCCCGGAGCGATTTAATACTTTAATTCGTTAATCTTTTAATCCGTAATTGGTTAGTAATCCATTCCTCCCATCCCGCCCATTCCTCCTTGAGACTACTTCTTTTTTTGCAAATTTCGTTATTTTTTTAAAAGCCCGCTTCCTTTAAGGCATCTTTGACCGTTTGGAGCTTTCCATTTTGCAATTTCATTAAATCTTTTAACTAACCCCAAAAAGAACAACTTAAATTCATCTGGAGCTTTATCTACCAAGGGATAAACATATCCTGCGAAATTCCCAAATTTCAATTTAAATGCTGTTTTTTTAGAAGCTGAAACATTAAGTTGCTCTGGTAAGAAATCACAAATCCAGTTTTCAAATTCTAATCCTGTCAGTTTCCAATCAATATTTTTTTTTCTTGTTCGTTTTTGATTGCATTTTCTATTTCAAGATATTCAGTCAAACACATCATTTGCCTAAAAGCGAATGTTCTTGAATTTTTTGGGAACAAAAACCTTTCCCGTAAAAATGTAAGGAATTATCTTGATTATAATTCCTAAAATAACATAGTAGCCAATAAGAAAAGAGATAGCCCCAAACAATTGATCTTTTTTTGTGCCAACAGAGTGTTTATGATCAGTTATTAGCAACTCATAGTTTTTAGGTAATTCTGAGGCCGGCCTAATCAAATAAGCTGTTCCATATTCGCATTCAGATTTGGACTTCGTTAAAAGTGCGTAAAAATTCAGGATCAGGAATAAAGCTGTATGGTTTTTCATTGGCCTGTATGGGTTTTGAGGTTGGGTCGAATTCTTTACCGGGTATTATTCGGGTAAAATTAAACTATGTCCTGCCCGTGGAATAAAATTAACATTCCCAAAGAAACGCTCATAGATCTTTATGAAAACCAAAGGCTATCTATTGCCCAAGTTGCTTCAAAATTAGAATTCTCCAACGGCCCAATTCACCGGCTTCTAAGAGATTACAAATTAAAAATTCGAACTGTTTCTCAAGCCAAAGAAAAATATTTTATCTCTAAAGGTGAACTTAAGAATTTATATCTCACAAAAACTTTCAACTGAACAAATTGCTAAAAAATATGGCTGTAACCACGTAACGATAATTTATAAGATGGGAAAGTATGGCATCAAATCACGAGGCCATTTAGGCTTAACTCCCCCAATTAAAATCTCTAAAGAAAAACTTGAGTATTTATACCACGGCCGAAAATTATCCGCTGTAAAAATAGCCAAGATTCTTCATCGGAGCAAAGGTGGTATTGAAAGGAAAATAAACAATTTTAATATCCCTACCAGAAATGTTGACAATCGCGCGTGTAAATATAAAAAATTTGATTTTTCCGGAGACTTATCCGAAAAGGCTTATATGATTGGTTTTCGGATTGGTGATTTATATATTACTCAAACAAAAAATCTTATATTAGCTCATTGCTCGACTACCAAAAGAAACCAAATTAGGTTAATAAAGAATTTGTTTTCACCCTACACTCCTTCGCATATCGCGATAGCCAAAAGAGGCACTTTTGAAATAACCACACATTTAAATAAAACTTTTTCCTTTCTTCTGCCGAAACAAGATGATATTGAACTCTGGATTCTTGAAAATCCACAATATTTCTGGGCTTTTTTTGCCGGATATTCAGATGCTGAAGGAAGTCTTCATCTAAGTAGAATAAATAAAGGTAAATACATTAAAAATTGCGCAACCTTCGAAATAAGCAGTTATGATAAAAATATTCTTCGTAAATTATCCGCTGGTCTTAGTCAATTCAATATTCAGTCTAAACAACCTTACGTCTGTCATCCAAAAGGAACTCCTTGTGTTTATTCAAAATATTTCTCCAGCGATGATTCATGGCGTCTTGTTGTAAGCCGAAAGGATTGTCTCTGGAAATTAATTAATTTCTGGGAAAAATATTCAAGGCATAAAGACAAACAGACGGCGATTGAAAGAGTAAGAAGAAATATAATCCTCCGGAACCAATTACCTTATTGCCACAAAATTAATTTATCCGTTCCTAAAATTATTTAATAATCACCCATTCCACCCATACCACCTGGCATCCCGACAGGTGCTGACGGTGCTGGTTCTTTTCGGTCTGCGATCAAACACTCTGTACTTAGCACCATACTCGCCACCGAGGCTGCGTTGCGGAGTGAGTCTTTGACCACTTTGGCCGGGTCAACAATGCCGGCTTTAATCATGTCCACCGGTTCAGCGGTGGCGGTTGACTCAAGGGTATTAATGTCAAAACCCATACCCTGGTCCGAAAATTCCCGACCCTTAGCAATCAGCTCTCCTGGATCAAAACCGGAATTACTGATTAAAGTGATAAACGGTACCTCCAAAGACTCTTTGACTATCTGATAGCCAACCACTTCGTCTTTGTTAATCCCTTCTTTTTCAAGTTTTTTGGGGTTCATTTTCTGAGCGATATTGAGTAAAGTAATCGCTCCACCCGGAACAATTCCTTCTGCCATGGCGGCTTTGGTTGCTTCAACGGCATCTTTGACTCTTTCGAGTTTCTCTTTCATTTCAATCTCGGTCGCCGCCCCAACATTGATTTGGACAACTCCGCCAGCAAGTTTGGCCAATCTTTCTTCCAATTTTTCCCGGTCAAAATCCGAAGTCGTTGTCTTTATTTCATTTTTAAGCCGTTCCACTCTTGCTTGAATTTGCTTGGGATTGCCTTTCCCGCCAATAATCCGGCAGTTTTCTTTATCCGCCCAAACTTTATCCGCCCGGCCGCAGTCTTCAACTTTTACCGAATCAAGCTTCCGACCGGTATCTTCGGAAATAAAAGTTCCGCCTGTCAAAACGGCAATATCCTCAAGCATCTCTTTCCTCCTGTCACCAAAACCGGGAGCCTTGATCGCCAAAGCGTTAAAAGTCCCCCTTAATTTATTGACCACAAGAGTGGCCAAAGCCTCGCCTTCGATTTCATCGGCAATTATGACAAAATTCTTGGTCACTTTTACCAGATTTTCCAAGAAAGGCAAGATATCGGAAACCGCTGAGATCTTCTTGTCGGTAATCAAAATATAGGGATCTTCACTTTCCGCTTCCATCCTTTCGGGAATCGTCACAAAATAAGGAGAAGCATAACCTTTGTCAAATTCCATCCCCTCTTTTTCTTCCTTTTCTAAGCCCAAACCTTTTCCTTCTTCAACCGTTACAATTCTTCCCGGTTTTTCCAATGCTTCAGCAATCATCTCGCCGATTTCCAAATCGGCGGCAGAAATGGTCGCCACCTGAGCAATTTCGGTTCTGCCTTTAATTTCTTTTCTTCTTTTATCAATTTCGGCCGTTACTTCAGCCACCGCCCGGTCAATGCCTCTTTTTAAAATCATCGGGTTGGCGCCGGCGGTAATATTTTTCATTCCGCGGGAAGCAATCGCGTAGGCCAAAATCGTTGATGTCGTGGTTCCGTCCCCGGCATCATCATTCGTTTTTGAAGCCGCTTCTTTGATTAGAGCCGCTCCCATATTTTGAAACGGATCCTCCAGTTCAATTTCTTTGGCAACCGTAACCCCGTCATGAACGATTGAGGGGGCACCCCATTTTTTATCCAAACCAACATTCCGCCCCTTAGGACCCAAAGTTGTTGCCACCGCTTCATAAACCTGGCGCATTCCCTCAATTAAATCTTTCCTGGCCTCTTCTTTGTATTCTAAAACTTTTGCCATATTATTCTCCTTTGCCCGCCGTAGTTTTAACGAAGGCGGGTCCTCCTTCAATTGCTAAAATATCTTTAAATTCAACAAATAAATATTCTTTATCCCCAACTTTGTACTCACTGCCTCCCCACTTTTTGTAAATCACGGTGTCCCCTTTTTGACAGGGAGATTTACAGGTGCATTTGTCATCACGGTCACAATCTATACTTGGACCAACCGCTAAAACCTTTCCTTTCGAGGGTTTTTCTTCGTGAGAATCCGGAAGCACAATTCCCGAAGCAGTTTTTTTCTCTGATTCTTCCGGTTCGATTAAAATATAACCGGGAGCAGGTTTTAGATTAGTTTTAGTCATAAATTTTTCCTTTCTAATATTATTATCAATCAATAACGGCGACTGCTATTTTAAAATCAGCCTTAAGAATTGTCAAGACCCAATAGCGATAAGGATTGACGATACTTATTTTCAACCTCCATTTCCATGTTTCCCGGGTGGAAAAAGGCCTGGTGCAAATTCACTCTCTCGACTGTCATCTTCGGTTTCATATACCAAAACTGTAGCCTAAAGGCAAGATTGTTAAAAAAAGAGAGAATGCGGTTTTTTTTGAATTTTGAATTTTGAATTTTGAATTTTGAACTATTTTTTGCATTCGGCAAAAAATTACTCACCCATTCATTTTCTTTAATAAATCTGGTGTAAGTATTGTTTCTGTCAAAAATCGGTCTTTCTTGGCAGATTTCGTGGGCTAAAAAAAGATTTTCCGGCTCGATTTTCAAATGGTTTTCCTCCAAAAAAAGATTAAAACAAATTTTGTCTTTGACATTTCTTTCTTTTGGTTTTCTCCTTTTAATTCCGAGTAAAGGCGAAAGGAGTATTATCAACAGCCGCGTCAGCCATAAACAATCGGCATCAGTAATAATCAATAAATCGATATCGTCGTCTTCTTGGCAATTATCCATGGACAGCGCGCCGGTAATGCCAATCATTTTAACAAAGGGAATAATTTTTAATTTTTCGGCCGTTCTTTGCGCAATAATCAGTTTCCGTCCGGACCACTTTTCCCTTTCTTTACGAGTCTCAACAATTCCTTCTCTCCCTTTTAGAAAATAAAATCCCTCTTTCTCTCCGATTGACTTGCGGTCAATAAGAATTTTTTCTGCCCTTTCTCCAATCAAGTATTTTTTAATTTCATCAAGCCTCAGGGGATAGTCAAAAATATCAGCGTAGGCGATGGTTTTAATCAAGAATTCTTGAAGCTTTGAAGCTTTGAAACTCCGCATCTCATTTGCTGACCCTATATTGACTTAAAATCTGGTTTGCTCCCAGACCGGCAGTTTGCAGAGCGGAAGCGGCATCTCCTCCTTGACTAACTTCATTAACGGCATTTTTAAAATACTCAATTATCTTATCGTTAATCCCGTTATCGCTGGTAAAAGAAGATAGATACCAGTTCCGGCTGTAAGGGGCCTGGGAGATAAAACTGCCGGCAAGAGGGTGGTCTTTGGCAAGATCAGCCATGTCTATCCGAGGATATGGTTCGCCGAAAGAACGAAGACTTGATTGCGCTTGGTAAATTTTCTGTAAAACATCTTTTGAAGAAAGATATTTTAAAAATTCCCAAGCTTCAGTTTGAAAGCTCGATTTTTTAGAAACTGACTCCACCCAGTAAGAAGACCAGCCGATTTTCTTTTCTCCCTCCATCGGCAATTGCGGAACAGGAATGATTTTATACTGAAAATTGCTTTGCAGCCGGTTTTTTATGCCCTCAATATCAAAAACTCGCCATGAGGGACCAAAGTACATCGCTAAATTGCCTTTGGCAAAAGCAAAGGTTGAAGTCGGTAGGGTGGAATCCCAAACCCGGTCAACCGTCGTAAAATTAGCAAAAAATTGAAGGGCGTCGGCACCGGGACAAACATCACGTCCATCACTGGCCTGAGAGCAGGCCCCCGGATTGGCAGGATCAACTCCGGCCTGAAAAAACATCAATCCTAAAATATCACTCCAATGGTCAATATTGACCGTTGTTCCCAGCCCTGCCCCCGCGGTAGTAATTTTTCCCTCGCTGTCCCTGGCCGTCAGCTGTTGGGCGGCAATTTTCAGCTCACTCCAATTTTGCGGGAAAGAAAGACCTTTGGCCTCAAAAAGATCTTTGTTGCAGTAAAGAGACAATCCGTCAACCATCAGAGGAATGCCGATATATTTCCCCTGCAGTTTTAAACTCTCCACCGCCGACGGATAAAAGGTTTTTTCAAAAGTAGTATTATCGTAAACGCTCCCCGGGATCTCGGACAGCAAGTCGGAGAACATCGGGATCCAGCTTTGGTGAATTCTGAAAATATCGGGCGTTTCCGAATTTAATACTTCTTTGTTTTCTTTCTTTTCCGGTTGTTTCGCGGAAATAAGTCTTTCCTGCAACCGTTCCCGGTATTGAGTTAAACTTTGTTGAGAGTATATGATTTTAACTTCCGGATGATCTTTCTCATAATCAGAAATCACCTGCTGCATTACCGACGGCGGTTCAAAAAGACCCCAATAGATTAGAGTTGCTTGTTTGTTTTTTAAACCGATTTTGTTACCAAAAAACTTCCAACCGACAAAACCCAATACTACCGCTAAAATTAAAATACCTAAAATTAGAACAATTTTAGGAAAAATTTTCTTCTTGTTTGACAGACTTACCGTCGGTGGCGGGGGTACGGAAGAAGAAATTGTTGGCGGTTGAATTTCATCAGGCATAAAATTTAAAATAAAAATAGGATATTATTAATAAGCCAATTTAATGATAAGTAAAATTATATTAGAAAACAAGCGCATTCTGGTTTTTTGGGGAATTATCGTTATCGGCCTGCCTTTCAGTACAACCCTGGCTTACTATTTGGCCTTTAACCAGCGGGTTTATCCGCAAGTCTCTGTTTGTGGTATTCCCTTAACCGGAAAAACAAAAAAAGAAACCCTGCTGGTTGTGGAAAATTTAATCAAAGAAGCTCCCCTTAAAATTACTTTAACTTCCGGCGTTCAAAATTACCCGGTTGATTTGTCTTCCTTTAAATATGAGCCGCAAAACACCGTTTCCGATATTTTTAAACTTGGCCGGGAGAAAGCCTTTTTTTTTAATTTAAAGCAAATATACTCTCTTTATATCAATACAAACGATTCTTCGGTCGTTTTTAGCCTTGACGAGCCAGGCCTGGATGAAACGATCGCCAGTGTTTCGGCCCTGCTTTTTCAGCCGGCCGTCAATCCGGAAATAAAAGTAATTAATAAAAATGGTGAAAAAAACATTCTCGTTGAGCCGGGGAAAAACGGCCAGAATGTTGACAAAAGACGGCTTAAAACCGATATCTTTCACCAAATTTCCTGCCCGAAAAAAGAAATTAAGCTGGAGATTCCCTTAATTATCAACACTCCAAAAATATCTCAAGAAATGGTTAATTTGACCCGTGACAGAGCTCTATCTTTTTTAAACAAAGAAATTCTTCTGCATCTTGACGATCAAAACTGGCAAATCAACGACGATGAAATCATCAGTTTTTTGTCTTTTGACGGCAGTTTTGACCGAAATAAAATCGCCCAGTACACCAAAAATTTTACCCAGACAATTAACCTTTTACCGGAAAACGCCACTTTTCAATTCGAGAATAATATTGTCACTGTTTTTAAACCTTCAAGGGAAGGAATTTCTCTGCAGGAGACTCAATTTACCGATGAGTTAACCAATAAGCTCCAACAACTGGAGAAAAACGGGCAAAAGCAGGAAATGGCGATACCGGCGGTAAAAACACCGGCAAAAATTTCCACCAGCGATGCCAATTCTTTAGGAATAAAAGAACTTATTGGAAAAGGCACTTCTCTTTTTTACGGCTCTATTTCCGAGAGAATCCATAACCTCCAGTTGGCAAGTTTAAAATTAAACGGGATTTTAATTGGTCCGGATGAGGTATTTTCTTTTAATCAGGCCCTGGGAGATGTTTCCGCCGATACCGGTTTCAAACAGGCATATATTATCAAGGAAGGCCGGACGGTTTTGGGAGACGGAGGCGGAGTTTGCCAAGTTTCCACCACTCTTTTCCGGGCCGCCTTAAATTCGGGATTGCCGATTATAGAAAGACACGCCCATGCCTACCGCGTCCATTACTATGAAGACGATTTAGGTCCGGGTTTTGACGCCACGGTCTTTGACCCCAGCGCTGATCTAAAATTTAAAAACGATACCGGCGATTTTATTCTGATTCAAACCGATATTGATTTAAAAAAGAAACAGTTGACTTTTGACCTTTACGGCACCAAAGACGGCCGCCAGGTCGAAATATCCAAGGCTAGGGTTTGGGATAAACAGCCGCCTCCGCCGGATTTATACCAAGACGATCCTACTCTACCCGCAGGTACAATTAAGCAAATTGACTGGAAAGCCTGGGGCTCCAAAACGGCCTTTGATTATAAAGTTTCAAAAGACAGCGAAATAATCTTTGAAAAAACGTTTACTTCTATTTACAGACCGTGGCAGGCGGTTTACCTTCGAGGAGCTGGAGGATAGTATATACTCATATTACTCTAGAGTAATTTAGGAATATAATCTTTATTTATGAACCCGAAAATCATTTTTTCAGAAGCAGCCATTGACAAAAAACAAACCACCCCCGTTTCCGTGCCTGTTTTAACCTTGGTAAAAAAATATCAAGAAAGTTTAAGGCCGCCGACAGTCAGCGAGGAATCAAAAATTCATGTTGATGAAATTGCCTCAAAGGTCGCCAAATTTTACGAAAAAATCAGAAAAATTGTTGACTGGAAAGAGGAAAACCTGCTGCGCCGAAATGCAATTGAAAGAATCTTAAAGAGAAGTTTGTTTGGAGAGTTTTCAAAACTGAATTTTATTTTTAAGAATAATATTAACTCTATAGCTGAATCTTTGGTTTTAGAATTAATCCGCGGCGGCCATCTGCCAAACGATGAAATTTCCCAAGGAAAAATTGATGAGGTGCAAAACGTATTAAACAAATATGTATATTTGATTAAAAATGCCTTTTCAAACACAACCGCTTCCGTGTTTAAATTCAAAGAAAAAGTGAACTTTTATGAATGGATACTGGCCATTGCTTCTTGTGAAATTGAGGAGGTGTTGTCAGCGCAGATTAAAGAAAACGCTCTTATTGAAAGCATGACTGAATTAATGACCGAAAGAATTAAAATTATTCCCCCCGAACTGATAACTGAAGAGGAAAAAATACTGCAGGTTTATATTGCTGTTCACCGGACTCTTTTTGATTTAGATGATCCGATAATCGCCTATCGCATTCTTAAATATAAATACCACTATTGGTTAAATCCGTCACAAAAACAAATTGAAGAAATTAATGCCAATATTTTTTTTATTTGGGATTATTCTCAAAAAGAATTACACCATCCTTTGGCAAAAGATTTTTTCAATCTTTGCGAAAGAACAGACGCAATTTTTACTCTTATCGGTGATATTTTAGATAGTTACCAAAAAGAGCCGGAAAAATTACCGGCAGTTATTTCAGATAAGCAAAATCTTAAAGTTTTAGTTACCAAAGCTTATAACAACCGTATCGCTTCCCTTAAAAAGAGATTGTTTAAATTGGCAGTCTTTTCCTCTTTGTCTGTTTTTGTCGCCAACTGGTTCACTTTTTTTGTAGTAGAAGTTCCAATCGCCCATCTGTTTTATCAAGGGTTTAATTTACTGGCGGCATCAGTTGATTTTTTACTCCCAACTACAGTAATGTTTTTACTTGTCTCTCTAATCAAGCCGCCTCCGGCAAGCAATTTAAATAAAGTAATTGAACTGACAAACCAATTTGTTTATACTGACCAAGGGAAAGAACTTTTTGAAATCAAATTAAAAAAGAAGAAAAAACCTTTAACTGTTTTTATAATTTCTTTAATCTATCTTTCGGTTTGCTTGGGCACTTTTTACTTAATCGCCAAGGTGTTTTTTCTGGCAAAGATTCCTCTGTCTTCGGTGATTTTGGACACCATCGGGATTGCTTTAAATGTTTTTGCCGCTTTGATTGTTAGAAATAAAGCCAGAGAGCTGACGGTTGAAGATAAATCTACTTTTTGGGAATTTTTAT
>PEVD01000058.1 GCA_002780305.1 Candidatus Shapirobacteria bacterium CG03_land_8_20_14_0_80_40_19 | reverse complement strand
GATAAAGTCAAGCTGGAATCAGCGCAAAAGCAAATTTCCTCAGGGTTGGTTGGTCTGGTGATTTTACTTTCAAGCTTCGCTGTTATAAAATTAATAGAGACTTTGTTCGGCATAGACTTGCTTAATTTTAACTTGCCGACCTTGTAAAAGATCGAAAGGGGGTGAATTATGAAAAAAATTAGTCAGATTTTAATTTCTTTGCCGGCCGTTTTTTTGCCTTTTGTTTTTCCGGTGATTACTCTAGCAGCAGAATCTCCTTCTCCTATTAGAGGAATTGATTTAAGGCCAACCGAGGCTGCATATCAAAAAATTGTCACGATGCAATTTCCCACTTTGTTATCGGGAATGGTCAAATTTATAATGGTTATTGCTGCCGTCATTTTTTTCTTTGTTTTGGTTGCCGGAGGGATTCAATGGATCGTTTCCGGTGGGGATAAAACCGGAGCCGAAACAGCCAGAAAAAGGATTACGGCCGCTCTGGTTGGTTTAGCCATTGTTTTTGTTGCCTTTGCCATTGGTATGCTGATCAATGCGTTATTTGGGTTCGACATTTTTAACTTAACAATTCCTACCCTTTATTAAACGCAATAAAACAAAAGAATTTTAAAAAGGCACCGGATCTCCGGTGCTTTTTGGTGGATTTTATGCTAGACTCTATTTATGCCGACAAATTGGACAAATCCCCGCTGTGTCACGGATGATGGAGTTGCCACCATTCAAGGTTTTGAGTGCATTTTTACCAATATTGTCCGCGTCCTCGTCCCGCTTGTCGGATTGGCCTTTTTTATTATGCTTATTGTCGGCGCTTTTCAGTTTATGACTGCCGGCGGTGAACCAAAAGCGGTTGCTAAAGCCCGCGCCACCATTACCGCCGCCATCTTTGGATTGGTTCTCTTTTTTGGCATCTGGTTTATTTTGCTGTTAATAAAGGCAATAACCGGCGTTGATGTCACTCAATTTGTAATTCCCCCAACGCCATAAGTTAATGAAAAAAACTGCCATTCTCTTTATTTTGTTTTTCTTCTTTTTTCTTTTTTCAAAGGCAGTATTTGGCCAAACCCCCACCCCCACTCCTACTCCCGATCCGGAAATAATCTATCCGCAAAATAGTTCCTTCTGTACTGACTTTGAAATAGAGGCCAAGAAATCAGACCAATACACAACGGTTGAAGAGCCTTCGGGCGGGCATAGCACCAGTACCGAAAATGCTTCCGGAGAAGTTTATTTAAACAGCAATAATTTCCCCAACTTTTCGCAAATGGAAAAAGATTTAACCGTTGCTTTGGAAAAACTCCTGCCTCAAGACCTAAAAGAAAAAATGAAAATTGAAACAGTTCAGGGCAAAACTCAAGCCAAAGAGTTTGTCGTTGGAAAAGGAGGGGACGGAGCAATAATTCCACCCAATAAAGAAAAAACTCCGGAAA
This sequence comes from Candidatus Shapirobacteria bacterium CG03_land_8_20_14_0_80_40_19, assembly GCA_002780305.1. GTDB lineage: Bacteria > Patescibacteriota > Microgenomatia > UM-FILTER-40-11 > UM-FILTER-40-11 > UM-FILTER-40-11. The sequence continues at coordinate 1,074 of PEVD01000058.1, read as the reverse complement.
CAAAAATCACACATCCTTCCTGGCTGGCAAACCTGCTTGGCCAGACAAAAATTCTTTGCGGGATGTTCGGTACTTGTCCGGCTCCTCTAAGCATGGAAATCAAGGTTGAACAGTCAAACCAAAAAATTAACGATGAAGCCTATTTAACAAAGTGTTTTCCGGGAAAGCCGGCCGATGATAAAGACAGCCAACCGGAACAAACTCAATCACAATTCGAAGCCCCTTCCTTCTGGCAGGTAATTACTAACGTTACCAGAATTATTGTTGATGCGGTAAATGATATCTTTAATTGGAAAGTTGATAAAGAAAAAACAACTACTTTAGAGGCCAGAACCAGAGGTCAGTTTTTCGGCGGACAAACGCTGGCGACGCATGCCACCTTTCTTGACAATTTTATTCCTGAAGAAATGCTCTACGGCACCGGCTCAATTTTTTCCAATGAAAATAACTACAAAGTCGTGGTTGAAGGAAACGCTCAAGACACAACCAAAGAACACCATTATTTCGGCATGGCCAAAGTCCAGCTTGAAAGATGTATCAGTCTCTGCGGTGTTTATCCGGCTGAATTTGACATTTCCAGCATTGATCCTCTTTGTCCTTCATGTGATTATTTAGAATATGAATTAGGAGATGTGGCTCTTGACCAAATAAACTGCCAAAGACAATCAGACGGTTCCTGCGACTATTGTATTCCTATTGGTCAAGACGGTATCGGTCCAAATTGCGAGGGGGACCCTGTCTGCGAAGGAAAACCTCCAAATAAAAAATGCTGCCCGGGACAATATCGTCAAGCAAAAGATTATCTGGAACGCCAGCCTCCTTGTCCTCTACCTTATAATGCTAACGACTGTTTTGACCCCTCTGTGTGTAAACTAATGACCTTTAAGGAAAATCCAAATGGAGGTTACGGTGCTTGCCAATATCAGAACAAGAATGTTTGCGTCCGTACAGACAGGGAACAAATCGGCCGTTGCGACGCAATGTGTAATTGGGCTTGTTGCCAAGGTAAAAAATAAATTAAATACAAAGCGCGAAGTTGACTTTAAAATAAATTGTATTTAAACTTAAAGGAGA